>JBOFLE010000276.1:0-2279 GCA_051657705.1 Nocardioides sp. | reverse complement strand
GGCGAGCGCGAGCACCGGCTCAGCCTGGTCCGTGCGATCATCGGACAACTGGCCACCTTCCACGCCCCCGACGATCTGCGGATCGCGGTCTGTGCCTCGGTGGAGACCGCGCCGGAGTGGGAGTGGCTCAAGTGGCTGCCGCACTGCCTGCATCCGACCGCGCTCGACGCGGCCGGGCCGGTGCGGCTGGCCGCCGAGGATCTCTCCGCACTCGCCGCGATCCTCGGGGACGACCTCGGCCGGAGTACCCGATTCAGCAAGAGCGGCGGCGGTCTGAACCAGCCGCACCTGTTCATCATCCGCGACGAGGGTGGTACCGACCCCGGCGCGGTGTTGGGCGACGAGTCCGGACTGGCGGCGACGACGCTGATCGATCTGAGCGACCGTCCGGGATCGATCGGACCGCACGGCCTGGCGCTGGCCGTCGAGCGGGACCGGCTCGGCAAGGTGCTCGGTGGCGGGATCGAGCTGATCGGCCAGCCGGACCGCCTGCCGCTCGCGCCCGCGATGGCGTTGAGCCGGTCGATGTCGGCGCTGTCCGCCAGCCGGCCGCTGGCGACCGAGGAGGAACAGCCGCTGGCCGGCAACCTCGGGCTGGCCGACATGCTCGGCATCGGTGACCCGCACACCTTCGAGGTCTCGCAGAGCTGGCGCCCCCGCTCGCGGCGCAACCGGCTGCGGGTGCCGATCGGCATCGACTCCCACGGCCGGCCGCTGGAACTCGACGTCAAGGAGTCCGCCGAGGACGGCATGGGCCCGCACGGTCTGGTGATCGGTGCCACCGGATCGGGCAAGTCGGAGCTGCTGCGGACGCTGGTGCTGGGGCTGGCTGCCACGCATTCGTCGGAGATCTTGAACTTCGTGCTGGTGGACTTCAAGGGCGGTGCGAGCTTCACCGGTCTCGGTCAGCTACCGCACACCTCGGCGGTGATCACCAACCTGGCCGACGACCTGACGCTGGTGGGCCGGATGAAGGACGCCCTGGAGGGGGAGCTGATGCGCCGCCAGGAGTTGTTGGCCTCGGTCAACTACGCCTCCGCGCGGGACTACGAGATCGCCCGTGAAGCCGGCGCCGACCTGAACCCGCTGCCGAGTCTGATGGTGATCATCGACGAGTTCTCCGAGCTGCTGTCCAGCCAGCCGGACTTCATCGACACCTTCGTGATGATCGGCCGGCTCGGCCGGAGCCTCGGGGTGCACCTGATGCTCGCCTCGCAGCGGCTGGAGGAGGGCCGGCTACGCGGTCTTGACTCGCACCTGTCCTACCGGATCGGGCTGCGCACCTTCTCGGCCTCGGAGTCGCGCAGCGTGCTGGGCGTGGCCGATGCCGCCGAGTTGCCCTCGATCCCGGGGTCGGCGTTCCTGCGCACCGACTCCTCGACGCTGATCCGGTTCAAGGCGGCCTACGTCTCCGGAGCGGCGCCGCCGCCGCGCGGCGGCTCCTCGTCCGCCGCGCCGACCCGCACGATCGCGCCCCGGTTGCGGGTGCTGCCGTTCTCGCTGGCGCCGGTGGAGACCGAGCCCGGTGACGAGGCGGAGCTGACCGTGGCCGACGTGCTCCGCGCCGCTCCCGACGCGGAGAGCGCGGCCCCCTCACCGTTGACCGAGACGGTCCTGCAGGTGATGGCGGACAAGATCCGCGGGCGCGGCCCGGCCGCGCATCAGGTGTGGTTGCCGCCGCTGGGCACCTCGCCGTCGATCGAGCAGTTGGTGGGCGGGCTGGAGCCCACCGCCGACCGCGGCCTGTCGGCAACCCGCTGGGAAGGCGTCGGCGCGTTGCGGGTGCCGGTGGGAATCGTCGATCGGCCCTATCACCAGCGCCAGGAGCTGATGACGGTGGACCTGGCGGGTGCCGCGGGCAACGTCGCGATCGCCGGAGCCCCGCAGAGCGGCAAGTCGACGCTGTTGCGCACGCTGATGATGTCGCTGGCGCTGACCCACACGCCCGAGGAGGTGCAGTTCTTCTGCCTGGACTTCGGCGGCGGCGCGCTCAGCACCCTGGCCGGCCTGCCGCATGTGAGCGGCATAGCCTCGCGACTGGACCCGGAGCGATGCTCGCGGGTGGTGGCCGAGGTGGCCACCCTGCTGCGCGATCGGGAGCGGATGTTCGCCGATCGCGGCGTGGACTCCATCGGCACCTTCCGCCGCCGACGGCGCGCGGGCGAGCAGCTCGAGAGCGCGCCGCTCGGGGACGTGTTCCTGGTGGTCGACGGCTGGCTGACCTTGCGCGAGGACTACGAGCATCTCTACGACCTGGCGATGACGCTGGGCCAGCGCGG
>JBOFLE010000275.1:0-1510 GCA_051657705.1 Nocardioides sp. | reverse complement strand
CGGCACCAGCGCCCACCACGACATCGTGATTCAGCGGTGGACCGGCGCGGAGGCCAAGCGGCTGCGCGTGGCGTTGCGGTTGAGTATCGAGGGATTCGCCGAGCGGCTGGGGGTCAGTTCACGTACGGTGAGCAAGTGGAAAGCCCCAGGCCACAACCAGCGTTGCCGGCGCACGCACATTTCATCACCGCACCGGCCGACCTTCACGGCATCTCGGCGGTGGCCTACAACGCCCTGGCCGCGCTTCCCGACCGCGCCGACTTCGCCGAACTCGCCTTGGCGTATGCCGAGGCGGCAATGGCTGCCCGGCGTCCGGGTGAGGAATGCAGCTTGACACTCGACCTGATCTCGGTGGCAATCGGGCATGTCCTCGCCCACGACTACGCCGCCACTGAACGAGCGGCCGGGCATGCGATCGACGCTGTCGAGGCCTTGGCGACACCGCGTGAGTGTGCCACATCTGGGTCTGAGCAGTGGGGGATTAGTCGCTCACCCTGTGGGGGGTTAGCCGCTCTAGATGGGGGGATTAGTCGCCAATTGATCGGGGGTGACCATACGTCCGACAGGAATAGCCCGTCGTACGCCGGCGATCAGGAGACGTCGCGCGGCCGGCGGCAACAAGCCCGGGCGCAGACGGCCGGAGTCGGGGTACAGTCGAGGAATGCCCGGAAAGCGCGTGCCCTCTGCGGCGGATTACACGTCACACCCGGCGTTCGGCTGGGTCGGAGAGCCCGCTCTCGCCTTGGACGTCTACCACCGGCTCTTCGATGGCGCCGAACCCGAGATCTCCGGCGAGTCGCCGTACCTCAGCGCACCCGCTGCCGGGGTCAGCTTCGCTCTGTACGACGACCACACCGTGCGCGCGGTCTTTCTGTATGCACGTGGCGCGGAGGGCTTCGGGCAGTTCGACGAGGCCCTACCCGCTGGGTTGTCCTTCGACGCCACCCGTGAGCAGGTTCGAGCCACTCTCGGCTCACCGGCAATGGGGGGCGACGCGAGCGGCACCGGCGTGATGGCCATCAAGTTCCCGTTCGATCGTTTCGAATCCGGCGACAGGTACCTACGATTCGAGTTCCGGTCCGCGACCGGGCCGATCCGCCTCGTGACGATCGGCTCCACCCTGGACTGACCGGCGGTCATCAGCCTCGAACGAGACAGTGGGGCGAAGCCCGCGCAAGCCAGGCTGGCAGACGACACGTATCTGCTTACCGCGAGCATCCGAGGCGGGATCCGGCCTTACCTGGCCTACCTACCCGATGGTGGCCCGCAAGTGACCGCGTCGTTCGGCGCGCCACCAGCCGGTCTACCGGCGGGAGGTGGAGTCACATCGAGGACAGCTCCCATCCCGCCGGGATGGCGGCGGGGTAGCGCGCGATCCCCAGGCACCGCCGGTACGCCGCATGGATCCACGCGGCCGCGGTATCGGGAGGAAACACCACGTCCGAAAGCCGCAGATCCTGGTCAGCGTCCCCGCGCCGGCAACGAGCGATGACCTCCTCGCCGTACTCAG
>JBOFLE010000274.1:0-2188 GCA_051657705.1 Nocardioides sp. | reverse complement strand
ACTACGACCGGATCGGCCTGGTCGTTCCCGACCGCCGGAGCAACGGCCACCGCCGGTACGGCGTGGCCACGGTGCAGGTGTTGCAGGTCATCCAGCTCGCCCGCGCCGTCGGCTGCACGCTCGACGAGATCCGCGCGCTGGTCGTGCCCGGGGTTCCGGAGCGGCGCCGTGCACTGGCCCGGGACAAGGTGCGGGAGCTGCGGCGACGCCAGCACCAGTTGGCCCTGGCCGAGGCCGTCTTGAGCCACCTCGCCGAGTGCCGACACTCCGCCCAGGAGTCCGCCGACTGCCAGCGGGCAGTCCTGGATTCGCTCGCCGTGCTGGGCGACGGCGTTCGTGCGCCGGGCTCTCGCCTACCGGGCACTGATTAGGGTTGCGGGGTGGTCAGCACCGGGCGTTCGGAGTGGTTCGACGGCAATACCTATCATTGGGACGACTGGTCACTGGACGAGTTGATCGCGGCCAGGGATCGTGACGCGACAACCGTCAGCCTGGTGATCCCGGCCAGAAATGAAGCCGCCACCGTCGGTGACGTGGTGACCCGGGTCCGCAAGGCTCTGATCGACACCGTGCCCCTGGTGGACGAGATCGTGGTGATCGACTCCGACTCCACCGACGACACCTTCGCGATCGCCGCGAACGCCGGGGCAACGGTCTATCGATCCGCCGACATCCGGCCGGACCTGGGGACCTTCCCGGGCAAGGGTGAGGCGATGTGGAAGTCGTTGTTCGTCGCCACCGGCGACCTCCTGGTCTTCATGGACGCGGACCTGCTCGAGTGGGACACCCACTTCGTCCCCGGCCTGATCGGGCCGCTCCTGACGCGCCCGGAGATCGCGTTGGTCAAGGGCTTCTACGAGCGGCCTTTGCGTGCCGGGGATCCCGACGGCGACGACACCGCGGCCTACCAGGGCGGCCGCGTCACCGAGCTGGTCGCCCGCCCGCTGATCGCATTGCTGCACTCCGAGCTGTCCGGCCTCGTTCAGCCCCTTGCCGGCGAGTGGGCGATCCGGCGCGAGCTGTTCGAGACACTGCCGGTGCCCACCGGTTACGGCGTCGAGCTGGCCGCCTTGTCGGATACCACCCGCGAGCGTGGGATTGGAGCGATCGCCCAGGTGGATCTGGGCCGGCGCGCGCACCGTCACCAGCCCTTGCAAGATCTCGGCGGCATGGCGACGCAGATCATGGCCGCGATGTGGTCGCGCCGGCATCGGCGCGAGGAGCGCGACCTCGGTCGGTCGCCGGTGGTGTTGCGGCAGTACCACCCGCTCGGCGATGGTTCCGAGCAGCTCGGCGTCGGGCCGGTCGATCTGCTGGTGCCGACCACCGAGCGCCCACCCGCCTGCCAGGTGACCCCGGAGAGGTCGGGAGGGTAGCCGATGACGCTCAGCCTGGGCCGCCACGAGTTCGCCGACGACGCCCCCTTGATGATGGCGATCGTCAATCGCACTCCCGACTCGTTCTACGACCGGGGAGCCACCTGGGCCGAGGACAAGGCCTTCGACCGGGTCGCGCGGGTGGTCGACGAAGGCGCCGAGATCGTCGACATCGGCGGGATCAAGGCCGCGCCCGGCGCCGAGGTCGGCGTCGCGGAGGAGATCGGCCGGGTAGCGGCCTTCGTCGGCCGGGTCCGGTCGGCCTTCCCGGACCTGGTGATCAGCGTGGATACCTGGCGCGCCGAGGTCGGCCGCATCGTCTGTGCGGAGGGAGCCGACGTCCTCAACGACGCCTGGGGCGGAGCGGACCCCGAACTGGTGGAGGCGGCCGCCGAGTGCGGCGCCGGACTGATCTGCACCCACAGCGGCGGAGTCACGCCCCGGACCCGGCCGTACCGCATCGAGTACGACGACGTAGTGGCGGCGGCGATCGCCGCCACCACGGCGTACGCCGAGCGGGCGGTCGCCGCCGGTGTCGGCAAGGAAGGCGTCGTCATCGACCCGGCGCATGACTTCGGCAAGAACACCTTCCACTCACTCGAGATCACCCGACGGTTGGACGAGTTCGTGACCACGGGGTGGCCGGTGCTGGTCTCGTTGTCCAACAAGGACTTCGTCGGCGAGACCCTGGACCTGCCCGTGGGGGAACGACTCACCGGCACGCTGGCGGCGACCGCGATCTGCGCGCTGGCCGGTGCCCGAATCTACCGTGTGCACGAGGTGGTCGAGACCAGGCAGGTGGTCGACATGGT
>JBOFLE010000273.1:0-7294 GCA_051657705.1 Nocardioides sp. | reverse complement strand
ATCACGTCGGCGCGCCCGGACTCGACGTAGCCCAGGGTCAGCCGGTCCGCGACCGACAGGCCGGTCAGGTGCCGGCACACCGAGATCACCTCGGGAGTCCCCAGCACCGCATGATCCACGCGGTCGGCTCGATAGTCGGCAAGGCCGAGCGCTCCGGCCGCCACGGTGAGGAAGGTACCCGCCACCCCCACCACCGCCCGGGCTCGGCCGGGCTCCACCGGGCAAGCGTCGAGTTCTCGTTCGATGTCGGCGACACAGGAGGCGATCTCCTCGGCGGTAGGCGGGTCGGAGTGCAGGTGTCGTTCGTGCAGGCGCACCGATCCGATGTCGGCCGAGTACGCCGCCAGGTCGTCCGGCCGGTCGGGTGATCGGCCCCGAGCCGCCCCGCCCGTGGGACCGCCGAGCCTCGGCGTACCGAGAGTGAGTTCTGTCGAGCCGCCGCCGACGTCGAACACCAGGACCGGTCCGGGCGTGCCCGAGTCGGCGGGAAGCACTCCCGTAAGGCGCAACCCGGCGAGGGCTCCGGCATAGGCCAGCCGGGCCTCTTCCTCGCCGGTCAGCACCTCGGGCCGCACACCGAGCCGGGCTCGTACCCCGGCCGCGAACTCCGCGGCATTGGCGGCATCTCGGGTGGCCGAGGTCGCGCAGAACCGGATCCGCACGACCGGGTACCGGGCCATCATCGCCGCGTACTCCGCCAGGCACGTCCAGGCCCGGTCCAACGCCTGGTCACCGAGCCGACCGGTGACATCGACGTTCTCCCCGAGACGTACGATCCGGCTCTCTCGGACCAGCGGCACGCCTGCTCGGCTGATCAGCAACCGGATGGTGTTGGTGCCGCAGTCCACGGCAGCGACGACCGGTTCGGCCGGAGTCTCACCGATCACGGCACGTCACTCCGGCTCCACGCTGACGCATGGGCCGGTCCGCCACCACTCGCCGAGCCGGTCGAGCACTTCGTCGCCCAGCGGATTGACTCCGCGCCCTTGAGCCAGTGCCTGCGCGGCAAGGACGTGCAGGCACTTCACGCGATCGGGCATGCCGCCCGCGGAGACGCCGTCGATCTCGGGCACCTCGCCCAGTTCGGAGCGAGCGGTGAGATACCGTCGGTGTGCGGCGGCGTACGCCGCCGCCAGATCGGGATCCGCTCGCAACCGAGCCTCCATCTCACGCATCAGGCCCGACGCCTCCAAGGTGCCGGTCATCGATGCCGCGCGAGAACAAGTGAGATAGAACGTGGTCGGAAACGGCGTACCGTCCGGCAACCGGGGGCGCGTGCTGACCACGTCCGGCCTGCCGCACGGACAGCGATGCGCGACCGCCTCGACGCCACGCGGTGCCCGCCCCAGCTGGGCTGCTACCGCAGCGAGATCGGCCGCGTCGAGCGAGCTAGCGATCGTCCACTCCCTCGTCGGCGCTACCGTCCCCCGGGCCGATCTCGTCCGCCGGGGCCTCGATCGGCCCCGAGGGCTTGTCGGCCGGCTCGGGGGGATTCCCGGCGAGCTCCACCGAAGCCCAGGCCGTCTCCCACCAGGCGGTCGGCTCGAGATCGTCGATTCCATCGGGGTCGCGCAGCTTGGCTTCACCACCCAGCGGCGAACCGTCGATGTCGATGACCTGGACACCCGTCTCACCCGGCACGACGTAGCCCAAACGCTTGCGGGCTTGGATCCGGACATAGACCGGGTCCTGCCAACGTCGCTTCTCGCGTTCCAGCGCGGTCAACGCGGCCTCGCGCTCGGCGATCTTCTGTTTGACCTCGGCAATGTGGCTGCGCTGATGCAGGTAGGCCCGCATCGACGATGCGTACGACACCGTGAGCACCGCAAGCACCAACAGCAGGACGGCCATCCGGCCGGTCACCCGGGGCCTGGCTCGTCCCGCTGAGTCGCCTCGGCCGGCCCCTTTCGACATCCCGGCGCCCGGGCCGCCTCGCGTGGCCCGGGCCGTACGGGATGAGCCCGGTCCCGAAGCGACCGCGCGCGAACCCTGGCGAGCCGACGGGCGACGACTCTTGGCCGGTCCGGCGCCGGCTCGGCGGCCATTGCCTTGACCGCCGCGTTTCGACGAACCAGTTCCCATGACTCCAGTGTGCCCGGCTCAGCCCTCGTATCGTGGGAAGGCCCGGGCTCCGGCGTAGCGTGCCGCCTCGCCGAGTTCCTCCTCGATGCGCAGCAACTGGTTGTACTTGGCGACGCGCTCCGACCGCGCCGGCGCACCGGTCTTGATCTGGCCGCAGTTGGTCGCGACGGCGAGATCGGCGATCGTGGTGTCCTCGGTCTCCCCGGAGCGATGGCTCATCATGCAGCGGAAGCCGTTGCGATGCGCCAGGTCCACCGAGTCCAGGGTCTCGGTCAACGATCCGATCTGGTTGACCTTCACCAACAAGGCGTTGGCCTGCCCCTCGTCGATCCCACGCTGCAACCGCTCGACATTGGTGACGAACAGGTCGTCGCCCACCAACTGAACCGACTTCCCCGCATCGTCGGTCATCGCCTTCCAACCGTCCCAGTCGTCTTCGTTCAACGGATCCTCGATGGACACGATGGGGTACGCCGAGCACAGGTCCGAGTAGTATGCGATCAACTCACCGGCGCTCATCCGGCTGCCCTCGAAGGTGTAGGCGCCGTCGGAGTAGAACTCGCTCGCCGCGACATCCATGGCCAAGGCGATCTCGGTTCCGACGGCGTAACCGGCGGCCTCGATCGCCTCCACGATCAGATCGAGCGCGGCACGGTTGCTGCCCAGGTCGGGCGCGAAACCCCCCTCGTCCCCGAGCCCGGTGGACAGACCCTTCTTCTTCAGCACCGACTTGAGCGCATGGTAGACCTCCGTGCCGTACCGGAGTGACTCCCGGAACGTCGGAGCCCCGATCGGCGCGATCATGAACTCCTGGACGTCGACGTTGGAGTCGGCATGGCTGCCGCCGTTGAGAATATTCATCATCGGCACCGGCAATAGGTAGGCGTTCGGACCACCGAGGTAGCGATGGAGAGGAAGCGCGGCCGACTCAGCGGCTGCCCGCGCCACTGCCAGCGACACCCCGAGAATCGCGTTCGCACCGAGCTTGCTCTTGTTGGGCGTGCCGTCGAGGTCGAGCATGGCCTGGTCGACCAGGCGTTGATCGTCGGCTTCCAGACCGACCACCGCATCGGCGATCGATTGCACTCCGCTGACCGCGGTCTCCACACCTTTGCCGAGATAGCGCCGACCGCCGTCTCGAAGCTCGACCGCCTCGAATGCGCCGGTAGAGGCGCCGCTGGGCACCGCGGCTCGAGCGAATGCCCCGTCGTCGAGCACCACCTCCACCTCGACGGTGGGGTTCCCTCGCGAGTCGAGGATCTCACGGGCGCCAACTGCTGCGATCGAGGCCATTCGAATGTGCTCCTGGGTGTGCGGGGTGAGGACTTGAGAAGCGTAATCAGTGCTCGCCTCAAGTGCGACTTACCGGCGACAGCCGGCGCCTGACCGCGTCCCGGAGCGCATGCTCGGCGTCCCACCCGTGGAGCCGGGCGAGCCCGACCATGTCGAGCAGTAGGTCGCCGAGGTCCTCCGGCGAGCCGACGGCATCCGCTGCCGCACTCACGCCGTGCATTTCCGACGCCTCGCCGTGCATTTCCGACGCCTCGGCCCGGGCGAGGCGGTCGAGTACCTTGTCGGCGTACATGAGCGCCGGCAAGGCGGCCGGCAGGCCGTCGAGGAGAGCGGCGACCGGCTCCTGGCCCGGCTGCCCCCGATCCCGCCTCTCGGCGGCCTTGATCGCTTCCCAGGTGTCGTTGACGGCGGCCGCGTCCGGGCCGGCAGGCCCTGCGACGGTGCCGTCGACCCCACGCAGCGGCCGGCGCTCCGGGCCGAAGACGTGCGGATTGCGACGGATCATCTTCTCGGTGACGCCGGCAACGACGTCATCGAACGTGAAGGACCCTCCCTGCCCAGAGCCTTCCTCGGCGATCACGGCGTGAAACACCACCTGCAGAAGCAGGTCGCCCAGTTCCTCGCACAGATGACCGGCATCACCGGAGTCGATGGCGTCCAGGGTCTCGTAGGTCTCCTCCAGGAGGTGGCGCCGAAGCGTGCGATGGGTCTGACCGGCCTTCCAGGCGCAGTCGCGGCGCAGAATCCGCACGATCTCCAGGAACTCACCGGTCGGGTCCGGGCGAACCGCCGGGTGATCGGGACTCGAACCGGTTTCGGGACTCATGGCCCAGTCGTCCGTGACAGTCGTCCGTTGCAGTCGTCAGCCGCAGCGTTGGCCGGCCGGGAGTTTCGCGGCGGCCGCCGGATCCATCTGCTCGGCCTGTCCGTCCGTGGCGATCTTGCTGACCGCGACCGACACCGAACCGTCGATCGGCTTGAACTGACCGTCGATCAGGGCGACTCCGTAGCGCGGATCGATCTCGACCTGGTTCTCCTCGGCCCACTCGGCGAAGACCGAGACGCCCGCCTCGCCCAACGCCTCCTCGGTCGCCTCGGTGGCGTCCTCACCGTCCGCGGCCAGCTTCTTCCGGCCGGCCGCGAAGAGGATCGCTTGGGCATAGGGTCCGGCGGAGGCCATCTCGACATAGGTGTCCCGAACGCGTCCGTCGATCTGTTTCGAGGCCTGCTCGATCTCGGCGATCTGATCGTCGTAGTCCGTCGGCAGGCCGATATCGTACTCGTCGGCCACCTGGCGAGCGACCGCTCGCCCGGCCAGCGCGTTCACCACGAACGAGCTCAACACCTTCATCGGGTAGGTCTGACCGTCGGCCTTGATCTGCGGCTTGAACGCCGTGCACAGATTGCGAGTCGCCTCGGTCACCTCGCTCACGGTGATCCGGGTGTCCCCGGCCTGTACGGCGATCCCCGGACGAGCACCGGAACAACCGGTCAGCAGGCCCACCATGACTCCGAGCGCCACCACGGCTCGATACGCACGCGCCACCTTGTACTCTCCTTCGCGACCGCTCACTCGATCACTGCTCGTCGCGACCGCTCGTCACGATCGGGGGTCGACAACCGAATCCAGCACCGTCCGGGCCCATTCAAGCAGTTCGATGCCGCCGATCGGATGCCCGCCTATCGTGCCGGTCACCGGCCGTGGGACCAAAAGGCTGGTCACCGCCGACTTGAGGATCGAGCCCGGATAGAGCCGCGCCAGCCGCAACGCGCGCGACTCCGCAAGTTCGACCGGGGCGAACCGGACGTACTTCCCGGCGATGGTGACCTCACCGATGCCCGCTCGGCGACACCGGGAACGGAATCGGGCGACCAGGAGCAAGGAGGCCACCTCGTCGGGGGGCTGGCCGTAGCGGTCGGTCAGTTCGTCGCGGATCTGGTCGACATCCTCCTCGGTGCGCACCTCGGCCAGCCGCTTGTACATCTCCAGTCGCAACCGTTCGGAGCCGATATAGGTGTGCGGCAGGTGCGCGTCGACGGGAAGTTCGATCCGGACCTCACGCAGCTCATCGCCGGTGTCGCCGCGATACTCGCTGACGGCCTCGCCCACCAGCCGCACGTACAGATCGAAGCCGACGTCGGCGATGTGCCCGGACTGCTCGCCACCGAGCAGGTTGCCGGCACCGCGGATCTCCAGATCCTTCATGGCGATCGCCATCCCGCCGCCCAGATCGGAGTGCTGGGCCAGGGTCGTGAGCCGCTCGTGCGCGGTCTCGGTGAGCGGCTTTTCGGGCGGGTACAGGAAGTAGGCATAGGCTCGCTCGCGGCTGCGTCCCACCCGCCCGCGCAACTGGTGAAGCTGGGACAGGCCGAAGGTGTCGGCGCGCTCGACGAGCATGGTGTTGGCATTGGAGACGTCGAGGCCCGATTCGACGATGGTGGTGCACACCAATACGTCGAACTTCCGCTCCCAGAAGTCCACCATCCGTTGCTCCAGACCCGCCTCACCCATCTGGCCGTGCGCGGTCGCGACCCGGGCCTCCGGCACCAGTTCGCGGACTTTCGCCGCGGCCCGCTCGATGGAGGAGACCCGGTTGTGGATGTAGAACACCTGCCCGTCCCGGAGTAGCTCACGGCGGATCGCGGCGACCACGGTGCGTTCTTCGTACCCGCCCACATAGGTCAGGACCGGATGCCGCTCTTCGGGCGGAGTGGTGATCGTCGACATCTCGCGGATCCCGGTGACCGCCATCTCCAGCGTGCGCGGAATCGGGGTGGCGCTCATCGACAACACGTCCACGCTGGTACGCAGTCGCTTCATCTGTTCCTTGTGCTCGACTCCGAAGCGTTGCTCCTCGTCGACCACGATCAGGCCGAGGTCCTTGATCCTGATGTCCGGGTTGAGCAGCCGGTGGGTGCCGATCACGATGTCGACGCTGCCGTCGGCCAGCCCGGCGGTCGTCGCCCGCGCCTCGGCCTCGGTCTGGAACCGCGACAGCGCCTTGATCTCGACCGGGAAACCGTTCATCCGTTCGCTGAACGTGGACAGATGCTGATTGACCAAGAGGGTGGTGGGCACGAGTACGGCGACCTGCTTGCCGTCCTGGACCGCCTTGAACGCGGCCCGCACGGCGATCTCGGTCTTGCCGTAGCCGACATCGCCGCAGACCAGCCGATCCATCGGCACTTCCTGGCGCATATCGGCCTTGACCTCGTCGACCGTGCTCAACTGATCCGGCGTCTCGGTGAACTCGAAGGCGTCCTCGAGCTCCCGCTGCCAAGGAGTGTCGGGACCGTAGGCAAAGCCCTGGGTAGCCTGGCGAGCCGCGTACAGCTTGATCAACTCGGCCGCGATCTGGCGGACCGCCTTCTGCGCCCTCCCCTTGCGCCTGGCCCAGTCGCCGCCGCCGAGCCGGTCCAGCGACGGCTGCTCGCCGCCGACGTAGCGGGTGACCTGATCGAGCGAGTCGGCGGGCACGTACAGGCGGTCGGGTGGCGCCGATTTCTTGGCGGCGCCGTATTCCAGGACCAGGTACTCCCGCACGGCGCCGCCGGATTCCCGGCGGCGCATCTCCAGGAACCGGCCGACACCATGCTGTTCGTGCACGACATAGTCGCCCGGCTTCAGGTCCAGCGGGTCGATCTGCTGGCGGCGCCGCGCCGGCATGGCTCGCATGTCCCGGGTCGATGAGCGCTGGCCGGCCAGATCGGTTCCGGTCAACAACACCAACTCGTTGACCGGGTCCACGAATCCGTGGCGCAGGGCGGCGGCCGTCACGCCGATCACTCCCGTGCCGATGCCGTCGACCCGGGCCGGCAGTCCGTGCTCGGAGAGCACTTCGGCCATCCGCTGCGTCGGTCCGGCACCGGGATGGACCACCAGGACCCGATAGCCCAGCTCGAACCACTTCCGGAGATC
>JBOFLE010000272.1:0-3305 GCA_051657705.1 Nocardioides sp. | reverse complement strand
GGAACTGATCCCGCAGATCCTGGAGGTCCTGGACCTCGCGGACGCCTTCTGCCGGGCCCAGCAGTTCCTGGCACTGTCCCGGACGCCGTACCTGAGCGCCTACAGCCACTGGTTCCTTGAGGAGTTCTCCCGGCAGGCGACCGGCGAGCCGGCGCTGCGCTGGGAGGACAGCGACGCGGCTCGCGAGGTGTCCTGACCGCACGGGCTCAGGCCCTCGCGGCCACGCCGGACGCCCCTCGCGGTGGCTGTCGCTCTGTCATCCTGGGTTCGTGGCCGATCTGCCTGAGGAGTTCTCCAGGCGCGATGCCTTGATGCACGCGTTGGCCGACGAGTTCGCCCAGCACGCCGTGCTCACGAGCGCGTGGCTCTCGCGCGTCGACTTCGGTTGGGGCCCGGAGCGCGTCAAGGATGTCGGCAAGGGCATCTGGAACCCCGCTGGCTACTCCGCCACCCTCACCATCGTCAGCGATCCTGGCGGGGAGTACGACGACGGCGACCATGGCGACTCTCTTTACCGGTACTCCTACGAGAAGCGCCCTCCGGGACAGGATCCGCGAGGCGGCTCGAACCACAAACTCCGGGAAGCCATGCGCCTCGCGCTGCCCGTCATCATGTTGCGCAAGGTCGGCGTCGCCCGGTTCGTGCCGATCATGCCGGTGTATGTCGTCAAGGACGAGCCCGAACACCAGCGGTTCCTACTTGCGATCGACGAGAGCCTCCGGTTCCTTCCGGACCCGGCCCACCTCACCGAGGATCAACGAAGATACGTCGAGCGGGTCGTCAAGCAACGGATGCACCAGCCGGAGTTCCGCTCGCGAGTACTCAGCGCCTATGTGCTGACGTGCGCGGTTTGTGAGTTGCGGAAGACGCCTCTCCTCGACGCGGCCCACATTGTCGCCGATGGGGCTGACCGGGGCTTCCCGACCGTGACGAACGGTCTGGCACTCTGCAAGATCCACCACGCCGCGTACGACCAGCAGATCCTGGGCATCTCGCCCGACTACGTCGTCCACATCAAGCCCACGGTGCTCACCGAGGTCGACGGACCCATGCTGAAGTACGGGCTCCAAGAGATGAATCGGCGACCGCTATGGCTACCGCCGAGGAGGAAGGATCGCCCGGATCAAGACCGTCTGGCCGCACGCTTCGACGCATTCACAGAGGCCGGATAACCAGCGGTTCGGGAATCGGTTCGGGAATGTAGGACACGGCCGGAAAGCCCACCGGCTCACATCCCGCAGATCTTCATCTGCGGGGTGTGAGCCTCGACTGTGGCGACCCCGACGGGACTCGAACCCGCGACCTCCGCCGTGACAGGGCGGCGCGCTAACCAACTGCGCCACGGGGCCTTGGAACTGGAGAACTCTATCCCAGACCTCGACCCGCTACCCAAATCGGACCGCCACTCGCTCGAAGCCGAGTCCGCCCGACGATCCGCTTCGGCGCCGAGAGTGGCTCGGTGACGACCCGAAGCGCGGCGCGACATTCACCAGATCGGCCTGACCGGCGGAAGCTGGCCGTCATGGCGGGCTCGAAGAACCGTGGCCAGGCCGTCTCGCAGATCCTCCACCTGGTCCCGACCGATCACCTCGGCCCACTCCGACTCCAGGTCGGCGTAGATCCGCTCGGCGGCCGCGAGGAAGCGACGACCCCGATCGGTCAACGCGAACGGCCGGGACCGGGCGTCTCGATCCGGATCGAGTCGAACCACCAGGTCGTCGGCCGCGATCGACTCAAGCAACTTGGACGCGGCCTGCTTGGTGATCCCGAGCAGGCCCGCGACCTCGGTGACCGTGATCGGCCCGTGACTCGCCCGCACCAGGACGAAGCCGTAGGCACGCCGTACGTCGTGCCATCCCTCCTCGTCGAGTCGCACATGCAACGCGTCGATCAGGTCGCGGGCGGCCATGGCCATCAGCCGAGCCAACGGGACCTGTGCCGTCGGTACGCCGGCGCCGTCAGCCCCCATCTCACAGCGCCTGTCTCACAGGGTCGATCTCACAGGGCCCATGGCGGAGTAAAGGGCTCGGCGCCGGCCACCCGCGCCTGCCCCCCCGACCGGCAACAGGCACAGCGCCCGCACCGGCTCCTCTCCGGCACAGTTCAGCTCGAAGTGCGCGCCGGGCGGCACCACGATCGCGTCGCCGACGCCGGCCTCGGATACCTGGTCGCCGATCCGGACCGACGCGCGCCCCGAGGTGACCACCATGATCTCCTCGCGGGTGAGCGAGTGCGGCACCGATGGCGTGCCGGGCTGTATCTCGACACGCCACACGCTGGTCTCGCTGGTCCCGCTGCTCGGAACGGCCAGGGCCGTGAAGCGCGCGCCGGGCAACTCATGCGTGGGCGCGGAGGGGGCACTGATCACTGTCATCGCAACTCCTTGGATTTAGTCAGTTTGATTGACCATCTCCAGCTTGACCGTCGATCCACAGGAAGTCAACTCGATTGACTACTTTCCGATCGGATCCCTCATGGCGCTCATCAGATCGACGCCATCACACACGCGGCACACGGGCATTTCGGCATCGCGGTGCCGAGTCAGCCGTAAGGCTCAGCCGTAAGACTCAGCCGTAAGGCGGGGGCTCGCGACTGGGTCCGCGTCGAGTCTTGACCGGCCGAAATGGCGGCGGGGCATTCTCTGCGGCCGGGTCCAGGTTCTCCGCCCAGATCCACTGCTGGAACACCGCCGGCACTCCTCGACCGTCGAGGCTGGTGAACGTGACTAGGCCGCTCCATCCGGAGCCGCCTCGGTCTCTGCGCCACTCGGTCAACAGACCCGCCGCCACGTACCCCGTACGATAGACCCAGACATGCCGACCCCCGCCGAGCCGCCGGGCGGACATGCTGTCGACATGCATCCGCAGAGATAATCATGATATTCGAACGCGTATTCGATAATGGCGTAGCGCTCGGCACCCGGTTCTGTCGCGTTCGGAAGATCGACGCGATAGTCCACCGCCAGCAGCTCCGCACTCCGTCCCACCCGCCCGGGCGGCCGGCCATGGGGTCGACCACCGGCCGCGCCAGCACCCCAACCTCCACACGGAGGGGCAGTCTGGGGACCAGCACCTTCGCGGAAGCTCGCGGACTGGCATAGTTTTTTTTGCTATAGTTACCTCGTGACCGATCGTGGTGAGTTGCTTCGGGAGGTGATGGTCGAGACGGGCATCACCCAGTCCGAGCTGTCGCGGATCAGCGGCGTCCGTCAGCCCAGCATCAGCCAGTTCCTCTCCGGCAGAGTGGAGTTGAGCGACGGGCAACTCGACCGGCTGCTGTCATGCATGGGGTATCGCCTCGAAGTC
>JBOFLE010000271.1:0-2324 GCA_051657705.1 Nocardioides sp. | reverse complement strand
GCATCCAGTGATGTTGCGCGAACCGGCGCGGCAGCTCGCCGGCGGGGACCTCGGTCCACGGGACGCCGAACGGCATCCGATCCGGATCGTGGACTCCGCGCGCCGCCAGGTCCGCGAGCCGCATCAGGTCCTCGTCGTCGATGCCGCGCAACTCCACCACGCCGCTACGGATCCGCAGTCCGAGTACGGGGAACACCTGGTGCGGGCTCGGCGCGGGCATACCCGGATTCTCGGACTCGGAACAGCGTACGTCGAGCGATTTTCCCTCGCCCTCGCCTCACGGACCGGGACTCGAAGCCGCCATCAGGCGCCCTCGGAGCACGACTCGATCCGGGTGCCGCAGCACCCCGAGGTCGCGGCGGGGATCGGCGCCGTAGACGACGAGATCGGCCGGAGCGCCCTCGGCGATCCGCGCGTTCCACCCCAGCCATCGACGGGCCCGCCACGAGGCCGCGCCCAAGGCGTACTCGACGGGCATGCCGAGCTCGGCCATCGCGACGATCTCGCCGGCCAGGTTGCCGTGCGCGCTGATCCCACCACCGTCGGAGCCGGCATACATTGGCACGCCTGCCTCGTAGGCCGACAT
The DNA here is from genome assembly GCA_051657705.1 of Nocardioides sp. Taxonomy (GTDB): domain Bacteria; phylum Actinomycetota; class Actinomycetes; order Propionibacteriales; family Nocardioidaceae; genus Nocardioides. Next base: position 1,738 of record JBOFLE010000271.1, on the reverse strand, counting down.
CAGGGTGTCTCGGATCCGGCGGTGCAGTCCCTCCATCGTGGCCGCATAGGCCGGAAAGCGGCCCCGGCCGGAGTCGGCGTACTCGGGAAACTTCGCGAGTTGCATCACGGTAGGAACCAGCGCCGTGCCGCGAGCCGCCATCACGCCGATCAGCCCCGGGTCGAGTCCGGTGCCGTGCTCGATGCAGTCGATGCCCGCGTCGATCAGGCCGGGCAGCACCTCGGTTCCGAAGCAATGCGCCGTCACCCGCGCCCCGTACCGGTGCGCGACCCGGATCGCCGCCGCGAACTCCTCGTCGGAGAAGCTGGGCTTGAGATCGCCGGCATCGCGATCGATCCAGTCTCCGACCAACTTGATCCAGCCGTCTCCGGCCCGCGCCTGGATCGCGACATGCTCGGCGAGCGCGCCCGGTTCGACCTCGTCGGCGTAGTTCCGGATGTAGCGCCGAGAACGGGCGATATGCCGCCCGCACCGGATCAACCGAGGCAGATCGGCTCGCGCGTGCATCCAGGAGGTGTCCAGCGCCGACCCGGCGTCGCGGATCAACAGGGCTCCGCCGTCGCGATCGGCGATCGCCTGTTCCGCGGCGGTGGCATCGTCGGTCGCGCCGGAGTCGTCCAGGCCGAGATGGCAATGCGCGTCGACGAGCCCCGGGACGATCCAGGCGGCGTCACCACTCGTGACCTCGACGGCACCCGACACCGGCTCGAACGTGATCCGGTCTCCGACGACCCAGAGATCGAGCACGTCCTCACCGGGCAGGACGACTCCGCGAAAATGCAGGGCGGGACACGTCTCGGATCTGGTCACGGTAGTGCGACGTTAGGCGAAGTTCTCCAGGGGCGAAAGCCCGGGACCTGGCCCCCGGTGTTCCTCGGGTGGGGCGCGAGGAACAGATCAGGGTTCGGCGGCTACCGTGGAGGCGTGTCCCCAGGAATGTCAGAGGCCGCACCGCCACCCCCGGAATCGAGCCCGCCGGCACTCGAGGTGTCAGGAGCGGCCGACGATCTCGGTGCCGAGGCCGAGGCAGCTCAGGAACAGGTACGGATCGGCATCTACATCAGCGCGGTGCGCTGCCTGATCACCTATGCGCTCATTCCCGGAATCTCGGCGACGGGCTCGCTCGCCGGCCTGCTGGGGCTGGGCGGGGTGCTGCTGCAGATCGTCGGTGCCGCCGTGTCGACGTACGGGGCCATCAAGCTCTGGCAGCTACGGCACCGAGCGCGCCATCTCTATGCCCTGGTGACGCTCTGTGTGTATCTGGCCACCGCATTCTCGCTGATCGAGTACGCCGTCTCCCGCTGACCCGGGCAGCCGCTATCCGGCTCTCGCCGCTACTTCAGATACTTCGAGAAATCCTTGAGATCCAGGGCCGCGGCGGCCTTCTCGTAGTCGATCTCCTCCGCGCCGGGACTCCCGAACGGGCTGCCCCCTCGCTCCGCCGCCGCCTGCGCCGCGGCGGCGCGCTGCTGAGCCGCCTTGGCCGGGTTCCCGGACACGCGCTTGTTCTTCGAACGCTGCTGCTGGCGGCCCTTCCCGCGCTTCCCGGCGCCAGGCTGACCCAGAACGCCCGGCATCCCCGGCATACCGCCGCCACGGGCCATCGAGAGCATCATCTTGCGCGCCTCGAAGAAGCGGTCGACGAGTTGGTTGACATCGGTGACCGTTCGGCCGGAGCCGCGGGCGATCCGGGCCCGCCGAGACCCGTCGATGAGTTTGGGATTGTGCCGCTCGGCCG
>JBOFLE010000270.1:0-27862 GCA_051657705.1 Nocardioides sp. | reverse complement strand
TGATCTTCGAAGGCCGGGGTTCGGCCGGCAAGGGCGGAGTGATCAAGCGGATCACCGAGCGGACCAGCCCGCGCACCGTACGGGTGATCGCACTGCCGAAGCCGACCGAACGGCAGCGCACCCAGTGGTACTTCCAGCGGTACGTGGAACACCTGCCCGCGGCCGGCGAGATGGTGCTGTTCGATCGCAGTTGGTACAACCGCTCCAATGTCGAGTGGGTGATGGACTACTGCACCGAGGAGGAGCATCAGGAGTTCCTGCGCAGTGCTCCGGAGTTCGAGCGGATGCTGGTGCGTTCGGGGATCACGGTGCTCAAGTACTGGTTCTCGGTGTCCTACGACGAGCAGCGGGAGCGCTTCGAGGCTCGCAACGCCGAGCCGCTCAAACGCTGGAAGCTGTCCGACATGGATCTCGCCGAACATGAGCTGTACGTGCGGTACTCGATGGCCAAGGACACCACCTTCCAGTACACCGACATCAAGCAGGCACCCTGGTACGTCGTACCCTCCGACGACAAGCGAGCCGCCCGGCTGAACTGCATCAACCACCTGCTCGGCCAGTTCGACTATGTCGACGTCGCACCCGACGTGGTGGAGCTTCCGCGGATGCGGAAGATGCCCTACGTGCGGCCGCCGATGCACGAGCAGACGTTCGTCCCCCAGCTCTATTGACGCAGCTCTACTGACCCAGTTCTACTGACGGGGCTCGGCCCGAATCTCTCGATCGGCATCGTGCCGATGACCGTCGAGCGCGAAGTCGTCGCACAGGTGGCCTTCTGGGTCTTCGACGAGAAGCTGGTCTCCATCGAGACACCCACCGCGAGCGTCGAGGTGACGGCGCCCTCTCCCGAACGCCGGTTGATCTGACGCGCCTGGTACGTCAAAGCCGCCGGCTTGACCCATGCGGCCGCCGCGCGCCTGTGTCGAGGGGAGGAGCGGCGTCTCGTTCCTTCGGCGGGTCTGCGGCGCCTGGGCGGCGCTTAGGCTGAGCGTGTGATCGTCTCTGCCCTGCGCTCGGTGTGGGCCGAGCCCCGCGCCGCCGACGCTCCCGAACCGGTGTCGCGCGACTGGGTGCTGGTCGGGGTGTCGATGGTGGCGGCGCTGCTCGAGGGAGTTCTCCGGGACGATGTCGTCTGGCGGCCGTTCGCGACGATCGTGGCGATCGGACTCGCGCCGGTGTTGTTGTGGCGGCGGATCCGGCCGTTGGCCTGCGTCGTGGTGGGCTTCGGCACCGCGATGGTGTTGGGAGTGGCCAGCCTGGCGGGCGGGGTCCGCGATGTCGGCCTGGACACGATGATCTACGTCCTCGTACTCGTGTACGCGCTGGTCCGCTGGGGCTCGGGGCGCGAGATCGTGATCGGGCTGGCGGTGGTACTGGTCGCGGCGGTGGTCGGTACTGTCGCCGACTACACCGGCCGAGCCGAGCTCTTCGGCGGATTCGCCGTTCTGGTTGCGACGGCGGCGGGCGGAGCGGCGGTCCGCTACCGCGCCGAGAGTGTACGCCGGGCCCTCGACCAGATCCGCAGCCGGGAGCGGGTCGGCCTCGCGCGCGAGCTGCACGACATCGTCGCCCACCACGTCTCGGCGATCGCGGTGCAGGCGCAGGCCGGCCGGGCGATGGCCGCGAAGCGACCCGAGGCGGGGCTGGAGGCACTTTCGGTCATCGAGGGGGAGGCCTCGCGGACGCTGGCGGAGATGCGGGCGATGGTCCGGGTGCTGCGCGACGGAACGCCGGCGGAATATGCTCCCCAACCCGGTGTCGCCGACCTGGTGTCCTTCGCCCGCCGCGACCCGGTCCCGGTCGTCGAGGTGGAGTTGGCGGGTGATCTGGCAGGGCTCCGGCCCCAGATCGACACAGCCGTGTACCGAATGGCACAGGAGTCGCTGACCAACGCGCTGCGGCACGCCCGAAACGCCTCGCGGGTGGAGATCAGGGTCATCGAGGGCGCGGGAAGGTTGCGGCTCCACGTGACCGACGACGGCCAGCTCGACCCGGGGCGGCCGGCGAACCACGGCTTCGGGCTGCTAGGAATGACCGAGCGCGTGCTGCTGCTCGGCGGCACGCTGCGCGCCGGGCCGGCGCCCGAGGGCGGGTGGGCGGTCGACGCCGAGCTGCCGACGGAGGCTGAGCTGCCGAAGGAGTGGGGCCGATGACGGTGCGCGTGCTGGTGGCCGACGACCAGGATCTGGTGCGTACCGGCCTGTCGATGATCCTGGACGCCCAGCCCGGCATCGAGGTCGTCGGCCAGGCCGCCGACGGCCACGCGGCGGTCGAGCTGGCGCGTCGGCTCCGCCCCGACGTGTGCCTGGTCGACATTCGGATGCCAGGGCTGGACGGCATCGAGGTGACCGAAGTCCTCGCGGGGCGGGGCGTCCCGGACCCGATCGCGGTGGTGGTGATCACGACGTTCGACCTGGACGACTACGTCCACGGCGCGCTTCGGGCCGGCGCCCGAGGATTTCTCCTCAAGGATGCCGGGCCGGAACTGCTGGTGCAGGCCGTCCATGCCGCCGCCGACGGCGATGCCCTGATCGCGCCGAACATCACCCGGCGGCTGCTGGCGACCCTCGCCGCGGGGGCCTCGGCGACACGCCGTACCCAACCGATCCAGCCGCTCACCGCCCGCGAGGAGGAGGTGCTGGCGCTGGTCGCTCGTGGCCGCACGAACGCCGAGATCGCCGCCGAGCTGTTCATCAGCTTGACGACCGCCAAGACCCACGTCGCGAGCCTGCTGACCAAGATCGGCGCTCGGAACCGGGTCGAGATCGCGATGTGGGCCTACGACACCGGCCGGGTAGGAAACTGAACCGAACCCGAGCGGCGGATCAAGCCGAAAGCACGAGACAGAAACCATGCCATCGGCCGGGCGAACTCCGGCCTCCGGGCCGGTGTCTCCGTCGCCGGGCTCAGCGATCGTGGACCTACCGATCCTCACCACGACAAACGGAGCCCGTCATGAGAACACCCCGACCCGCCGCCACCCTGGACGACCAGCCGATCCCGGTACGAGCCAAGCTCGCCGCGGCGTGGACAAGCTTCATGTTCCTCTACGCCTACGTGGACATTCTCAACTTCTACACGCCCGGCGTCATCCAGGACATTCTCGAGGGCAGGGTCTTCGAGTTCGACCTCTCCCAGACCTTCTCGACCGCGGCGCTGACCCTCGTGGGCATCCCGACCCTCATGGTCGTGCTGTCGATGACGCTGCCCGCCCGGGCGAACCGCATCACGAACCTCGTCGTGGCCGCGCTCTACGTCCCGGTCACGGCCTTCAACCTGCTGGGCGAGTCCTGGCTGTACTTCTACGGCCTCGGGGTCCTCTCGGAACTGATCCTTCTCGCCCTCATCGCGCGATACGCCTGGACCTGGCCCCGCATCGCACCGTCGGCGACCATGACGGCCCAGCTCGGACCGCGGTCACAGGCCCGGATCGGATCGTGAGCACCAGATCTCGCGGCCGTTACCCTCAACCGCGTGACGAACGACACCACTGCCGCCGGGGCTGCCGGACCGGCGGGAGCCGCGGGCTCCTCGCGATGGTCGCGGTCTGCGGCAGCGGGATTCACTGCCGGTGCGTTGGTCGGGCTGCTCGGCGGGCTGGTGGGTCTGGGCGGCGCGGAGTTCCGGCTGCCGCTGCTGCTCACCATCTTCGGGTTCGCGGCACTTGCCGCAGTGATCGTGAACAAGGCGATGAGCCTGGCCGTGGTCGTCGCCGCGATCCCCGCACGGCTGACCGCGGTCCCGATCACGGACGTGGCCGAGGAGTGGACCGCCCTGGTGAACCTACTCACGGGAAGCCTGATCGGCGCGTGGCTCGGCGCTTCGTGGGCTACCCGGATGTCGTCCACGACCTTATACCGGGCGCTCGCCGGGCTGCTGGTCGCGATCGCGGTCGTATTCTCGGCCGAACGGCTCGGCGCGCTCCCAACCGCGGATCTGACCGACCCGGTTCGGCTGGTCTCCGGGGTGGTGGCTGGATTCGGGATCGGTGTCGTGGCCGCGCTGCTCGGCGTGGCCGGGGGCGAGCTCCTCATCCCGGCCCTCGTTCTGCTGTACGCGGTCGACACGAAGCTTGCCGGGTCGCTGTCGCTGCTGGTGTCGCTGCCGACCATGCTGGTGGCGTTCTTCCGCTACTCCCGCGACCAGGCATTCGCCGTGTTGACGGACAACCAACGCTTCGTGCTGGCGATGGCGACCGGCTCGGTGACGGGATCGGTCGCGGGTGGGCTGCTACTCGGGGTCGTGGCGGAAGCGGTCCTGGTGCCGCTGATCGCCGCGCTGCTGCTCTACTCAGCCGTGAAGGTTTGGAAGCACACGTAGCCCAGTACCGCGTCGCTTGGACCAGACCCGGGCCGAGTTCTACTTGCAACCTGTACCAAGATACGGGTTTATCGTGGTCGGCATGGAGAACCTGCTCAACACCGAGGCGTGCACCATGCCGACCGCGGAGCGTCCGCTCCGGCTGGCCGAGTTCGACGCGCTGTTCGCCACCGCGGTGCGCAGCGTCGAACGTCGCGGCAGCGATGTCCGGATGCACCTGGTCGGCGACCCAGGCTTGGTCGAGCAGGTCCGCGACCTCACCACCCGAGAGACCCAGTGCTGCTCGTTCTTCACCTTCGCCATCGCCGGCACCGACCGCGACCTCACCCTGGACATCTCGGTGTCGCCAGCGTGTCAGGAGATCTTGGACGCCCTGGCGACCCGTGCATGGGAGCTGTCCGCGTGAGCCTTCGGATCAACGAGGTAGCCCGAGCCGCCGGGGTCAATAGGGAGACGCTGCGCTACTACGAGCGCCGTGGGCTCATCGACGTTCCCGACCGCAGCCCGGGCGGGCACCGGCTCTACGACCAACGCGCCGTGCAGACGCTGCGGATCATCAAGGCCGCCCAGCGCCTCGGCTTCACCCTCGAGGAAGTCGGCGACCTGCTCGAGGTCGGCCGACGTCGCGGCCGCGACTCCGGACTCCAAGCACGCGCTCACGCCAAGCTCCTCGAAGTCGAGGCCCGGCTGGCCGACCTCGCGGCCATCCGCGACAACCTCCGCGCAGCCCTCGACGCCGGCTGCGACGACCTCCACCAGTGCGCAACCAGCAACTGCTGCCCCCTACCGTTCCTCGAGATCACCACCAGGAAGGCCGACGCATGAACGCGATCAAGAACCGCCACCTCTACGGCGCCGGAGCGGCCGCCTGCGCCGTCTGCTGCGCTCCACCGCTCATGGCGCTGCTCGGGATCGCGGGCGTCGGAGCCGCCGCGACCATCGCCACCATCGCGTTCGCAGGCATCGCGTTCGGCGCCGTCCTGCTCGGCGCAACCCTGCTCGGACTCTGGGCGCGCACACGTGCCCATCACCCGGCCTCGACCATCCCCTGCGACACCGGCGACTCGGGCGAGGGCCCGATCGACATAGCAATCGGCGCCGCACCGAAAGGCAGGCAGTAGCCAGCGGTGAGTCTTCGTCGCTGGCAGCGATTCTCGCGTGGACACCCTGAAGTCGATCGCGCTCTTCGTCGCCGAGGCTATCGCTGAGATCGGCGACGCCTGCCTGGTTTGGCAAGGCGTTCGTGAGCACCGCGGCTGGGGGATGGCCCCTCCGCCGAGCCCGGTGAACAGTCACAAGCCGTTAACCAACCCGACCCCGAGGCGAGGTCGCCGTTAACACGGTCGCCCCACAATGAAATGCAACGAAACAATAGGGAAACAGAGATCGCATATTTCGGACGGCTGAAACTCGAAATCGGGACGGAACGGCTCACCAAGGATCAGCGACGAGACCGTGAGAGATCCGCGAAAGCGTCGTATCCGTGCGGAGCCACCTGCCGCTCCTTGGGCGGAATCACTCGAAATCCCGGCCCGTAGCCCCTGGACAGAATCTCGTCCGGATCCGCCGGTACGGCGAACGCCTCGCCCTCGAACTCCATCGATCGTTGCCCGGTGAATGCCTCGGCCGGCATCGCCTTGGCCTGGCCCCATGACAACAAGCCGCACTGGCCCGACGCCGATCCGTTGCCTCGCTGCGCGACCCAGGTCAATACCCGTGCCGCCCGGTTCGGCGAGAACACCCGGCCGACAACACGGGCCAGCGCGCAGACCGGCGCACGCCAACCGACGGCCCGCGTCGTCAACACGGCCTCGACGTACTTCACCAGCAGGTCGTGAACCACCAGCGTCACCCGGCGTCCGACTCCTTCACGCGGCCACTCGTCGAGCGGGAAGACATCGACGTTGATCGGGAACCGCCGGCCACCGGCGGTGTGATCGATCAGCACGGTGCCGGACTTGCCGAGCTTGATGAACGGATAGGGATGATCGCGACCGGTGCGCTCGTCGACCACCTCCAGGCCGGGCAGCAGGCCGTCACCGACGAGCAGAGCCCGGAATCGCTCATAGTCGGACCGCGGCATGATCAGGTCGATGTCGTCGTCCCACGGGATGTAGCCGCGATGTACGACGGCGCCCAGCAGGGTGCCGCCGTACAGGTAGTAGACCAGATCGTTGGCATCGCAGAATCGAGCGAACCGCCGCAGGATCTGCAGCTGGATGGTCCGGAGCCCGGCTACCGACAGCCGGGCCGCCGGCACGCCGTCAGTCCCCGGGTGCGCTTCCGGCGCTCCGTCACCAGGCGCGGCAGACCGTCTCACAGGGGCGGCCGCCGCTGGTTGAGAACCGGGTCGGCGACGGGAGCCGTGCTGGGAACCGGGAGCGTGAGATAGGCGAGCCGACTGACCTCGTGCCGGGCTTTGCGCAGGCTGTCGAGGATCAGACCGCTGACGAGCCCGAGGAAGGCGGCCCCCATCAGCGCGCCAGCGAGATAGAACGACGGTAGCCGCGGGACCAAGCCGGTGGCGAGGTAGTCGATCACGATCGGGAGCCCGACGAACAGCGAGGCCAGCGCCGCCAGCGCCGCCACCACGCTGTAGAAGGCGATCGGCTTCTCGTGGCGCGACAGGCTCAGGATCAGCTTCAGGATGCGCCAGCCGTCCCGATAGGTCCGCAGCTTCGACTCGGTTCCGTCGGCGCGATCCCGGAAGCCCACCGCGACCGAGGTGCTCGGAATGCGCAGGGCGAGTGAGTGCACCGTGAGCTCGGTCTCGATCTCGAACTCGCGGGACACCGCCGGGAAGCTCTTGACGAACCTCCGAGAGAAGACCCGGTAGCCGCTGAGCATGTCGCCGGTGTCCGTGCCGAAGATCGCTCCGACGATACGGTTCAACAGGCGGTTGCCGAACTCGTGCGAGGGTCGGTAGGCATGGGCCGCGTCCTCGTCTGCTCGCCGGACTCCCATCACGTGGTCGTAGGGCCCGGTGATCAGCGTACGGATCAGCTCCGGTGCCGCCGCCGGGTCGTAGGTATCGTCGCCGTCGATCAGGAGATAGATGTCGGCGTCGATGTCGCCGAACGCCCGCCGCACCACATTGCCCTTGCCCTTGGCCCCCTCGGTGCGGACAAGAGCTCCGGCCTCGGCGGCCTCCCGGGCGGTGTTATCGGTGGAGTTGTTGTCGTAGACATAGATCACCATCTCCGGCACGTGGTGACGAAGATCACGCACCACCTTCCCGACCGCACCCTCCTCGTTGTAGCAGGGGACGATCGCCGCTATTCGGTAGTGAGCGCCCTGCCACGGATCTCGGATTGCGTGTTCTTCCAGAAAAAGCTCATCGAATCGGTCGGTTTTGAGCGTAACCCAAGACATCGCGGCCCCCACAAGATGCACAGTTAACGTCGCTCGCCGGACGCACGACGCTGTGCGGCTGGGCCCGAGCCCTATGCCAATTCTTACAAGCCACGGGGGAGGAATGACAAATTTGGCAACTCCGGAATCCAAATGCTTCCCTCTATGGAGTTGCTGGACTTTCGGGGCGCCTAGGGGGCGGTTAAAATCTGGGCAAGATTGACACCTTCTCTGACACTTCTCACGCTGCTGGCCGGCGCCGTCGGAATCGGCGCCGCGACCTCGGCTACCGTCCGCGAGCAACTCGCACTCAGCCTCACCCGGCAGGAGGCGTCGTACCTCGAACTATCGTTCTTCAACCCCGAGGTGGCGGCCAACTGCCGGGTCACCGGGGCCACCATCACCCCCCATGTCCAGGTCACCGCCCATGGCGAACGAAGCGGAAAGGTCGGCCTGCTCTTCGCCACCCTGCGCCCGGACGGCAGCCCGGCCGGGCCGAAGTACACCGAGCCCGTACACGTCGCCGTCGACGCGATCGACGGCAAACCGCTGGTGACCTCGCCCGTGATCCCCGCACCCAAGAGGGACTTCATGCTGCGAGTGAGCATCCAAGATCTTCGTGCCGACGCCGAGGCGGACGCGACGCGAGAGACGATCTGGACGAGGTGCCGGCGGTGAACACGGCGACGAACACAGTGGTGCACGTCAGCGCTTGCTACCCGCCGCACCTCGGCGGTCTGGAGGTGGTGGCCCAGGCCCTCGCCCGGGAGCAGGCCCGCCGCGCCGGCGCGACAGTCCTGACCACCGACATCGGGGCCGGCGACGCTCCGCGCCGAGAGGTCGACCGAGGCGTCCGGGTACGCCGGTATCGCGCCCGCAGCCTGGCGCACACGCCGATCGCGCCCGGACTCCTGTGGGGCCTGCTCCGCCAGCCGGCGGACCGGATCCGGCACGTGCACGTCGCTCAGGCCCTCACCACCGAGCTGGTGTGGCTGACCAGCCGGTTACGGCGGGCGCGGTTCGTGGCGCACGTCCATCTGGACGTGGATCCGTCCGGTCCACTGGGCTGGCTGCTCGCGCCGTACAAGAGGTTCCTCCTGGGGCCCGCGCTGCGCGCGGCCGACGCGGTGATCGTCCTCAACCAGTCGATGGCCGGTCTGCTGGCCCGGCGTTACCGAGTCGAGCCGGGCCGGGTCCACGTCATGAAGAACGGCGTCGCCAGCAGTTTCACCGACGCCGGCGTCGGGCGGCCGGCGGAAGGCAGCCATGCCCCGAGACGGTACGGAGACGGAGCCGAGCGCCCCCTGCGGGTTCTCTTCGCCGGCCGGATCGCGCCGCAGAAGAACCTCCCCCGTCTCCTGCGCGCGGTCGCGCTGACGGCCCGGTCGATCGACCTGACGGTGGTCGGGGACGGCGAGGACCGCCCCGCGTGCGAACGACTCGCCGCCGACCTCGGCATCCAAGCCCGCTTCCTCGGGGCGCGCTACGACGAGGAGTACCTCGCCGCCTTGGTCGCGGCCGATGTCTTCGTGCTCCCCTCCGACCAGGAAGGCATGCCCCTGGCCGTCCTCGAAGCCATGGCGGCCGGCACGCCGGTGCTCGCCACCCGGGTGCCGGGGACCACCGAACTGGTGGGTGACGCGGGGTTGCTGGTGGCTCCCACCCCGGAGGATCTCGCCGCCGGGCTGACCACGATCGCGGACCGGCCCGCGCTGCTGGACCGGTTGCGCGATCGTGGCCGCGAACTGGCCGCGGCCCATCGATGGCCGGCGATCGCGGACCAGATCGACGCCGTCTACGCGGAGATCAGGAGACGATCATGACCGGTCCGAACCTGTCCTCGATCTCGCTGCCGCGCGGCCTGCGGGTGGGCAAGGGGTCTGCCGGCCCGGGGGACCAGCAGGGCGAGCAGCGGCGGCCGACGGCTCGCCGGCATCGGAGCGGGCGCCGGACGACCCTCGAGGTGGCGTTGCTGCTGATCTGCTGGGGAGCCGTCGCCTTCGACATCGACCTCGCGGCACCGCGCGCCGCGGCCGGACTGATTCTGGTGCTGATCGCGCCGATGGCGTTGCTGGCGACCCGGGGGCGATGGCACACGTCGTCGGCATGGGAACGGTGGCTCTATGCGCTCGTCGTCACGATCGCGGCGCTTCTCACCGTCGCGACCGCGGTGGACCAGACGCTGTTCGCGATCGGCGTCGAGCGGCCGCTCAGCGAGCCGATCCTGGCGACCACCGCTCTGCTCGCCAACCTGGTCCTGATCCGACGATTGCCACGCACCGGCCCCGCCCGTCGGCTAGGACGCCCGGACGCGCCCACCCAGGTCGCCCTGGCGGCCGTCGGAGTCGCCGTGGTCGGTGCCGTGCGACTCAACAACGGCGCCGGATCGCTGGCGGCGACGGCGGGGCTGGTCCTGGCGCTCGGCGTCATGGCGATGCTGATCCTGCGCTCCCGGGCGACGCCGGACACCGATGCCACCGCGCTGTACTTCGTGTCCCTGGCCCTGTTGCTCGGCACGTCGCTGCGAAGTTGGTACATCTCCGGCCACGATATCCAGCGCGAGGCCTTCGTCTTCGGGACGACTCTCGCCGAGCGGCACTGGGACCCGCTCGGGCTGGCCGACGCCTACAACGCCTGCCTGAGCATCACCGTGCTGCCGACGGTCCTGGCCGTCGTCAGCGGACTGCCCGGAACCGGGATCTTCAAGGTGCTGTTCCCGGCCGCCCTCGCGGCGATGCCGGTCGCGGTGTATCTCACCAGCCGCCGCTTCGTCAGCCGTCGTACGGCCGTGCTCGGCGTCGCGATGCTGATCGGCTTCCCGACCTTCGTGATCGACATGCCCATGCTCAACCGGCAGGCCATGGCCTTCCTGTTCCTCGCCATGATGCTGATGTCCGCCACCCAGGCGCAGTGGACGCCGCGCCGCCGCCGGATGTTCGCGTACGTGTTCGGCGTGGGCGTGATTGTCTCGCATTACTCCACCGTCTACGTGCTGATCCTGACCATGGCGATCGGCCTCGCCGCCTGGACGCTGGTCCGGCTGGCGCGCCGCCTGACGAAGGTTCTCGGCCGCTCGCGCCCGGCCGAGCCCGAGACCGCCACCACCGATGCCACCCCGGTGATCCTGTCGGTCGGGCTGACCGCCTTCATGATCCTGGGCGCCTGGTCGTGGAGTACCTACGTCACCAACACCGATGGTTTCGCGCGAGATACGCTGAGCGCGACCCTCGGCGAGGTCCTCGGCGACACCGAGAGGGTCGGTTCCTCCGACGCTCGGTACATTCCGTTCACCCAGGACCCGGTGTCCGCCCAGGAGCGGCTGGACACCCTCTACGACGACACCCTCGCGAGGACCGAGGAGACTCGCGCCGCCGGCGAGCTGTTGCCCCTGACGGAGGACGCGCGGCGGTTGGAGGTCTCACCTCGGCGGGACCTGCCGGTGCAGCCCGTCGGCCGCGTACTGGAGGCGGTCGGCATCGATCCCGGCGAGGTGAACCTCCAGCTACGGGCCTGGTCCGCGCGGCTATTGCAGATCTTCCTGATTGTCGGCCTGCTCGCCGCGCTGGTTCGCCACCGCCGAACCAGGGCATTGACCCCCGAGCTGCGATTCCTGGCCATCGGCGCGCTGGTCTCGATGGCCCTGATCTCGCTGATCCCCGGCCTGTCGGTCTCCTACGGCCTGTTGCGGTTGTTCCAGCAGAACCTGATCATCGTGGCGCCGCTGCTGGCGATCGGCCTGTTGACGGCGACCCGCGTGTTCGGCCGGGCATCTCGGTGGGTGGCGGGAGCGATCGTGCTGGTGATGTTCGCCTCGCTGACCGGCCTGCTGCCTCAGCTTCTCGGCGGGTACCCGCCGCAGCTCAACACCAGCAACGCCGGCGACTACTACGACCGGTACTACGTGACCGAGCACGAACCCGACGCCTTGGCCTGGCTGAAGAACAGTGGCGCGCCGGTGAGCGACGACCGGCCTCTGGTGAGCGACCTCTATACGTTCGCGCGACTCACCAACCAGGGGATCACCAGCTTCCCGACCACCGACGAGATCCTCCCGGCCCAGGTCCGCCCGGGACGCTACTTTCTCCTCGGCCGGCCGACGGTCCTCGACAGTCAGGCCACCGTTCCGTACGCCGGTGACCAGGTCACCTTCGACTACCCGACGGAGATGCTCGACGACAACCTGAGCCGGGTCTACGACTCCGGTTCGGCCCGGGTCTACCGATGAGTGACGCGAGAGAGCGCATCGATCCGCCCTCGTCCGCCAACCGTGCCGGTGCGCTCGAACTGCGAGCTCATCAAGACAACCCGCGTGACGCGAGAGAGGGCGGACTGCTCGGCGACTCGGCCTGGCTGCTTGCCATCACCATCGCGATGGCGGCAGCCGGGAGCGCGTTCTGGTTGATCGCGGCCCGCATGCACTCCACCGACACCGTCGGCATCGCCGCCTCCCTGATCGCCGGGATCGTGGTCATCTCGTTGCTGGCCCAACTCGGGCTCAACGTGACACTGATCCGGGTCCTGCCAGCCAGCACGGCTCCGCGCACCGACATCCTCTACTCCTGCGCCATCGCCGGTACCGCCGGCGCGCTCCTGGGGACCGGCTACGCCTTGATCGTGCCGTCGTTCTCCCCCGATCTCGCGGTCGTGCGGGAGTCGGCCTGGCATGTCGCGGGCTTCGCGGTGTTCGCCGGCGGCACGGCAGTCAACGTGACCACGGACGCGGCGTTCCTGGCCACCGGGCGGGTGCGCCGGAATTTCGTGGTCAACGGCGTCCTGATGGGTCTGTGCAAGTGCGGCCTGCCCTGGGTGTTGATCGGCGCCGGCTCGTTCGGCCTGGTCGCCGCGGTCGGGCTGTCGTCGGTGATCGCCGCGGCCGCGAGTCTCGTCCTGGTGCTTCGTGGCCTACCACGCTCAAGCTCGTCGCGTCCGTCGGTGTCGCTGCGCAACGCGGCACGGTTCGCCGGCGCCGGCTACGCGGGCAGCGTGCTGGATCTGGCGCCGATCCTGCTGCTGCCGCTGATCCTGGTCTCCCAACTCGGACCGGCCAGTGCCGGTGTCTATGCCGTGGCCTTCCAGATCGTGAGCCTCCTCAACGCCGGCGTCTACGCCATCGGCGGATCGGCCTATGCCGCAGGCACCCGTGATGCGGCCGGCGCCACCCCGCTGATGCGGCGAGCCGCGGCCCTGCTGACGGCCGCCATCGGCATCGGCAGCACCGGCCTGGCCGGGGTCGCGCCGTGGCTGCTCGGGATCTTCGGCGAGGACTACGCCGCCTACGGCACGGATGCGCTCCGGCTGCTGGCGCTCGGATCGCTGGCGCTGGCGGCGCAGTACTGGACCGTCGTCGCCCAGCGACTGCACCGGCGCCTGTGGGCGATGGTCGCCCTGCCGGCGATCACCTCCGGTGTAGTCGTGTCCGCGGCGGTGGCCTGGGTCGGCGACGGCATCGCCGGGGTGGCCTTGGCCTGGGGGGTCGGGCACCTGTGTGGGGCATTGGTCGGACTGGTCGTGGTCGTCGTCTCCCGCGAACCGGCGATCGAGACCCATCAGGATCAGGCCCCGATCCCGGCGTCCGCCGACGCCAACGCCAACGCCGGCGCCACGAACGAGACGGCGAAGGCCGGCTCCCGATGACCGCCAGCGAGCCGCGCCGCCCCCGGGTCCTGATCGCCGCGCACTACTACCCGCCGCACATCGGAGGCTTGGAGGTCGTCGCCCGCGAGGTCGCCGACGGCCTCCACCGAGCCGGGCACGCCGTCGAGGTGATCACCAGCGCGGTCGGGAATCAGGCGAGCGAGGCCGTCCCGGGACGCCGCGTCGAGAACGGCGTGGCCGTCCGACGGGTGCGGGCCTGGAACGGTTTCGAGCGATTCGGCGTGCCGTTCCCCGTCTTCGCACCGGCCTTGTGGTGGCATGCCTGGCGGGCGGTGGGACGAGCCGACATCGTCCAGATCCACGACATGCTCTACCTCACCTCGTGGATCATCGCCTGGTGCTGCCGGCTCCGGAGCGTCCCGTACGTGGTCACCCAGCACGTCGCGCTGGTGCATCACTCGTTCGCGCTCGTCCGCTGGATCCAGCTCGCCGTCCACCGCACCGCCGGCCTCCTGGTCCTGCGCGGCGCGCGACGAATCCTGCCGATCAACGTGTTCATCGAGGCCAGCACGCTCGACCTCCTGCCGAAGGCGAGGACGACCGTGCTCAGGAACGGTCTCAGCACCCGGCGCTTCCGGCCCGGCGATGCCGCCGAACGCGCCGAGATCCGGGCCAGGTTCGGACTTCCCGCCGACGAAGTCCTGGTGTTCTACGTCGGGCGCTTCGTACCCAAGAAGGGTTTCGACACCCTTCTGGACTGCGCCGACGACTCCTACCGGCTGGTGTTCGTCGGCGGCGACCGGCCGCAGCATCTGTCGGAGGATCACCGCCGCATCTTTCTGGGATCCCGGCCGGCCGAGGAGGTAGCCGAGCTCTACCGCGCGGCCGACCTGTTCGTGTGCGCCAGCGTCGGCGAGGGCCCGCTCACGGTCCTGGAGGCGATGTACTCCGGAACCGGCGTGCTCCTCAACGACGACCCGGCGATGCGCACTCTGGGCGTCGGCGGCGACGGAGTCCGGTGGACCCCGGTGAACAGCGACCCGGCGGCGCTGCGCACCGAACTGCGGGCGCTCGCCGCCGACCCGCGACGACTGGCGGACATGGGCGAGGCCGCCGCCCGAGCCGCCGCCGACGCGTTCTCCTGGGATCACCATGTCACCAGCCTGCGTGGGGTCCTGACCGAGGCCATGGCTCCGCCGGCCGACGAGCCCCGCGACGGCTCGGCGGCACCGAGCCGGGTCGCCGTCCTCGCCCCGCACTATCCGCCGAAGGTGGGCGGCGTCGAGATGTACGCCGAGCGACAGGCCCTGGCCCTGCGCGACGATCCGGACTTCGAGCCGGTCGTGATCACCGTCGGCGACAGCCAGCGGATCACCCGGACGGTTCGCTCCGGCGTACCCGTGATCGGCCTGCCGCGCGGTGTGACGCTGTCGCATACTCCGCTGCACCCGGCCTGGTGGTGGCAGCTTCCGCGGCTCCTGCGCTCCGAGCGGATCGACATCGTGAGCGCGCATGCTCCGGTGCCGGGGCTCGCCGACGCGGCGCTGCGCCGCTCCGGTAGCCGTCCGCTCATGCTCACCTATCACTCCGGAAGCCTCGTCAAGGGGGCCGATTCACCCGTCGGCAAGGCGATCGACCGCATGTTGAGGGTCTACGAGAGGACGGCACTCACCACCGGGTTCGAGCGCGCGACAGCCCTGATCGGGGTGTCGCCTGCCTCACTGGCGACCAGGCATGGCGGGAAGCTGATCACCCCCGGCGTGGACGTCGGCCGCTTCGTTCCCGGCGCCGCCCCCGCGCCCGGCCGACTTCTCTATGTCGGCCGGATCGAGCGCGCCTCGGCCTGGAAGGGCCTCCACATCCTGCTCCGGGCATTCGCCGAGCTCCGGGGTGGGTTGCCGGGCGCGGAGCTCCATCTCGTCGGAGACGGCGACGGGGCCTCCGACCTGCGGAAGCTGGCGGCCGACCTCGGCGTCACCGACGCGGTCAGCTTCCTCGGCGCGGTCGACCACGATCGGCTGCCCGAGCACTACCAGCAAGCCATGGCCGTGGTGCTGCCGTCGCTGACCGCCGCGGAGTCCTTCGGGATGACGCTGATCGAGGCCATGGCCTGCGGACGGCCGGTGATCGGATCAGCAGTCGGCGGCATCCCCTTCGTGATCCGCGACGAGATCGACGGGCTGCTCGTCGAGCCGGGCGAGGTGAGCGCGCTGGCCCGGGCGTGCCGACGTGTCCTGGTCGATCCCGACTGGGCCGGACGGCTTGGAGCCGCCGGCCGCACGGCCGCGGAGGCCCGCTTCTCCTGGGACCGTCGTACCCACGAGATGCTGGAAACCCTGCGAGAGATACGGAAGGAGCCACCGTGTTCGACAAGATGAGCCAACCACCACCGGCATCGGCGGCCGTCGTGCCCGACTACGGGAGCACCCTGCCCGGGGTCCCCGAGCGAATCCTGATCAGCCATGTCTACTCGATGGACAACAAGGGCGACGCGGCACTCCTGGACGTGCTGATCCAGCAGTTGCGCACCCGCTTCCCCCGGGCTCGGCTCCGGATTCACACCCTCGACGAGGTCCCGGCCGGCAGTGACTTCAACGGAGTGCCGCAGGTGCGGTCGCTGATGCACTATGCGCTGCGCGGCACGCGCCACCGCGCGTACAAGCTGGCCCGGTCGCTAGCGCTCATCGCCGTCACCCGGCTGGACGCCTGGTCCCGGCGCAGGCTGCGGCTCCGCGTGCCGATGAACCGGGCCTGGCGCGCGGTCGTGGACGACTATACCGACGCCGACCTCGTCGTCGGGGTCGGCGGCGGTTACCTGCGCGGCCGGGAGACGACCGCCAGCACCGTCGAACTGCTGCTGCTGACCCACCCGTTCGGCCTCGCGGCCGCGTTGGGCACGCCGACCGAACTCGCCAGCATGTCGGTCGGACCGTTCTACGGGCGGTGGCAGCGGAGGATCTTCGTGCGGGCGATGCGTCATGTGGACCGGATCTTCGTCCGCGAGAACATCTCGATGCGAGTGCTCGACGAGCTCGGCGTGTCCGCGCACGCCGAACGCGCCATCGACGCCGGCTTCAGCTTCCGGACCGAGGAGACGATCGGGCTGCGGCGACGACTGGGACTGCCGGCGAACCGGCTGCTGGTCGGCATCACGGTGCGCACGTGGCTGGGTCCGGAGGAGCAACGGCGCTACGAGACGGCCGTCGCCACCGCGGCCGATCACCTGATCGAACGGTACGGCGCGGCCGTGGTGTTCATCCCTCAGGTGACCTCTGTCCGCAATCGGGACGACGATCGGGTCACCAGCCGCGACGTCCGGCGCGCGATGACCCATCCCGACTCCGCGTGGGTGTGGGAGGAGAGCACGGACCATCATCACGTCAAGGCGATGTACGGCGAGCTGGACGCGCTGATCGGCACCCGGTTCCACTCGGTGATCTTCGCGCTCACCGCCGGCGTTCCGGCCATCGCGCTCGAATACGAGCACAAGACCCGGGGCATCATGGCCGACCTCGGCCTCTCGCGATGGGTCCTCGACGTGGACACGGTGCAATCCGCGGAACTCGTCGACCTCGTCGACCTGCTCGTGACCGATCTCGACGAGTACCGCGCGGGCCTGGCTGCGACGATCCCGGCGTACGTGTCCCGAGAGCCCCAGGCCGCGACCTAGCGCGCGTTCGTTCGGATAATCTCGCCGGGTGACTCCCGGCACCGCCTCCCCACGATCGGCCCGGCGCGGCGCGACCGCCGAGTCGCGACCGGCCGGGGAGCTGGTCGCCGAGCTGCGGGCCGAGATCGCCACCGAGCGGGTCCTGGCGGACTCCGTGTCGATCACCAAGTACGCCGCCGACGCGTCGGCGTACCTGATCCGCCCTTCCGTCGTCGTGCTCGCGGCCTCGGTGGCCGACGTTCGGCACGTGCTCGCGGTAGCCCGTCGGCGACGGACGCCGGTGACCTTCCGCGCCGCCGGCACCAGCCTGTCCGGGCAGGCGCAGACCGACGGCATCCTGTGCGAGGTGCAGCGGCATTGGCGCGGGATCACGGTGCTGGCCGGCGGTGAGCTGGTCCGGCTGAGGCCCGGGACGGTGGGCGGCGTCGTCAACGCGGCGCTGGGCCGGTACGGCGTCGAGATCGGCCCCGACCCGGCGAGCATCTCCGCGTGCACCATCGGCGGGATCGTCGCCAACAACTCCAGCGGGATGTGCTGCGGCGTCGACCGCAACGCGTACCACACCCTGCGATCGCTCACCTTCGTACTCGCGGACGGCACCGTCATCGACTCCGGTGCCGCGGATGCCGAGCGGGCCTTCGCCGAGTCCGCTCCGGAACTCGCCGACGGCCTGCTCGGGGTACGGCGGGACATCCTCGCCGATCCGGAACTGGTCGAGACCATCCGGCGCAAGTACCGGATGAAGAACACCACCGGCTACGGGCTGAACGCGCTGCTCGACTTCGAGACTCCCCTGCGGATCTTCGAACACCTGTTGGTCGGGTCCGAGGGCACGCTCGCCTTCATCTCCGAGGTCACCCTGCGCACGGTGCCGCTCGAGCCCTACCGGCGGACCGCGCTCCTGCTCTTCGGGAACCTGACCGCCGCATGCGATGCGGTGGCGGACCTGGCGGCCAGCGGCGCCCGGGCGATCGAACTGATGGACGGCCCCTCGTTGCTCTCGGCCGGCGCCGACCTGGCTGCGGTCGTCGACCAGCCGGCGCTGGTCGACGAGAGCACCGTCGGATTGCTCGTCGAATGGCGGACACCGACCCTCGACGACCTGGCCGCCGCCCTGGCCGGAGCCGAACGGGCCATCGCCCGGCCGGAATTGCTGGCGCCCGCCGAACTTCTCGACGACCCCACCCTGGCCGGGGCCCTGTGGGCGATCCGCAAGGGCCTGCTCGCCACGATCGGCGGCCACCGGCCCAGCGGCTCGTCGATCATCCTCGAGGACATCGTCTTTCCCCCTCGGCACCTCGCGGCCGGGACCGCGGAGCTTCGAGCCCTCCTCGACCGGCACGGCTACGACGGCGTGATCTTCGGCCACGCCAAGGACGGGAACCTGCACTTCCTGATCTCCGAACGCCTCGGCGTACCGGCCAATGCCGTGAGGTACGACGCCTTCATGTCGGACCTGGTCGATCTCGTGGTGCACTACGAGGGCGCCCTCAAGGGCGAGCACGGAACCGGCCGGAACATGGCGCCGTTCGTGGCCGCCGAGTGGGGACAGGTGGCGGTCCAGCTCATGCACCGGATCAAGTTGCTGGCCGACCCCGACGGCGTACTCAACCCGGGCACGATCATTTCGACCGGCCCGAGGAGCCACGTCGAACACCTGAAGTCCACACCGCTGATCGACGTCGAGACCGACCGCTGCGTGGAGTGCGGCTTCTGCGAGCGCGGCTGCCCGAGCGGCGACCTCACCGCCACGCCCCGGCAGCGGATCGCCCTGCGGCGGCGGCTGGCGTCGTTGCGCGAGTCCGACCCCCGATCGCCCGAACTCGCCGAGCTGGAGGCGGCGCTCGACTATCAGGTCCTCGACACCTGCGCCGCCGACGGCATGTGCCAGTTGGCCTGCCCGGTCGGCATCGACACCGGCGACCTGGTGAGGCGGCTGCGCGCCGAGCGGCACCCCGTCGGCGCGCGCCGGGCCGCGCTGTCGGCGGCCCGGCGCTTCGCCGACGTCGAGCGTGCCGCCAGGGGCGGCCTGGCGGCCGCGGAACGGCTGGCCCGGCTGGTCGGACCGACCCGGCGGGCCAGGCTGACGCGGGCCGTGGCCGCCAGGCTGGACCGCTTCGACCTGGTGCCGGTCGCCATCGAAGGGACGCCCCCGCCGGCGGCCCCGATTCTGCCCCGCTCGTCCCGAACGGGAGCCACGGCGGTCTACTTCCCGGCGTGCGTCAACCGGATCTTCGGCTCACCCGGTGAGGTGTCGGTACCGGAGGCACTGCTCGCGGTAGCGGCCCGGGCCGGCGCCACGCTGTGGATCCCGCCCGACGCGACCGGAGCGTGCTGCACGACGCCGTGGGTGTCCAAGGGCTTCGGCGAGGCCGCCACCGAGATGGCTCGGACCTTCGTCGACCGGGCCGCCGCCTGGACCGACCCGGGGGCGCCGTCCGACGGCGCCAGGCTGCCGATCGTGATCGATGCCAGCTCGTGCACCCATGGCCTGCGCGCGATGGGCCCGCTCCTGACCGGGCCCGGGGCGGATGTCTTCGAGTCCCTGACCTTCGTGGACTCGACGGAGTTCGTCGCCGGCCTGCTGCCCGCGTTGTCGATCCGGAAGGTCGGCTCGGTGGCCGTGCACCCGTCCTGCGCCAACCACCGGGACGGCTCGACCGCGACCCTGATCACCCTCGCCGACGCGATCGCGGACTCGGTGCTGGTGCCGTCGCCAGCGGTGTGCTGCGGATTCGGCGGCGATCGCGGCTTCCTGCATCCCGAACTCACCGCCAGTGCCACCGCCGGCATGGCCGCTCAGATCGGCGGCGGGCACTCGGCGTACCTCTCCTCGAACCGGACCTGTGAGATCGGCATGACCCAGGCCACCGGTCAGGCCTACGAGTCCTTCATCCTCGCCCTCGAACGCCAAACCCGGGATAGTCCGCCACCTTAGGCACCAATTTCGCGCCGAAGTTGGTGCCGAACGCGGCGGAGTATCTACAGGTCGTGGCGACTCGACCACCACAGAGGTGTCTCCAAGGTCCAGCGCCGTTCGGGGACCGGCCGCTGCCTGGCCCGGCGCTGAGCGGCACACATCCTGCTGACACAGAGCGCTCGATTCCGCAGATCTCCGCCGACGATCGTGAAGTACTCCAGCCCATGCTCGCGGTAGCGCTCCTCCCGGGCCACGTCGCGCCGGTGCCGCTCGGCATCCTTATGGTCGATGCCGTCGTACTCCCCCACGACGCCGCTCGACAGGTCGAGGAGATCCGGTACGCCGAGCAGGTTACCGGCGAGATCGAAGACCGGGTGGTTGACCAACGGCATGGCGAAGCCGGCATCCACGATCCACACCAGCCGCATCCGGGTCTCCTGCGGAGAGCGGCTGTGCTCGCAGCCGAAACTCAGCGCGTCGCGCACCCGCGGTACGCCGGCCCATGCCGACCGCCGGGCGACGTACGCCGCGAATTCCTCGAGCGTGATGAGTTTCGCGGCGAGGGTCATGTCCAACGCCACCACGGCCTCGCGCATCGACCCGACCCTGCGCATCTCGTCGAACAGCGCGCGTGCCGGAGTCGTGCACTTGATCCCGCCGACGACCTCGATCTCCTCCGGCGGCAGTTGTTCGCGAGAGATCGAGACAGCCGACCGGCCGGCGAAGTTGCCGCCCGAGGCCCGGACAATCGGCACCGGGAGAGTGTCGCCGTACTCCCGGCCATCGAAGTAGCGCGCACCCCGCCACCGCAAGGAAGCCCAGCCGCTGACGGCGCCGTAGCCGGTTAGGGTCACCGCCTGCTCGAGCACTCGTTGCTCTGTCGATGTCGAGTCCGTGGTGACCGGGACATACCAGCCACGCGCGCATCGACGCCATGCGCGAGCGCGCGCTTGTCCTCTGGTGGGGCCGGTGATGCCCCGAGGGTCGAGTGCCTGCGGCCAGACGACAGTCGGCCGCTCGCGTCGCGGTTGCCACGCCAGGGAGTCGTCCACGGCCCGATGATGTGCGGATCGGCGGAACCGCTGTCCGAATCCTCTGCGCCGCTGTGGATGAAGTCAGGCCTCCGAGAAGATGAGGACAGTTCGTGGTTCGCAGATAATCCGCCACCTTCGGCACCAATTCTCACGACATTTTGGTGCTCAAGGTGGCGGACTATCTAGGGAGGGGGAGGTGCACGCCGAGGAGACCGGCGAAGTCACCCCCGGGATGGCGAGCGTCGCGGCGGCCGTGCGCGGCACGGCGGACGCCCTCACCCGGCGCCTCCCGTCGACCGCCGCTGTGGATGGCGGCTCCGCCGCCACCGGGCTCCGGCCTACAGTGGTCGGACCATGACGAACCGACCCGCCGCCACCCCGAGCCACACCCGACCGCACACCGAACCGGCACCGTCCGGAGTGGACCCGGAGCTCGCCGAGCGAGCGCGGGAGACGCTCCGGGCGCTCGTCGGCGGGGACTCCCCGGCGGAGTTCCGGGACGGGCAGCTCGAGGCGGTCTCCGCGCTGGTCGCCGACCGCAGCCGAGTCCTCGTGGTGCAGCGCACCGGGTGGGGCAAGTCGGCGGTGTACTTCGTCGCCACGGCGCTGCGCCGCGGAGAAGGGGCCGGGCCCACGCTCATCGTCAGCCCGCTGCTCGCGCTGATGCGCGATCAGGTCGCGGCGGCGGAACGAGCCGGCATCCGGGCGGTGACGATGAACTCCGCCAACGCCACCGACTGGGACGACGTGCGCTCCGCCCTCGCGGCCGACGAGGTCGACGTGCTGCTGGTCAGCCCGGAACGACTCAACAACCCGCGGTTCCGCGACGAGCAGTTGCCCGACCTGGCGAGACGGTGCGGCCTGCTCGTGATCGACGAGGCCCATTGCGTGAGCGACTGGGGGCACGACTTCCGTCCCGACTACCGCCGGGTCCGCGACCTGCTGGCCGGGCTGCCGGCCGGCACCCCGGTGCTCGCCACCACGGCCACCGCCAACGCCCGAGTGGTCACCGACGTGGTCGAACAGCTCGAGACCGGTGACGGCGCCGGCCCGGGCGGCGACGGGTCCGTGCTCACCGTGCGCGGCGGGCTGGCCCGCGACTCGCTGCGCCTCGGCGTGCTGCGGTCGATGTCGCCCGAGCAGCGGCTCGGGTGGCTGGTCGCGCACCTCGGCGAACTGCCGGGCAGCGGCATCGTCTACACGCTGACCGTGGCCGCCGCCGAGGATGTCGCGGCCGCGCTGGTCGACGCCGGGCACCCGGTCGCGTCCTACACCGGCCGCACCGACGCGGGCGACCGCGAGCGGCTCGAGGGCATGCTCCGGCGCAACGAGGTCAAGGCGCTGGTGGCGACCTCGGCGCTTGGCATGGGGTTCGACAAGCCCGACCTCGGCTTCGTCGTGCACCTCGGCGCTCCGAGCTCGCCGGTGGCCTACTACCAACAGGTGGGTCGCGCCGGGCGAGCCACCGACCGGGCCGACGTGATGTTGCTGCCCGGGCCCGAGGACGAAGACATCTGGAAGTACTTCGCGTCGGTGTCGATGCCGCGCGAGGAACAGGCCGATGCCGTACTCCGGGCACTCGGCGAAGCGGGTAGGGCCATGTCGACGGTCGCCCTCGAGACGGTCGTCGACGTGCGGCGTACCCGGCTCGAACTACTGCTCAAGGTGCTCGACGTGGACGGTGCCGTCCGACGGGTGTCCGGCGGCTGGGTGGCCACCGGAGCGCCGTGGACCTACGACGCGGCGCGGTACGCACGCGTCGCCGAGGCGCGGAAGGCCGAGCAGGGGTCGATGCTCGGCTACGAGCGCACGGACGGATGCCGGATGGCCTTCCTCCAGACGACGCTCGACGACCCCACCGCCGAGGACTGCGGGCGATGCGATAGCTGCGCCGGACCCTGGTACCCGACCGACGTACCGGACCGCGTCATTGGAACGGCCCGGGACCGGTTGGCCCGGGTCGGCGTCGATGTCGAGCCGCGCGCCCAATGGCCGAGCGGCATGGATCGGCTGGGGGTGCCGGTCAAGGGACGGCTGGCGGCCGGCGAGACGCTGTTGCCCGGTCGCGCGCTGGCCCGCCTCTCCGACCTCGGCTGGGGGCAGCGACTCCGGGAGATCCTCCGATCCGACGGGGCCGCGTCGCCCGAACTGGTCGACGCATGCGTGTCCGTGCTGGCCGCCTGGGACTGGGCCGATCGGCCGGCCGGCGTCGTCGCCGTGCCGTCTCGGCGCCGGCCGGCCCTGGTGGCGTCCGTCGCGGAAGGGCTGGCGGCGATCGGCAGGCTGCCGCTGTTGGGTCGGCTCGACCTGGCGCATGGCGGACCGACCGGCGAGCCGGGCGGCAACAGCGCCTTCCGCCTGGCCGGCGTGTGGGATCGGTTCGCCGTCGGGCCGGAGCTGACGGCGTCGTTGAATAGCGCGCCCGGTCCGGTACTACTGGTCGACGACCTGGTGTCGTCGCGGTGGACGATGACCGTCGCCGGGAGAGCCTTGCGGCTCGCCGGTGCGCCCGGAGTGCTGCCGTTCGGGCTCGCCGTCGACGGCTAGGACCCGCGAGGAGCCCCGCGACGAGACCCGCGATGGGACAGCCGCGCGCGGTGCGCGAGCCTGCCCCTAGCCTGAGGTGTATGCGGGTGATGCTGACTGTCGTCGATGCCGAACGCGACAACTACCGTGACCTGGTCATCGACGCCGACCCGGAGACGCCGATCGGCGAGGTCAGCGCCGCCATCGACGAGTTGCTGGACCCGGTGCCGACGGCCGCCGACGCCCGCGGCGAGGTCATCTCGCTCCGCGGCCGGCGCCATCGGTTGCCGGACGCGCGCGGTCCGGAGCTGTACTTCGAGGGAAAGCCCCTCGAGCCGACCACGACGCTGCGCGAGTCCGGCCTGGTCGAGGGAGCCGTGCTCGCGATCGGGCGGCCGGTCCACGTCTCGCACGAGCCGGTCGGCCTAGTGGAGATCAGGGTCGTCAGTGGACCGGACGCCGGCACGGTGCATCGGCTGACCATCGGCGACGCCACCATCGGCTCCGACCCCTCCTGCGTGATCCCGCTCCCGTCCAGCCCGGCGTTGCCCGCGGTGTGCGCCGTCGCGACGATCCGTGCGGACGGCGAGGTGACGTTGCGTGCCGCCGACACCGACGACCCCACCGAGGGGCCTGTCGACGGCTCGGGTGACGGCTCTGTCGACGGCTCTGGCGGCATCGAGATCACCGTGGACCGCGAGGCCGTCTCCGACGAGTCGCGCGCCTGGCCGGCCGGCGGCCAGGTACTGATCGGCGACTCCCGGCTGGAACTCGAACAGGTGACATCGCCCGATGCCGCCGTACACCCGGGCACGGAGCCGGGGTTCCTCGACTACAACCGGCCTCCGCGACTCCAGGCCGAGGACCGGACCACGCGATTCCGGCTCCCGTCCGCGCCCAAGCCGCCGCGCTCGACCGGCATTCCGTGGCTGATCTGCCTCGCGCCGCTGGTCATCGCCGCGGTCTTCGTCTATGTCCGGGGAAGCTGGCAGTTCGCCTTGTTCGGCCTGATGTCGCCGATCATGTTGCTGGGCAACTACTTCCAGGGCCGTAAGTCCGGCAAGAAGGATCACAAGCTGGCGCTCGCCGAGTTCGCGCGCGTCACCGAGGCGGTCGAGGACGACGTCGCGCGAGCGATCGTCGAGGAGCGGCACGCGCGCCGGCTGGAGGCCCCGGACCCGGCCCAGGCCCTGCTGATCGCCTCCGGTCCGCGAGCCCGACTCTGGGAACGCCGGCCGACCGATCCCGACTACCTGTGTATCCGGATCGGTGTCGGAGACCTGCCCTCGGAGGTCACCGTCGACGACCCCGAGCAACTCGAACACAAGCGGCAGACCGTGCGCACCGCGTTCGACGTACCGATCACCGTGTCCCTCCGCGAGCGAGGTGTCCTCGGCATCGCGGCGACCGGCGAGACCCGGCACGCTCTCGGCCACTGGCTGCTCGCGCAACTCGCGGTGCTGCAGTCGCCACGCGACACCTGGTGCTACGTGCTGACCAGCGGGGAGCAGGCCGCCGACTGGGCCTGGCTGCGCTGGCTGCCGCATGCCCGGCCGCAGGCCGGGCAGGACACGGTGGCGACGCTCGGGACCGATACCGAGAGCTGCGCTCGCCGGATCGCCGAACTCGTCGCGATCATCGACGCCCGCCTCCAGGGCGCCTCGACCGGGGCCGCCCGCGCCGCCGGCCGATCGGATCGGCGGCCCGCCGACATCGTGGTGGTCTTCGACGGCGCCCGCCGGTTGCGGGTGCTGCCCGGCGCGGTGAACATCCTCAAGCAGGGCCCGTCGGTCGGCGTCTACTCGATCTGCCTGGATACCGATGAGCGGTTGCTGCCCGAGGAAGCCTCCGCGGTGGCGGTGGGCCCGGCCGGTGATCCGGCAACCGCGGGAGACGTCGGTCGGCGCTCCTGGACGCTGCGCCAGGATCGGACCACCTTGGTCACCGGCATCACCGCGGATCTGGTGCGGCCACCGTGGCTGGAGCGGCTGGCCAGGGCGATGGCGCCGCTGCGCGATATCTCCGGCAGCGAGGCCGACTCGGTCCTGCCGTCCTCGTGCCGACTCACCGAGGTCCTGGGTCTGGAGCCGCTCGGGTCGAGCGTGATCAAGACCGGGTGGGCCCTCCGTCGGCGCAGCACGGCCGCGGTGGTCGGCCTCTCCCTGGACGGCCCGTTCGCTCTCGATCTGCGGCGCGACGGTCCGCACGGCCTGGTCGCCGGCACCACCGGGGCCGGCAAGTCCGAACTGCTGCAGACGCTGGTCGCCTCGCTCGCGGTGGCCAACACGCCGGCGGGCATGAACTTCGTCCTGGTCGACTACAAGGGCGGCGCGGCGTTCGGCGACTGCGTCGACCTGCCGCACACCGTCGGGATGGTGACCGACCTGGACACCCACCTGGTGGAACGGGCACTGGTCTCGCTCGGGGCCGAGCTGACCCGACGCGAACATCTCCTGGCCGAGGTCGGCGCCAAAGACATCGAGGACTACCACGACCTGGCTGCCAAGTGGTCGGCCAACCGCAGTGTCGATCTCGGTGTCGATCTCCGGGCAGGCACCCGAGTGGACGGTGCGGCCATGGTCCTGCCCCGGCTCGTGATCGTGATCGACGAGTTCGCCTCGCTGGCCAGGGACCTGCCGGACTTCGTCACCGGACTGGTCAACATTGCCCAGCGCGGCCGCTCGCTCGGCATCCACCTGATCCTGGCCACCCAGCGGCCCGGCGGCGTGGTGTCGCCGGAGATCCGGGCCAACACCAATCTGCGGATTGCGTTGCGGGTCACCGACGCCGCCGAGAGCACCGACGTCATCGACGCCAAGGACGCCGCCGCGATCTCGAAGTCCACCCCCGGCCGGGCCTACGTCCGGCTCGGCGCGGCGTCCCTCGTGCCCTTCCAGGCCGGGCGGGTGGGCGGCCGCCGACCGGGCAGCGCGGCCGTCGCCGGCGTACTGCCCTGGGTCTACCCGGTCGACCCGCCCGGGCTGGCCCAGCCCGTGCCGGCCAAACCGGTTCGGGACTCCGATGACGACGTCGAGGAGACCGATCTGAAGTCGCTGGTGGCCGCGATCCGCCGGGCCGACGAGGAACTGGAGTTCCCGGCCCAGCACAGCCCCTGGCTGCCGGCCCTGCCGACCTCACTCCTCCTCGCCTCCCTGATCGACCCCACCCCCGCCGAGGCGTCACAAATGCACGGCGAAACGTCACAGAAGCACAGCGAGGCGTCACCAAGGCGTCCCGGCGAGCTGCCCGTGTTCCCCTACGGCCTGGAAGACCGGCCGGCCGAGCAGGTCCAGCGCCTCGCCACGATCGATCTGCGGACCTTCTCCCACCTCTCGATCGTCGGCGGGCCGCGCAGCGGCCGGTCCCAGGTGCTGCGCACGATGGCCGCGGCGATGGCGACCATGAGCAGCCCGGAGGACGTGCAGCTCTACGGCATCGACTGCGGCAACGGCGCACTGCTGCCGCTGACCGAGTTGCCGCACTGCGGTGCGGTGGTGCAGCGCGCACAGACCGAGCGTGTGCATCGTCTTCTCGACCGGCTCCGCGCCGAGGTGGCCCGCAGGCAGGAGCGGCTGGCGGCGGGCGGCTATGCCGATCTCACCGAGTTGCGCGCCTCGGTGGAGTCTGCCGACCGGCTGCCGCATCTGTTCTTGTTGCTCGACCGGTGGGAGGGCTTCATGAGCACACTCGCCGAGAGCAACGGCGGGTCGCCGTACGAAGACGTGCTGATGCTGCTGCGAGAGGGCGCTTCCCTGGGCATCCATCTGATCCTGGCCGGCGACCGATCGGTGGTCAGCTCCCGGCTGTCCGCACTGGTGGAAGACAAGCTGGCACTCCGACTGCCGGAGAAGTCCGACTTCGGCCTGGTGGGCCTGAGTCCCCGGAAGCTCCCCGACACGATCGCCGACGGTCGCGGTTTCCGCTCGGACTCCGCCATCGAAGTCCAGGTCGCGCTGATCGACGCCGACACGAGTGGCCAGGCCCAGGCGGCGGCGCTTCGCGAGCTCGGCCGGGGACTGGTCGAGAAGTACGCCGGGCTGCCACGAGATCGCGGACCGTTCCGAGTCGACGTACTCCCCTCGGCCCTCGTCTTCGACGAGGCCTGGGCCCTGCTGGATCCCGGGCTGGATCCCCGGCTGGATCCCGGGCGCGACGACTCGGACCGGAGATTGTGGGCCATGCTCGGAGTCGGCGGCGACCAACTCGGGGCCCGTGGGCTCGATCTGGATGACAGCAACGCGGCGGTGGTGGCGGGGCCCCCGAAGAGCGGCCGGTCGACCGCGCTGATGGTCATTGCGGAGTCGGTTCTTCGAGGTGGCTCGGACATCGTCATCGCCACACCCCGTCCCTCGCCACTGCGAACGCTCGCGGGCCGTCCGGGGGTGCGGGGCATCGTGACCGGTGCCGAGTGGACGACCGAGGAACTCCGTGAGCTGATCGACCCTG
>JBOFLE010000269.1:0-33712 GCA_051657705.1 Nocardioides sp. | reverse complement strand
TCGCCGACCGTCGGCCAGACCGCCTAGGGTGCGTTCGTGGCGCTCCACCTGCATCGCGCTTCGCGCACCGACCTGCTGGCGGACGGCCTGGCCGAGCTGCTCGCGGAGAGCCCGGCCGGCGGGCAGCGGGATCCGTTCGGGAGCGAGGTCGTCGTGGTCCCGGCGCGCGGGGTGGAGCGCTGGCTGGCCCAGCGACTGTCCCATCGAATCGGCGCCGGGCCGCGCGGCGGAGACGGGGTGTGCGCCGGGATCCGGTTCCTCAGCCCGCACTCGCTGACCGCCATGTTGCTCCGCCGCGAGGCCGACGACCCGTGGGCTCCGGCGCGCCTGGTCTGGCCGCTCCTGGACGTCATCGACGGCAGCCTCGACGAGCCCTGGTGTCGCGCGCTGGCCAGGCACCTCGGTCACGGCCGGGTCGGCGAGGACGGCGAGATTCGCCGGGGCCGCAGGTACGCCGTGGCGCTCCGGCTGGCGCGGCTGTTCGCCTCGTACGCCGGGCAGCGGCCCGCTCTGATCGCGGCCTGGCGTGAGAACCCGGGAGGTGCCGGGGACACCGACGGCCGCGGCGAACCGCTCGCCGACGACCTGGCCTGGCAGGCCGAGCTGTGGCGCCGGCTGGTCGAACGAATCGACGAGCCGCCGCCGGACCTCCGCCTGGAGCGGACGGTGGCCGCCCTCCGGGCCGGTGAGGAGATAGCCGACCTGCCCGGCCGGCTCTCGTTGTTCGGTCACACCCGGATCGGGTCCGGCGACGCGGAGTTGCTGTCCGGGTTGGCCGCGCGCCGCGACGTACACCTGTGGCTCCCGCAGGCATCGCCGGCCCTCTGGACTGCTCTCGCCACCAGCCGGCCGCCCGGGCCGGTCCGCCGGGCCGACGACCGGTCGGCCGAGAAGGTGCGGCATCCGTTGCTGGCATCCTTGGGGCGCGACGCCCGGGAACTGCACCGCACGATCGCCTCCCGGGTGGACGACGACTCGATGGTGGACCCTCGGAGCGGGTCGCCGTCGGAGCGACCGGCCGCGCGGACCCTGCTGGGTTGGTTGCAATCCGACATCCGCGGCGACACCCGGCCGTCCCGTGACCTGGCGGCGCAGCGGACGATCGCGCCCGACGACCGGTCGGTACAGGTCCACGCCTGTCATGGCCCCAGCCGGCAGATCGACGTACTCCGGGAGGTGCTGGTCGGCCTCCTGGAGGACGACCTCTCCCTGCAACCACGTGACATCGTGGTGATGTGTCCGGACGTGGAGACGTTCGCCCCCCTGATCCAGGCGGGATTCGGGCTCGCCGATATCGCTGCCGATGCCTTCGACTCCGACGGGCTCGTGGATCGGCTACCGGGCGAGCCACGGCATCTGACCCATCCCGCGCACCGGCTGCGAGTGAGCGTGGCCGACCGGTCCCTGCTCACGACCAATCCGCTGTTGCGGGTGGCGACCGCACTGGTGGAGCTGGCCGGCGGACGCGTGACGGCGAGCGAGGTGGCGGACCTGCTCGCTGTCGATCCGGTGCGGCTCCGGTTTCGCCTCGGTGACGACGACCTGGCCCGGATCGAAGGCTGGATCGCGGACTCGGGGGTGCGTTGGGGCCTGGACGCCGCGCGCCGAGCGGCGTACTCCATGCAGGGCTTCGGGCATAACACCTGGCGGTCGGGGCTGGATCGTATCCTCGCCGGTGTCGCCATGTCGGGTGACGACCTCGGCCACATCGGCTCGGCGCTGCCGCTGGACGACGTGAGCAGCAACGACGTCGAGCTGGTCGGGCGGCTGGCCGAGGCCGCCGAGCGCATCGAGCACTGCCTGGGTCGGTTGCATCGAGCCCGGGAAGCCGCGGAGTGGCTGGACGCGCTCTCCGAAGGGGTGCGGTCCCTGACCGCGGTGCCGGCGACGGATCGCTGGCAGGTCGCCCAGTTCGACCGTGAGTTCGCCGAAGCCTGTGCGGCGGCGGGTGCCGGGTCCCGGTTGGCCCCCAGGTTGTTACTGTCCGACGTCAGGGCGATCCTGCGCTCGATGACCGAGGCGCGACCGACCAGAGCCAACTTCCGCACCGGCACGCTCAGCGTCTGCACCCTGGTGCCGATGCGTTCGGTGCCCCATCGGGTGGTGTGCCTGGTCGGTCTGGACGACGGCCTCTTTCCCCGTGTCGGTGCCGGCGACGGGGACGACGTGCTGGCCCGGGATCCGGTGACCGGGGAGCGGGATGTGCGCAGTGAGGACCGGCAGTTGCTGCTGGACGCGATCATGGCCGCCGAGCAGACGCTGGTGATCTGCTATAGCGGCGCCGACGAACACACCGGTGCGGCCAGGCCCCCGGCGGTGCCGGTGGACGAGATCATCGACGCGGTCAGCCGCACCGCCGGCCACGACCACAGGTCGACGCGGAGCCGCATCGTGACCCGGCATCCGCTCCAGGCACACGACTGGCACAACTTCGTCGGCGGCGGTCCGGCGGATCCGTCCGAGGCCGCTACTACGGGACGGGTCGACGGCTACTACGGGACGGGTCGGCCGTTTTCGTTCGACCGGGCCGCCGAGGCGGGGGCACGAGCCGCGGCCGGCGTACGGCGCCCACCGGCGCCGCTCCTCCCGCGGCCGCTGCCCGCCACCCCGGCCGGGGGCTCGGGCGAGGTCGACCTGGCACGGTTGAAGGCGTTCTTCGCGCACCCGGTCCGGTCGTTCCTGAAGGATCGGCTCCAGCTCAGCGTGCCGCTGGAACACGACGAGCTCGACGACGCGATCCCGACCCAGCTGAACGCCCTGCAGAAGTGGGACGCCGGTGACCGGCTGTTGCGCGGCGTGGTCGCCGGACGGGATCCGGTCGCCCTGATGACCGCGGAGCAGTTGCGCGGCACGCTCCCGCCGGGCCGGCTCGGCGAACTCGACCTGGAGACGGTAACCCGCGAGGTCCAGGCGCTGGTCACCGCGACCGCGTTGCTGCGAGAAGACCGACGGCGGGTTCTCGACGGGGCGGTCCGATTGCCCGACGGCCGGTTGCTCACCGGCACCCTGCCCCACGTGTTCGGCAACCGGCTGGTGAGCGTCGGCTACTCCGCGGTTCGGGCCAGGCAGCGGCTCCAGGCCTGGATCGACCTGCTGTTCGCAAGCGCGGCATTCCCGGACCACAATTGGACCGCGCACACCGTCGGCAAGTCCCGTGGCGCACCGGTCCGGGCGCTCGCCGGGCCGCTGGACGACCGCGCGCTCGGCTGGCTGGCCGACCTCGTCGCGCTGTACGACGACGGGCACCGCACCCTGGTGCCGGCGCCGGTGAAGACCGCCTGTGCCTGGGCGGAAGCCCACTTCCAGTCGGGCCTGGGCAGTGACCGTTCGCCGGCCGCGGCGGCCGCCGGTCAATGGGAGACCGACCCCAACAACCAGTACGGGATCCAGGGCGAACACGCGGACGCCTGGCATCGCCGGGCCTACGGCGACGGTTCGCGCGTGGGTGTCCTGCTGGAGGCCGGCCTGCCCGACGTCGCGACCCGGATCTGGGAACCGGTGCTGTCCGGTCAGGAACGAGTAGGACCCCTCTCGTGATGGCGACCCCGATCCGGCCCCGCCCGGAGACCTTCGACATCTCCGGTCCGCTGCCCACCGGCACCACGCTGCTCGAAGCGAGCGCCGGTACCGGCAAGACCTGGACCATCGCGGCGCTGGTGGCCCGCTATGTCGCCGAAGGCGTGGCCAGCCTGGAGCAGATGCTGGTGGTCACCTTCGGGCGAGCGGCCAGCCGGGAACTGCGGGAACGAGTGCGGGCCCAACTGGTGGAGGCCGAAGCCGCGTTCGCCGGTGAGGTGCCGGCCAGGCCGAACGACCTGATCAGGCTGCTTCTCGATGCCGGCCCCGACGAGCTGGCCGACCGGAAGGCGCGGATCCGGCACGCGCTGGCGACCTTCGACGCGGCGACCATCGCGACCACCCACCAGTTCTGCTCGATGGTGCTGGACTCGCTCGGTGTCGCCGGCGACAGCGACGCCTCGGCCACCCTGGTCGACGACCTCGACGAGCTGGTCACCGAGGTCGTCGACGACCTCTACCTGAGGGCGTTCGCCTACGCGTCCGAGCCGCCGCTCTTCAGCCGCGAGAAGGCCTTGGAGATCGCCCGAGCGGCGATCCGCGACCCGCAGGCGCGACTCGAACCCGCGAGCGCGGACGGCGGCACCGTCGCCGGACGCAAGGTCGCCTTCGCCCGGGCGGTGCGCACGGAGGTGGACCGGCGCAAACGACGGCTCGGCATCCTCGGCTACGACGATCTGCTCGGCCAGTTGGCGGACTCGCTCGTCGAAGCCGACTCCCCGGCGCGGGTCCGGATGAGGCAGCGCTGGCGGATCGTGCTGGTCGACGAGTTCCAGGACACCGATCCGGTGCAGTGGCAGGTGCTGGAGCGGGCCTTCTCCGGCGTGGCCACCATGGTCCTGATCGGCGATCCGAAGCAGGCGATCTACGCCTTTCGCGGCGGTGACGTGGACACCTACCTGCACGCCGCGGCCTCGGCGACCACCGTGCAGACACTCGGGGTGAACTGGCGCTCGGACGCCCCGCTCACGGACGCGCTGCAGACTCTCCTGGCGGACGCGATGCTCGGCGACCGGCGGATCGTGGTGCATCCGGTGGTCTCCCGCTATCGCACGTCTCGGCTGTACTTCCCGCCCCGAAGCAGTCAGCGCGACGTGCCGCTGCGGGTGCGGGTGGTACGCCGTGACCGATTCGGCAAGCGCGGCACCGCGGCTATCCGGATCGCGCGGGTTCGCGAACTCGTCGCCGCGGACCTGGCCGACGACATCGTCCGGTTGCTGGCCTCGGACGCGGAGTTCGACGGCCGGCCGTTGGTGCCACGCGACATCGCGGTGATCGCCCACAAGCACAGCGACCTGGCCGACGCGAAGGCCGCGCTGGCCGCGCGCGGCGTACCGGCGGTGATCGCCGGCGGCGGCAGCGTCTTCGCTACCCCCGCCGCCGTCGAGTGGCTCACCCTGCTGGAGGCGCTGGAGCAGCCGCAGCGGGTGCCGCGGGTCCGGGCGGCCGCTCTCACCTGCTTCGTCGGTGCGACGGTGACGGAACTCGACGTCGGCGGCGACGAACTCACCGACGCGCTGGCCGACCGGTTGCGCCGGTGGGCCGAGGTACTCCGCCGCCGCGGAGTCGCGGCCACCATGGAGGCGGCGGCGCTGGACGGCTTGACCGCGCGGGTGCTCGAACGGATCGACGGCGACCGCTACCTGACCGACCTGCGGCACATCGGCGAGGTCCTGCACGAGGTCGCGACCGCCGAGCGCCTCGGGCCGGTGGCCCTGGTCGCCTGGCTGCGGGAACAAGTCGCTCGCGCCCGGGCGGCCGGCGGAATCGAGAGGACGCGACGACTCGACAGCGACGCCACCGCCGTCCAGTTGGTCACCATCCATGCGAGCAAGGGACTCGAGTACCCCATCGTCTACCTGCCGTCGCTCGCCGACCGGTTCGTCAAGCGGGAGCCGCCGCTGCCGCTGTTCCACGACGCCGGAGGCACGCGATGCCGCAACGTCGCCGAGGGCGGTCCGGGGTGGGCGGAGCACGTCGAGCTGGCCATGGGCGAGGAAGCCGGCGAGTCGTTGCGGCTGCTCTACGTCGCGCTGACCCGGGCCCAGTCCCAGGTCGTGTGCTGGTGGGCGCCGTCGGCGAATGCCCCGGCGTCGGGGCTGCAGCGGGTCCTGTTCGGCCGGGCCCCGGATGCGCGCGGGCTGGTCCCGTTGCCGCCCTCGGTGCCGCTGCCGACCGATGACCGCGTGGTGTCCGCGCTCGCCGCCTGGCGAGACGCCGGCGGGCCGTCGCCGGAGGTGGCCGCACCCGGCTCGGGCGCCGAACAGCGGCCGGGGGACCCGGCTCCCGAGCTTCGGGCTCGCGAATCCACGAGGAAGGTGGATCCGGACTGGCGACGCACGTCGTACTCCTCCCTGGTCTCGGTGAGTGCGGCGGCCGCTCCCGGCGGATCCTCGGGCTCGGCGTCGACCGGTGTGGTCAGCGAGCCCGAAGACACCGTCCGCGACGACGAGTCCGACGGGCGGCCCACCGGCTCCGGCCAGCAGTCGTCGGGTCGGGCGCCGGAGTCGACGCCGGAATCGAGCGGACCGGATGGCGAGCCGGCCTCTCCGATGGCGGGCCTGCCGGTCGGCGCCACGTTCGGTTCGCTCGTGCACGCGGTGCTGGAGCACGCCGATCCGGCGGCGCCGGATCGTTCCGGCGATCCCGGTAGTCGTCTTAGGGCCGAGTTGCGGCATTACGTCGATCGGGACCTGCTGCGCTGGCCGGTGGAGTTGGATCGTCAGGACCTGACCGACGCTCTGGTCACGGTGTGCGACAGCCCATTGGGATCCCTGTTCGCGACTGCCGAAGGGGGCTCGCGGACGCTGTCCGATATCCCCGCGGCCGACCGGTTGACCGAACTGGACTTCGAGTTGCCGCTGGCGGGTGGAGATCTCGGCCGGCGTGACAGCGCCGGACCGGCGGAGCCGCCGGAGTTGTCCCGGATCGCCGGGCTGTTGCGACGGCACCTGCCGGAGGACGATCCGGTGCGGTCCTTTGCCGATCGGCTCGAGGACCGCCAGTTCGGCGGCCAGCGGCTGGTCGGCTATCTGACGGGATCGATCGACCTGGTCGCGCGCGTCGACGAACGATTCGTAGTGGTGGACTACAAGACCAACTGGCTGGGCCCGCTACCGGCACCGGGAACCGTGTCGAGGGCCTCCATCGATGACCAGGTTCCGGTTCTGCTCGCCTCGGACTACGCTCCGAGCCGGTTGGCCGAAGCGGTCGCGCACTCCGACTACCCACTCCAGATGCTGCTGTACTCGGTGGTGGTGCATCGATTCCTGCGCTGGCGGCTGGCGGCGTACGACCCGCGGCGGCATCTCGGTGGGGTTGCCTACCTCTACCTACGCGGCATGTGCGGGCCGGCGACGCCGTTGATCGGCGGCGAGCCGTGCGGGGTCTTCCGTTGGCAGCCGCCGGCCGCCTTGGTGACCGAGTTGTCGGATCTGCTCGATGGCGCCGCCGACCGCTCCGGCAATGCCTCGGGGGCGGCCCGATGACCGTTCCGCCGCGCGGCCCGGCCGGCCTTCCGGCGGGCGCCTCGGTCGCTCTCGGGGTCGACGAGTGGCACGCCGATCTGGTCCGGTCGCGCACCGGGTTGTCGGCGATTCTCAACGAGGCCGGACTGCTCGGCGCGGCCGACCTGCACGTCGCCGGACGGCTGGCCGAGTTGGCCGGGTCCGGTGGGGATGGGAAGGCGAGCGCCGATGGCGGCGCAGACTTCGGGGGCGATCCCGCCGAGTTGGTCCTGGTGGGTCTCGCGCTGGCGGTTCGGGCGGTCCGGATGGGTTCGGTCGGGGTCGATCTCGCTCGGGCGCACGACGAGATAGCCGAGGTCCTGTCCGGGTCCGATTCTCCCGCTCTGCCCGACCCGGCTCGCTGGCAGGAAGTGCTGGCGGCGTCTCGGCTGGCCGACGCCGGGATCGTCCACGGCGAGTACGGCCTGATCTACCTCGATCGCTACCACCGGCTGGAGACCCAGGTATGCGCGGACCTGACCGCCCGGCGCTCGTCGGCTCCGGTCGTCGACGAGAGTGTGCTCGCCGCCGCACTTCGCCGGATCTTCCCGGGGGAGGGGTACGCCGAACAGCGGGTCGCCGCGGAGCGGGCAAGCCGGCTCTGGACGACCGTGCTGACCGGTGGTC
Organism: Nocardioides sp.; assembly: GCA_051657705.1. Lineage (GTDB taxonomy): Bacteria > Actinomycetota > Actinomycetes > Propionibacteriales > Nocardioidaceae > Nocardioides. The sequence goes on along the minus strand of JBOFLE010000269.1, from coordinate 26,003 downwards.
CCGGCACCGGGAAGACGACGACCGTGGCGGGGCTCCTCGGTGTCCTCGCGGAACTCGCCCAACCGGACAGCAAAGCCCAATCGGACAGCACAGCCCAACCGGCTCAATCCTCCGAGCCGGCCCGGAAGCTGTCCATCGCGCTGACCGCGCCGACGGGCAAGGCCACCGCCCGGTTGAAGGAGTCGGTGGCCGCCGAACTCGCTCGGCTGTCCGCCGAGGGCCGCCTCTCGGCTGAACACCGCGACCTGCTCACGGCCGCGATGGGCCTCACCCTGCATCGCCTGCTCGGCTGGCAGCCCGGCAGCGCGACCAGGTTCGCTCACCACCGGGACAACCGGCTGCCCTACGACGTGGTGGTGGTCGACGAGACGTCGATGGTCGAGTTGATGATGATGGCCCGGTTGCTGGAGGCGCTTCGCCCGGACACTCGGCTGATCCTGGTGGGCGATCCCGGTCAGCTCTCGTCGGTCGGGGCCGGCGCGGTGCTGTCCGATCTGGTCGACGGCCTCGGCACCGAGTCGGAGGTCGCGCCTAGTTCCGGAGCGGAGTCCACAGGGTACGAGTCCCCGGTCGTCTCGCTGCGGACCACGCATCGGTTCGGCGCGGAGATCGGCGCGTTGGCCGAGGCGCTGCGCGAGGGTGACGAGGACCGCGCCCTCGGCACGCTACGGGCCGGTGGTGACACGGTGGAGTTCCTTGAGCTCGACCAACCCGCTGGATCCGGCGGATCCGAGAGGGCCGATCGAGCCGAAGGGGTCGAGCAGGCCGCCGACGCGCTGCGCCCGATCCTGGTGGAGGCCGCGCTGGCGGTGCGAACCGCGGCGCTCGACGGCGACGCATCCGCCGCGATGGCCGCGTTGCACCGGCACCGGCTGATCTGCGCGCACCGGGACGGGCCGTACGGCGTCGGGCACTGGAATCGTCTGGTGGAGAGCTGGCTGGCCGCCGCGTCGGGGGTGGACTACTGGCCGGCGTGGTACGCCGGCCGCCCACTCCTGGTCACTCGCAACGACTATCCCCTCGGCATCTACAACGGCGAGATCGGGGTCACCGTGCGCACCTCCGAAGGCCGCCTGCGCGGCCTGATCAGCGGCTCGGACGCCGTCTTGGACTTCGCGACGACCCGGCTGGCGGACATCGAGACCATGCATGCGATGACCGTGCACAAGAGCCAGGGCAGCCAGGCGGCCGAAGTCACCGTGCTGATGCCTCGCGAGGACTCCCGGCTGCTCACCAGGCAGTTGCTCTACACCGCGGTGACCCGCGCCGAGCGGCGGGTACGGATCGTCGGCACCGAGGCCGAGATCCGCGCGGCGGTGCGACGGCAGTCCGTCCGAGCCAGCGGCCTCCGCCACCGCCTCCGCCGACCCGTCCCGTAGTAGCCGTCCACCCGTCCCGTAGTAGCGGCCGACCTGTCAATCATTGCTACTAGTGGACGGGTCGGCAGCTACTACGGGACGGGTCGGCTGGGGTGCCCGGTCGGATCGAATCCGGCGAACGAAACCCGTCGGTAACCAAGCCGGACTACGCTGGGCTGGTGTCCTACTTGCTGCGGCTGGCGTTGCCCAACGTCCCCGGCTCCCTCGGCAAGGTAGCAGGCGCCATCGGTTCGGCGGGCGGCGACATCAACGCCATCCAGATCGTCGAGGCCACGCCGGAGGGTGCCGCGATCGACGACGTACTCCTCGACCTCCCGAATGGCGCCCTGCCGGACGCGATCGTCTCGGCCTGCAATGCCCTCGATGGCGTGGAAGTGCTGTGGATCAGCCGGTACGCCGTCGGCGGGACGTTGTCGCTGGATCTCGAGGCCGTCGAGGAGATGACCTCCGATCCTGACCGGGCGATGCAGCACCTGGTTGCCATCGTGCCGTTGACGTTTCGCGCGGACTGGGCGGCACGGGTACGGCGGGCCGACGACACGATGCCCGAAGAGACCGTGCCCGAGAAAACCATGCTCAGTGAGGTGGTCGAGGCGACTCGCTCGGCACCGGTCACCTTGCCGTGGCCGGGTCTCCACATCACCCACCTCAAGCTCGAGGACGAGCAGACCCTGGCGGTGTCGGTGCCGGTGAGCGGTCCGGCTGACGACCCCGAAGCGCTGATCGTCGGCCGCCGGGGTGGCCCGGAGTTTCTCGATTCGGAACTGGCTCGATTGCGGCACCTGGTGGCATTGGCCGGGAGTATCGCCCGGTCGTCGGCCGGCGCCTGACGGACTCGTTGACGCCTCGCCGTGGCGGCAGTCTGGGATCTGGGCGCGAGGCAGCTGTGCCGGGTGGCTGCCGGCGCGGCCGATTGGCCCGGTCCCGGCTTCGGGTGGTTGGACGACGCGGGCCGGGTGGACGCCGCTCAGGGCAGCCAGTTGTGGATCAACTGCCGGATGACCCATGTGTTCGCGCTCGAACTGCTGCGGTTGTCGCCGGATGCTGAGGCAACCACTGACCGGCTTCCGCGATCGCCGGACCCCGAGGCTGTCCCGGTCGAGGCTCGACTGGCCGAGTACGGCGTACGGGCGCTCCTCGACGAACTGCGAGACCCGGACTTCGGCGGCTGGTTCACCGCCCTCGACGTGACCGGTCGGCCGACCGACGATGACAAGCATGGCTACGGCCACGCCTTCGTCGTGCTGGCGGGAGCCTCGGCTGCCGCGGCCGGTGTCGACGGTGGAAGCGAACTACTCGCCGCCGCCCTGGCCTGCTTCGACGAACGGTTCTGGTCCGAGTCCGATGGGCTGATCGTCGACCGGTGGGACCGGCGGTGGATCGAACTGGAGCCGTACCGGGGCGCCAACGCCAACATGCACGCGGTCGAGGCGCTGCTGGCCGCCTACGACGTCACGGGCGATCAGCGTCGGCTGACCCAGGCCCGGCGAGTCACCGAGCGGATGCTGGATTTCGCTGCCGAGACGGGCTACCTGTTGTGCGAGCACTACGACTCGTCGTGGCAGCCTCTGCCCGACCACCACACCGCTGACCGAGCGCACCGGTTCCGGCCGTACGGCGCCACTGTCGGCCACCTCTTCGAGTGGTCGCGGCTGGCGTTGCATCTGCGTCAGGCCTCCGGCTCTGAGACGGCTGCAGGCGGGACATCCGGGGACGGGGCCGGCCTGCTGGCGCATGCCGAAGCGCTGTTCGAGGTCGGAGTCCGGTACGGATGGGCGGCCGACGGCGCGGAGGGATTCGTCTATACGACCGGATTCGACGGCGCCCCGATCGTTCGGCAACGCCTGCACTGGGTGATCGCCGAGGCAGTCGCCGCCGCGTGGGTGCTATGGTCGGTGACCGGCCGCGCGGCGTACCTGGACTGGCACCGCCGCTGGTGGGCCTATGCCGAGCGCTACCTCGTCGACGGCGGCTCGTGGCGCCACGAACTCGGACCCGACAACCGGCCGGCCGCCCAGGTCTGGAACGGCCGCCCGGACACCTATCACGCCTACCAGGCCACGATACTTCCGCTGCTCCGGCCGGCCGGGTCCTTCGCCGGCGCACTGCGGTTCGGATCCTGAGTTCGCCGCATCCGGCGGCGGCCGGTTCGAGCAGAATAGGGTTTGGGTGTGAGCGCGATCGAGGGAGTGTCCGAGACCTTCGACCCCGAGGCCTGGGACAAGGTCGCCGGGTTCGAGGAACTCACCGATGTCACCTATCACCGGGCGAAGGCGCACGGCACGGTGCGGGTCGCGTTCGACCGGCCCGACGTCCTCAACGCCTTCCGTCCGCACACCGTCGACGAACTGCTGGCCGTGCTGGAGCACGCCCGGACCAGCGCGGATGTGGGGTGTGTCCTGATCACCGGCAACGGGCCGGGCGCGAAGCACGGCAAGCGGGCCTTCTGCTCGGGCGGCGATCAGCGGATCCGGGGCCGCGCCGGCTACGAGTACGACGACAGCGCCGGCGGCGCCCGGACCGATCGGCGGACACCGGCCGACAGGGCGCGGCTCGGGCGGCTGCACATCCTGGAGTGCCAGCGCCTGATCAGGTTCATGCCCAAGGTCGTGGTGGCGCTGGTCAACGGCTGGGCGGCCGGCGGCGGGCACTCGCTGCACGTGGTGTGCGACCTCACTCTGGCCAGCGCCGAGCACGCGCGTTTCAAGCAAACCGACGCGGACGTCGGCTCGTTCGACGGCGGTTTCGGCTCGGCGTACCTCGCGCGCCAGGTCGGTCAGAAGTTCGCCCGCGAGATCTTCTTCCTGGGCGAGGAGTACGACGCACAGGACGCGCACCGGATGGGCATGGTCAACCGGGTCGTCCCGCACGAGACGCTGGAAGCGGCGGGGTTGGAGTGGGGCGCGAAGATCAACGGCAAGTCGCCCACCGCGCAGCGGATGCTGAAGTACGCGTTCAACCTGATCGACGACGGCCTGGTCGGCCAGCAGCTCTTCGCCGGCGAGGCCACCCGGCTCGCCTACATGACCGACGAGGCCGCCGAGGGCCGCGATCAGTTCCTCCAGAAGCGCGACCCGGACTGGTCGGCGTACCCCTGGTACTACTGATCTGGCGCGTTTGCGCACGTCAGCAGCCTGTAGCGGCCTCAGGTGTGGCAGAGATGTGACAAGAATGGCGAGTGAGGGCGACGCGATGGAGAACGTGGGGTACGAACGTCGCTATCTGCACCCGCGACTGAGTCATGTCTTGTCGGGTCTGGCTGGCTCGCCTATCCAGCAGGCCCTGGGTGATCGCGTCGCGGAGGTTGGCGCATCGGCAGGGCCGTCTTCCGTTGGAACGGGTGGCTTCGCCGGACGGACTCCCGCTCACGGCTGCAGGCTGGATGAAGCCGGCGATGCTCACGGAATTCATGTCGGTGCTGCCGACCGCAACGGACTGGATTCACTCCGCGACGCGCGAGATGGACGTCCATGTGGTTTCCGACTTCCGCCTCACGTTGCAGAATCTCCAGCTACTTCGGAAGTACAAGAACTCGCTGCGGCTCACGGCCGCTGGAGAGGCCGCGGTCACGGACCGGGCTGACCTGTGGACCTACCTCGCGGAGCGATTGGTCCCCGGTGATGACGACTTCACGGGTTCGGTCGGCGCGGTGATTCTGGTGCACATGGTTACCGCCGGAGATCGTGGACATGGCTGGTGTTGCGCGCACGACGGCGGAGGCGGGTTGGAAGGACCGGTAGGGCGTGGCGGCGACAGCCGATGAGCTCTGGCCGATCTACAACGGGCTCTGGACGCTGCTGGGCAACATCGGCCCGCGGGAGCTCGAACCGCGTCGCAACCGTCGGCTTTCGGACGCGGCTCGTGTCATGGTCTGCGATGCGCTGTTCCTGGAGAACCAGCAGTAGGTGGCGCCGTCCCCAGTTAGTGTTCCTGCCATGGCGGAACCCTCCCAGGACAAGCTCTACGCGACCACGCTGCAGACGATCGGCGCTGTCTCCAAGTTGCCGGCGGTCCGGGTCGACCGCGAGGCGTTCCTCCGCAAGCACTTTGGCGACTCGGAGCACCTCGACGTGATCTTGGAGCGCGGTCCCCAAGCGGTGTACTCAGTTGAGTCCTTGCGGAAGAAGGCGAACTCGCTCATCAAGAACAGCGCCGCAAAGACGTCGGCGGTCTCCTTTGCGTCCGGGCTGCCCGGCAACCCGGTGGTGATGATCGCCGCGGGGGGCTCAGACGTCGCGCAGTACTTCGGTTTTGCCATCAACCTGGCCCAACAGATCGCCTACCTATTCGGCGAGGACGACCTGCTCGACGGAGGCGGCGAACTGTCGGAGGCCGCCCAGATACGGGTGATCGCCTATCTCGGAGCCATGTTCGGTGCTGCCGGGGCTGCAGCGCTGGTGTCGAACACCTCCAAGATCGCGGGCGCGAACCTCGGCAAGAAGGTGGCCGCGCAGGCGCTGACAAAGACTGCTTGGTATCCGCTGGTGAAGAAGGTCGGCGCGGTGATCGGCATGAAGATCACGAAGAAGACTGTCGAGAAGACGATCACGAAAGCTGTCCCGGTCGTCGGTGGTGTCGTCTCCGGTGGACTGACCTACGTGACCTTCCGGCCCATGGGCCATCGACTTGCCGACACGCTGGTCAAGAACTTGAACGGTGACTTCAACGACGAACTTGAACTCAACCCGCAGTTCGCCGCGATGGCGGAGACGGTCGTGGTTGACGCCGAGGAAGTCATCGACCAGCCAACCGCGTAGGACCGGCCGAGAGCTTGGTCATACTCCACCCCACTGTCGTCGACGAGTCCGACAGGCCACGGTTGCGCCCTCCCGGTGCGCCGCGACATCTCTGCTCGGAAGCGCGGTCACAACACTACCGTTTTCGGTATAGTTGTGACATGGCTATCGAGGCAAAGTACCGAGAGATCGTGCGCGAGATCGCGCTCGATCAATACGGCTACGTCACGACAAAGGGAGCAGCCGAGGCCGGAGTGCCAGCAGTCGAACTGCCCAAGCTCGCGGCGCGCGGTGGCCTGGAGAATGTCGCCTACGGGTTGTATCGGGTGCCGGACATTCCACCGACTGCCTACGACCAGTTTGCCGAGGCGCTCTTGCGCGCGGGTGAGGGGGCGTACCTTCACGGCGAGTCGGTGCTGGCCCTGTTCGGACTCGCCGATGGCAGCCCTCGACAGATCAAGGTGGCAGTCCGTAGACGAGCTCGTCCGAAGCTTCCGGCGTTCGTCGAGTTGACCCAGGTGAAGGACGAGGTGCGCACGACGTTCTACGAGGGCCTGGAGGCGCAGCCGGTGGCCGATGCCGTCCTTGAGTGTCGCGGGCGCATTGAGACCGAGCGGCTGCTGGATGCGGCCAAGCAGGCGCGCAAGGAAGGTCTGCTGACCACAACGGAATGGCATCGCGTTCGGAAGGGATTGCAGTCGTGAGCTACTCGGACGCTCCGACGAGCGTGCGCTCTTTGGAGCAGCGCATCCGCAACCTCGAAGGAAGCGATGGGCTCGCGCTGCGCCGACGGGTCGATCAGGAAGTGCGACGTTCCGCAGAGTTTGAACGGTTCGACCGCGGCGCCATGTCGCCAGTCCGACGTAGACTCAGTGCATGACCGCCGGAATCGATGAGATCACGCAGTTGGCGCTGACGCTCCCGGTGGATCAGCGCGCGCAGGTAGCGAACGCGCTGCTGGCCAGCCTCGACGACCCGGCCGATTCGGCTGAGGTGCATGAGGCATGGACGGTAGAGATCAAGTCTCGGGTCGATGACATCACCAGTGGTCGGGTGCAGACCATCTCCCATGACGAGGTCAAGGCTCAGCTCGCGGCGGACCGTGCCGCGATGCAGCGCCGGTGACCCTTGACGTTCGATATCACCCGGAGGCTCTCGCCGAGCTTCGTGCCGATGTGGCTTGGTACGAGGACCGCGGCGCCGGGCTCGGCGACCGCTTCGAAGCCACCGTCGACGAGGTGATCGACACGGTTCTGGATTGGCCGGAGTCCGGAGCGATCTGGCCCGGCTGGGACAGCATCCCCGTGGTGAGATCTCGCCGGGTGGCGGGCTTCCCTTACCGGCTCGTCTACCTCGTCCACCCGGCCGTCACTGACCATCAGCACCCGCCGAGCCTGCCGCGCTTCCCCTGGTGTTGCTAGTTCTGGGGCCTTTCCGCAGACGGGGTTTGGGGGGAGTGGACACCACTGTGGTCCGCAAGAGTCTGCAAGATCCTCAACGACCGCGTGTTCCCAGACAACGGTAGGGCTCGGAAGGATGGCGAGACGTTGTAACCAGAGGTCCGTTATCGGATTCTCCACGACGGATACCCTGAAGGAGGTTCCCAATGACTCGGCTTGGCCGCGCGTGCTGGCGGCGTGAGGACAACAAATGGCTCGAACTGTTCAGCGCTGGACCGGGCGTGAAAGTCGCGCCCTGCGCCAGGCGATGCGGCTTAGTGTCCGGGCATTCGCCGAGCGGCTCGGAGTCAGCGACCGCGCGGTATCAAAGTGGGAGGCGGGATCGGGCGATCGGGTCCCGGGGCCAGAGTCCCAAGCCATTCTCGACACTGCGTTCCAGCAGACAGACGCGATCACGCAATCACGCTGCTGGGAGGCCATCGGGGTTCGCGAGACGGTCGCTGTGTCGGGCGACCGAGGTTTCGCGCTTGTCCCCGATCTGGAGCCGACGATGATCCCTCGCGAAGACCTTCTCAACGACTTGGTCACCGGGATCCTGTCGGCGTCGGCTGCGACTGGATCGCAGGTAGTCACCCTGGCCGGCCCGGGCGGCTTCGGCAAGACAACCGCTGCCACTCAGGCTTGTCACGACCCCCGCGTGCGCGCAGTGTTCTCAGATGTCCTGTGGGTCGAGACAGGGGAGGATTGCAGCCCAACTCGGGTCACACAGCTGGTATCCGACCTGTGCTTCCATCTCGAAGGCGTACGACCGGAACTTTCCGACCCCGAACAGGCAGGGTTCCACCTCGCCAGAGTGATCGGTGAACGACCACTGCTGCTCGTAGTCGACAACGTCTGGTCGGGCTCGGATCTCTCCCCGTTTCTGCTCGGCGCCCCCAACTGCGTACGCCTGGTAACGACCCGAAACCTTCGGGTCGCCCCGACAAGCTCACACGTCATCCGCGCGGAACCGATGCGCCCTGACGAGATCGCAGAACTACTGCAGCGCACTGTTCCGGAGACGGCGACACACGTGCTTCGCCCGGTCGCGGAGCTGTGTGGAGGTTGGCCGCTCCTCGCCAATCTCGTTGGCGCGAGCGTGAGCAGCGACATCGGGTCCGGCGCATCCGCTGAGTGGGCACTCCAAGCCGCTCGCGACGCACTGGAGGGGTATGGGCCACAGGCATTCGACGTGTGGGACAGCGACCAGCGCAAGGTGACGATCAGTCATGTCATCTCAGCCACGCTTAATGGGCTGGACACCAACGTCCAGGTGCCCGGTGGCGACGGCATGCGCGACCGGTATCTGTCGATGGCGGTGTTCCCGCCGTCGACCCCGATACCGCTGGACGTGCTGTCGCGGTGGTGGGGCGAAGCACATGGCTGGTCTCCGGTGGCAGTCAGGCACTTCTGCCGGATTCTCGCGGACCGCTCGCTGATCAGCGCCTACCGTGCCGATCGGGAGGACATCGTTTTGCACGACGTGTTCCGTGCCTACTTGCGTGGACTGGTTGCCCCGAACCTGCCGGAACTGCATCAGTCGTTGCTCGACGCACTGCGGCCTGCGACCGGGTGGTCGACACTGTCAGCAGATCGCCTCTACGAATGGGACAACGTCGCGTACCACCTTGTCGGCGCCGCCGACTACGGCTCGCTTGCGCGGTTGACCTCTGACCCGAAGTACGTGATCGGCAAGGCCACTGCCTGCGGGGCAAACGCCCTGCGATCCGACCGAGACCTCGTGACGACCGCGCAGGCCGAGACAACGGACCCGGAGCACACGCTGCTTCTCGACAGGGCGCACCTGCTTGCCGAGCACGGCTATCTGTTGCACGGCCTCAAGACCGAATCGGAGATGGCGGTCACCCTGCTTGTCGCCCTTGCCCGGGCTGGGCACCAGCCACCCGACGAACTGGTGAGCATGGCCAGCCGTGCAGGGGCCGACGTGCGCTGGAGTCACGAGGCCGCCGACACCGGTAACCCCGGACATGTCGGCACAGCGGTCGCCATCGAGTCTCGCGGAGATCTCCTCGTTTCGGGCGGTGAGGACGGGCTGGTCCGACTCTGGGACCTCAAGAGCCGGACGTTGACACGAACGCTCAGTGGGCACACCGGCTGGGTGCACTCGGTGGCGATCTCGCCCGATAGCAGCCTCGTCGCCTCGGCGGGCGAGGACAACGTGATCCGGCTCTGGGCGGTCGCCGACGGCTCTCAGATAGGTGTTCTTCCAGGGCATCACAAGCGGATCCGGTCACTTGCCTTCGTGGAACGATCCGCTGAGCTCGCCTCAGGTGCAGAGGATGGGCTGATCAAGTTCTGGGATCTGAGCAGCCTCACCTTGGCCCGCCAAATGACCACACGGGGCGTCGGCATCTGGTCGATCTCGCTATCGGAGGACGGCTCCATGGTTGCGGCCAGTGGAGAGGACGAGTACGTACGCCTCCTCGACGTTCCGACGGGCGAACTGCTCGATGAGAAGGCGCTGCACAGCAACTGGGTTCGCGCCGTTCGATTCAGGAGCCGCGACGAGCTCGTCTCTGCTGCGGCCGACGGGACGGCTCGCTTGTGGGACACGAGCAACCGAGAGCTTGATCCGGCTGGCGTTCTGGACGCCGACGCGGAACGACTTCGAGCCCTCGCTGTACACGCGGGTGAGGTCATCACGGCTGGCGAGAACGCGACGATCACCGCCCACGGAGCCTCGCCACAGCAGGTTGGCATGCCCGCCAGCGTCAACTGGATCCGGGCAGTCACATCTACGCCGTACGGCGTGGCAGCGGGTTGCGAGGACGGCGGCATCCGCCTGTGGAACCCCGGCGACGACACGTTGGAGCTGATCGCAGCCGGACGCGACACAACCTGGGCGGCCGCGTTCACAGAGCGTGGCATCGCGATGGGCGGAGCGGACGGGAAGATCCGCGTCCACGACGCGAACACGGGCGCGACCGCATCAGCTCTGCCCGCCGGCACCGGGCGCGTGTGGGCGCTCGCATCGTCCGGGTCGTACGTGGCAGGCGCCTGTGGAGACGGCCGGCTACGGGTCTGGCATGACCATCAGCTCGTCCACGAGTTCAATGACGACGTCACACTCACGTGGGCTGTTCAGATCAGTCAAGACGCGACGCTCATGGCGGCCAGCGACACCAACGGCCACGTTCGGGTGTGGACCCTGCCTGATGGACGGCTCGTGTGGGACCACGACGCCGCCGCGGGAAGAGTCAGATCTCTCTCCATCTCCGCTTCCGCCGGCCTGATCGCAGCAGCGGGCGGCGACGGAACGGTCCGGATGTGGACCCTCGCCGAAGGGGAGGAACGCGAGACAATCAAGGTCCCCGGATGGGCTCGCACGGTTACCTTCGACCGCCTCGGGGAACGCCTGGCCATCGGCACGGGCACCGGCGACATCTACGTGCACCGCCTGGGAACCGCGGAGGACCCCGTCCACCTTCAGGGCCACCAAGGGCGCGTCCTGCTGTTGGGATTCAGTGACGATGGCGCCTGGCTCATCTCGACCGCGGCCGACGGAACAGCCCGTCGCTGGCCGCTCGAAGAGGGTACGGCGTTCCAGGTGCGTGTCGACGCCAGCGGCCAGTGTGCCGCACTCGATCCGTCGACCATGGATCTGCTGGTTGCGAGCGCCTCCGGTCAGGTCCTGATACGACTCGGCAGCGGCACGACGGGAGCGACCGGGTGACCGGATGGCCAGAACTGGGCGCCGAAGAGATCCGCTCAAGCGATCCCCGGTCGTTCGCCTACGGCGTGCTGACCCGGCGGCACCCCGACTTGATCGAGGCGATCAGGCGCAGGCTTCCCTATCCACCAGAGGTTCAGAAGAACCTCGACCTCCTCGCCCAGACTCTTCACGGCGACGTGCCAGAGCTGGTCACCGGCGCGCACGACCGTGGAGACTGGGACGGGTGGTCTCGGCCGTACGTCGGACGACCCTGGATCGATGTGCCGTTCCTGTGGGCTGAGTCCTACTTCTACCGTCTCCTGCTGGAGGCAACTGGCTACTTCGGCGCGTCTCCGTGGGCGGGTATCGACCTCTTCAAACCCCAGAAGGATGCAGAACTCTCAAGCCCTGAAGGCACTCGGGATCTCAGGTCCCTCGAGCCGATCCTCCGCGCCCCCGAGGAAGCCGGGCTGCACGGCGCGCTCATCGCGTCGCTATGGGGCAACCGTGCGGACCTTGGTTTCCGCCTCTCTTCACCGACGGCAGCGGACTCCGAACAGGTCGACGACCTTGTCGCCGATGACTCGGCCGATGTCTGGAAGTGGCTGACTCGACGAGCACCAGGCAAGGTCGACGTGATCGCCGACAACGCGGGCCGAGAGCTTCTGGCAGACCTCGTACTCATCGACAGGCTCCTCAGCACCGAACGCGCGTCGGCCATCACACTGCATCTCAAGCCACACCCGTACTACGTGTCCGACGCGACCGCACACGACCTCCTTGCAGTCCTGCACCACATGGCGGCCCGATCCACAACGGCCGCCGCCGAGATCGCAGCCAGGCTCAAGACCGCCATATCCAATGGGCGGCTCGAGGTCCAGACCCATGCCTTCTGGTGCAGTCCGCTGACCTTCCACCTCATGCCCCGTGATCTCCAGGAACGCCTCACCGGATCCGACCTCGTGATTGTCAAGGGCGACCTCAACTACCGGCGCCTGGTAGGCGACCGTCTCTGGGCACCCAGCCTCAGCTTCGTCGGACTCACTGACTACTTCCCCGCACCCGTCCTCGCCCTTCGCACCCTGAAGTCCGACCTTGCCGTCGGAATCTCCACTGAGCGACTTGCGCGTCTGGAAGCCCATACGCCGGGGTGGCGCACCGACGGTACGCATGCGGTGATCCAGGCCAAACTCTGAACCTGCACTAACGCGAGGCCGTGATCCGGACCGGATCACGGCCTCGTCGTCGTTCGAGGGATCCGCCAGATCAGTTCGACGTTCGTTCGACGCCGGTACTGCGCCGAGACCTATCTCATCGGCGCTGAGGCGACGACGCTGAAGTTGCCACCGAAGCCGGGGCACCTTCAGCAGCCAACCTGCGACCTCAACTCAGCAAAGGAGCTGAACGTGTGGAACCAGCATCAGCCACCTGGGGGACCTTGCGCCGGCCGGAGGAGGGTCCGGGTCTGGTTCGGGTCGCATGTTATTGCGGAGTACAAGGCCGTGCCGCAGTTGGCGGCTCGCTATGAGGACGCCATGCGTCGTCGGTTTGCCGGGCTCCGAGTCACGAGTGAAGAGCTCGCTGGCGACCACCAGGCGGGCGACGCGATCCGTCCGCTGCCCAGTGAGCGACTGTGGGAGCTGACGCCGTGAGCAGGCCACACCAAGCCATCGATGGCACGCGCCCGATCGCGTTGGGCTACTTCCGCGAGGACGCGCCGATGAGCGACCCCGAGGTAGCCAAGGCGACCACCGCGATGGCCGCGTTCGCCGAGAGCGAGGGTTACGAGCTCGGCACGGTGTACGTCGAACGGGTCGACCGGACCCCGGAAGCCTTCGAGGCGTTGCTCGCCAGCGCCAGCGCCATCGGAGAGGCAGCGGTCGCGGTGATCGTGCCCGGTCCACACCGGGTCATGGCGATCGGTGCAACGTCGACGATCCAGACCACCACCTGTCCGCCTGATGCTCCAACCATCCCCCGAACCGGCGAGGCGGGTGTGGCGAGCAACCACGCGCAGCCGCACGTGGAAGGCCGTGCCCGCCTCGCCGTTCCAACCGGGAGTCCCCGGCACCGCGACCACAACTCCATTCCCGGGACTGGGGCTGCGGCAGAGGACTCCCTGGATAGGGCCGTTTCAGAAAGGGGTGACCTGGGGTGAGCGCCGCTGGTGAGACCTTCGACGAGAAGGCGGCTGTGGAGCGCCAAGACGCTCCCGGTGTGGCTCGCGGCAGGGTTGCTCCTGTCGTGGTTCCTGCGGCGACCCAGAACATGCTTCTCAAGAGCGCCGACCGCCCGCTGTGTGGCTACGTCCGCGCCGACAGCAAGACCACCGAGCACGACCTCGCGCAGACCGTGTCGGACCTGGCGGTTCTCGCTGCGCGTGAGGGCCGTGAGCTGAGTACCGTCATCGTGGAGTGGACCGACGACGCGAAGGTCGCGTTCAAAGCCGCAGCAGCAGAGATCGCCGGGCTGGGTTCGCCTGAGCCCGCGATCAATCAGGCATCGGTGCTCCTCGTGTGCGCTCATGCGGGGCAGCTATGACCCGCCGCAAACGTCTTGTCGGACTGCTGACCGACGTCGAGCAGGCTGCGGTGACCACTGCGATTGGCAAGCGCGGCCTCTGCGGCCGAAGGGGTGTGGACCCGGACGGCTGGTACGCCGACTCGGGCAACGCGTTCAAGACCCGCGCCGCGCTCGACCGGGCACGCAACCGCGCGGATTCTCAGTGTCGCGACAACGACACTGGTGACCTTTGCCCGGTGCAGCTTGGCTGCCTGCTCCTCGCGGTCACACGCCGAGAGCAGTACGGCATCTGGGGAGGTCTGATTCCGTACGACCTCGACGCTCTCGCCCGCGAACGTGCCCGCGCCCGCCTCGCCGCGCTCCTGTCGACGTACCGAGCCGGAGGATCCCGGTCTCGTCGTCCAGGTCGCCAACCACCACGGATCTGGATGACCCCGAGGCCGACACCTGGCCCACCCGACCCGCACCAGACCACCAACTACGGAAGGAGGTGAGAGCAATGCGTCACTCAGTCCTGACGATTGACAGCAGCGTCCTCACCATCGAGGCAGGAACCCCCCGACCGAGCAACGTCGTCATCGTGGAGCGGAAGGGGTGGGGCCATCCGGACACGCTTGCCGACCATCTCGCCGAGCGACTATCCCGCGCCTACTCGACCGACACCCGGGACCGGTTCGGCGCCGTTCTGCACCACAACTTCGACAAGCTCGCGCTCCTCGGCGGAGCCAGCGAGGTCCGGTACGGGCGCGGCCGGATGCGTGAGCCGATCCGGGTGTTGGTCAACGGCCGCGCGGCACCGGCGTGCGGCGACGAGGAGGTGCCCATAGCAGACCTGGTCGACCAGACGGTGCGCGACTTCTTCGCCGAGCGGCTGCCGGAACTGACCGACCATCTCCGCATCGAGCACAACATCACGTCCAACCCCAGCCCCGGCGCCGTGATTACCGGCGACGAGCTCTCCGACCGTGCAGTATGGTTCCGGCCGCGCTCGGTCGGCGACCTGCGAGAGCGCCGCACGCCACTTGCGAACGACACGTCGCTCGGCACCGGGTGGGCCCCGGAGCACCCGGTGGAGGCGTTCGTCCGTGAACTGGCCGACCACCTCTCCCGGCCCGACCGGTTCGCCGCCACCAACCCCTGGCTTGGGTCCGATGTGAAGGTGATGGCCCACGCTGCGGCGAACCAGCTCGACATGGTGTTGTGCGTTCCGCAGAAGTGCACGCATGTGCCCGACCGGGCGACCTACCTCGACCATTGCGACGCCGTCCTGGCCGAGTGCCACCGCCTCGCCGCGGACCAGCTGCCCGGCCTGACGGCCACCTTCCGGCTGAACGTCCGCGATCTGCCCGACCGGGACGAGCTCTACCTCACCTACACGGGCAGCTCCATCGAGTCGGGAGACGAGGGCGTGGTCGGCCGCGGCAACCGGATCACGGGGCTGATCACCCCGCTGCGCCCGATGAACGTCGAGGGCGTAGCCGGCAAGAACCCCGTCTACCACGTGGGGAAGCTCTACAACGTAGCCGCGCAGCGGATCGCCGCGGAGCTTTCCGATGTCACGGGGCAGCACGCCGAGGTTCACCTGATCAGTGCCACCGGCCAGCGACTGGACCGTCCGTGGCGTATCCTCGTCCGGCTCGCCGCGGGGAGGGTGGACGACGACAAAGTGGCCGCGACGGTCCGGCAGACGCTCGACGCCTTCCCCGAGATGACCGCTGAGATCCTCGCTTCCGACATCCTGGTCCGACAGTGACCGCCGCTGACGGGTCGCCGCCTGCTGGCGTTACCCACATGCTGCGGCACGGCCGCACCGGCTACAGCGCAGCACACCTGGTGACCGGGCGCCCGGACCTGCCGATCGGACTCGACGAGGTGGGTGTCGAGCAGTGCCACCGCGCTCGCCCGGCGCTGCCGCTCAGCGCCGTACGGGCCTGCGTCGTCAGCGAGTTCCCCAGGACCGCGGAGACCGCCCGGATCCTGCTACCGGCCGGCCGCGTGTCGATCGCGGCCGACGCACGTCTGAACGAGATCGACTACGGCACCTTCGAGGGACAGCCCTTCCTCCGCTACGCACGGTGGCTGTCCCGCGAGGGCATCGACGCCCGCCCGCCCAAGGGCTGTGAGTCGCAGCGCCAGGCACTGCTGCGCATGTGCGCCGGCCTGCTCGACATACTGCTGCTCCCGGGGCCGCGGCTGGTGGTGACACACGGACTGCTGCTGTCGGTACTGCGCCACGTCCACGCCGGCGGCCGGGCCACCGACGGGTTCTTCCCCGAGGCTGGCTACCTCGACCCGCTCACCCTGACCGACAGCGAACTACGGCGGGTCGCCGACGACACGACCTGCCATCTTGCCGAAGAATCCCGTCGAACGGCCGTGTTCGCTACGGTCGCCTGCCCGCCGGGTATCGGCCCGGCGGCCCGCGGACCCGTGCCGCCCGAGCAGAGGAAGACGCCATGACCATCACCCGAACCACCGTCGCCGGTCGCGCAGTGATCCGCTACGACGACCGCCTCCTGCTCGTAACGGACGGCGGCTACTGGTACACGCCCGGCGGCCGGATGGAGCCCGGCGAGACGCTGCCCGAGTGCGTCGCCCGGGAGGTCCAGGAGGAGACCGGCACCGAGGTCACCGTCGGCGACATCGTCGCCGTCTCGGAGTTCCTAGACCCCGAGACCGGCGAGCATAAGGTCGAGTGCTTTTTCTCCGCCGAGCTGACCGCCGCACCCGATGCGATCGGCACCTGGCATGACACCGGCGGCCCGGTCCGCTCGGTCGGCCTGTTCGACGCCGCCCAGTTGGCCGCCATGATCGTCCATCCGGCGTGGATTATCCGCGCCCTCGCCGAGGGTACGACGGACGCGGGGCCGATCTACCTAGCGTCCGATCAGTTCGGGGACTGACATGACCCATGAGATCAGCGTCAACCCGGCGTGTTTCCGGTGGGGGACCACCTTGGCCGAGTTCGTCTCCGTCAGCCGCGCGGCCGGGTTCACCAGCGTCGAGGTCAGCATCCAGCAGGCGGCCGCCCTCGCGGACACTCTCGGCGGCCTCGACGCGCTGCGCGAGTGGCACCGCCAAGCCGGGGTCGAGGTCGTTCAGTTCAGCGGCATCCTCCCCGCCGGCCCGGTCCTGCCAGCACCACTGCTCGTGGACGACGTCGACTTCGCCGGCGCGCTGAGGACGCTCGATCGACGCCTTGCTGTGGCCGACGCCCTCGATTGCCGCCGAGCCGCCATCGTGGTCAACCCGCGCACCACCATGCCCATCCTGGAGGCGAGAGACCGCGCGCTGACCCGACTCGACCTGCTCGCTGAACACGCCGAGCGTCACGGGATCCGGCTGGCCGTCGAGTTCATCGGCGTACGGCGCGGCCTGGACGCCACGCTCGACGGCCCGCACCCGTTCGTCGGCTCCGCCGCCGGTCTGCTCGGTCTGCTGGACGAGCTCGGCGGGGCCACGGTCGGCGTGCTGCTGGACACCAGCCACCTCTACGCCTCCGGCGACAGCCTCACCGACCTGCCCGATCTGCGTGGGCGCATCGAGTTCGTCCAGGTCGCCGACATCCCCTACGGCATCCCGCCCGGCGAACTGGCCGACGCCGCCCGCTGCCTGCCTGGCGCCGGCGGCACCGACTTCGGGTGCCTTCTGGCCGACCTGGACGTCGCCGGGTACGACGGGCCACTGTCGGTCGAGCTGTTCTCGCCGGAGCTCTGGCAGCTCGCGCCCGCCGAGGCCGCGACGCGATTGTTCGACAGCACCGCTCTCCTGCGGCAGCAGCAGCCGGCGACCACCGCGGCGGACCGGAGGCGGTCATGAGGGTCGGAGTTATCGGCTGCGGCCGGATCGCCCACCGGGCGCACCTTCCCGCCTATACCGCTGCAGGCATCACCGTCGCCGCCGTCTGCGACCTGATCCCTGATCGCGCGGCCTCCGCCGCCCGGGCGACCGGCGCAGCCGTGGCCGCCACCGCGCACGAACTGGCGCAGCGCGACGACGTGGACGTCATCGATGTCGCAACCCCGCCACACGGCCGCCCCGACCTGCTGCGCGGGCTGTACCGGACTGGCAAGCCGATCCTGTCCCAGAAGCCCCTCGCCTACGACCTGCCCACCGCCACCGCCCTGGTCCACGAGGCCGAGGACCACGGAGTCGTCCTGGCCGTCAACCACAACGCCCGCTGGGCGCCGGCCCACCGTGCGATCTACCAGCAGATGATCGACGGTGCCCTCGGCCCGGTGTACGCCGTCCAGCACCACAACCGCTTCAACGAGGACGTGGACACTTGGTACACCCGCCACCCCGACTACCTGTTCCTTGACCACGGCATCCACTACTTCGACCTCGCCCGCGTCCTCACCGGCCGCACCCCGGTCGCCGTGGCGGCCGTGGCCGGTACCCGCCCGGGCCAGAGGCCGGCGGGCCCGGTGATCTACTCCGCGAACCTGCGCTACACCGACGCCGAGGCGCCCCACGTCGTGCTGACATTCGTCAACACCGTGCCCGCGCCGACCGGGTTCGACTTCCGGCTGATTGTGGACGGCGTGGACGCCACCGTGCAGGCGACGCTTTTCGCCGCCGAACTCCTCCCCGCCGACGGCAGCCCGCCACGAACACTCGACGTCCACGGCGAGTGGACGCCCGACGCCTTCACCGGCCCGCTCCTGTCATTAGCCCGCCACCTGACCGCCGGGGCGCCGCTGCCGCACTCGGGCCGCGACCACCTCGCCTCCCTGGCAGTGGCCGTCGCCGCTGCGCAGTCCACCAAGCAGGCCGGCGCCTGGATCGCCGTCGACCACCCGCCCGCGGAGGTGACAGGCAGTGCGTACCTCGCGGCTTACCTATCTTGAGGGTCTACCCGGCCTCGGAAAGACCACCGCCGCGGTCACGCTGGCATCCCGAGCCGACGACGTGGCGTTGGTGTCGGAGAACAACCCATCGCCCGCCGAGCACCCGGCCGTCGCGAACCTCGACCCCGTCGAGGCAGCCCAGTGGTACCTGCTTGGCGAGATCCCGCGGAGCCGGTACGCCGCACGACTCGCAGCCCTCGGCCAGGATGCGGCGGTCATCTGCGACAAGGGGTCGCTCGCCACCCTCGCCTACCTCTACGCCCTGAGCCGCACCGGCGCTGCGGAGGATGCCGACTACCAGCAGGTGCGCCGCGAGTACCTGACCCAAGTTAGGCCCCACCTGCCCGCACACGCCAGGACAATCGTCTTCGCAGGGCCCGTCGCCCTCAGCCTCCACCGCCGCGAAGCCAAGCCCGACCGAGCCGACCGGCCGCTCTGGTACGACCGGCCCTTCCTTGGCGCCCTCTTCCGCTTCTACCTGACCGAGGCGCCCAGCCTGCGCCACGGCCCGCTCGCCGTCCTCGACGCCACCGGCCACCCCACCGCCACTGTCCAGCGCGCCGCGACGCTGAGCCGCATCGATCTGACCGCGACCGTCGCGAATGGGACGACCGAGCGGGGACGCATCCTGCCGACATCGGAGGACCAGCTCGATCCGCCGTTCCGGGCGCATGCCGTGCAGGCGGGAGCCGCCGTCCTCGGGCAAGCGCTCGGCGCCCCGTTTTACCAGCACGGCGACCTCGCCCAGCCGTTCGAGCGGCACCTGATGCTGCACCGTGACGATCGGGTCGTGCTGCAGCGCAACCTCTGGCGACACCAGACGGTCTGGGCTCGGGCACCGAGGAACGCCCCCGCCCTTCCACGCCCCGCGGCCAGCGCATGACCACGCCCCGACTTGCTCTCGCCGTGATCGGCTGCGGCATCGTCGCCCGCGCCCGCTACTTTCCCGCGCTCCAGCATCTCGTCGACCTGTACGACGTACGCGCCCTCTGCGACACCGACCCGGACGCTCTCACCCGGGCCGGCACCAATTTCCCCAACGCCCGGCGCCACAACTCACTCGAAGACCTGCTCACCCACGCCACCGACCTCAACTGTGCGGTGCTGCTGATCACCGGCGACCACAGCGACCCACTCGACACGCTCGCCCGCCACGGGATTCCCACCCTGACCGAGAAGCCGATCGCCTACACCCACCCGGCGGCAGACCGCGCCGCAGCCGCGTTCTCGACCCGCGGCGTCCCCCTCCAGGTCGGCTATATGAAGCGCCAATACGAGACCGTGCATCGCCTCTCCGACGCCATCGCCGACGGGCACGCCACGAGCATCGCCATCGACCTCGTCCACCCGCCCGAGGACCGCTACCTCCAACCCGTCATCGGCCACGGCCGCGACTTCAGCACCGACCTACCGACCTACCTCGACTCCGAGACCGCCCGCCCACACATTGCCGCCCACCTCGCGGCGCTCGGCGTCCCCGCCGACGACCTCGCCACCCGACGCGCCTACGTCCTGCTCACCACAAGCGTCATCCACGACATCAACCTGATCCACGGCCTCGCCGGAGAACCCGAACAGGTACTCCACGCCCACTTCTGGAACGCCGGACTCAACGGCCGGATCTCCTTCTGCTGGTCCAACCAGCTGACCGGCTCCCTCACCTACTCCTATGTCGAGGTCGGCAGCTACGAGGAGACGATCCGGGTCGTCGGACCCCGCTACCGCTCGACTGCACACCTTCCCTCGCCGTACCTGCCCCACGCCCCGGCAACCCTGAACACCACCTCCGGACCACCGGGCCGCAATGTCGGCGAGCCGATTGAGCCCCTCTCGTTCGACGACCCCTTCCAGCGGCAGCTCAACGAGTTCCACAACGTGGTCAGCCGCGGGACAGCGCCAACCGTCAACGGCAGCTCCGCCGCAGCAGATCACGCCCTGATCGACCGGATCATGCGGAGCGCCGCCGCTTCGTAGGCGCCGATGCCCGAGCCGAGCGTGACCCCTCCGCAGACGATGGCCTTGGCGCTCACGCTGTTTGACCAGGCGCCCGAAGGTGAGTTTGTCGGCGGAGCTCGTCGTCGCCGCCCCAATTGGACCTTGTAAGCGCGCATGCTGCACTGAAGAAATTTAGATGCAGCCAGCGTCCGCTGACAGCAGCCAGCGAAAGGACATCACGTAACCGGGTGCTTCATATCCGGCTCAGCACCCAGGCCGGTAGTGGGGATCCGCACGGACTAGCTTTCGCTGGTTCCGCCGACAGACGAGGCCCGACGTTGCGCAGGCGGTGTGTGGGCTGCAAAGTCCGCGTCTGGTCCGCGGAAAGTCCGCAAAGAATCCGTCGCCAGCAGTCTGAGGCGGTCGGCAATCGCCAATCAGCGACTCATCCTGCTCAGCGCGCGATTCGCGCGCAGCGCACGACGACGGACGGATCCCGAGAAGGCCGCCGCAGCAGCGGCTCCAAGTTGGCGTGCGATTCGTAGTCGATCAGTGTCTCGCTCACGGCGACCGAGTCGCACCCCAGGCTCGCTGAGAACCTGATCGAGAAGTCCGGGCACGTACGGCCTTCACCTGCACCCCCACGAGGTGACGGACGTCCACCCGCTTGTCGTGCAACTCCCCAGCCGAGCAGCTCCAACTGCGCCTTGACCGCGGATTGGGCGGCTGTCCCTACGAGGTTGTTAGACGAGGTCTTCACGGCAGCGCTCGCCGGATCTCGCCGACTAGTGTCGGATAGGGATCGTCCAAGGGCTTTCGGTCCGCCCTCAGCGCGGCCTGAACCTGCCGGAGCGGTTCGCCGGCCACGTAGTGGCGACCGCGCCGCTCGCCTCGTGCTTCCAGGAGGCTGATGTTGGCGGCGTTGACCAGGTCGCGTGTGGCGGTCCGTTCGTCGAGCTCGGTGAGCTTCACGTAGGACGGCCGTGTCACGCGCAACCCGATTAGCGCGTCGAAGAGCGCTGCGCCGATCCTGTCGTTGAGGCGGTGCTCTGCAACCAGTTCGTCGATCTTGCGCCACTGGATCTCGGCCTCGTCGAATCTGCGGCGCATCGTCTGCGCTTGCATGTGATGCGCCCGCAGGTTGAACTTCACCCATAGCGTAGCGTCGTGTCCAGGGTTCCAAGCACCGTGCCCGGTCGTGGCGAGGACATCGTAATAGTCCTGGGTGTTGCTGCCTAGCCACTCCTCGATGCTGGAGAAGGTTGGCTCGACCACTTGGTCCTGTGCGAGCACCATCGTCTGGAGGGCGCGGGCCATGCGCCCGTTTCCGTCGCGGAACGGGTGGATCATGACGAGGTTCAGGTGGGCCATCGCCCCGCGCACCAACGGATCGTCGGCCGTGGGCGTCGACAGCGACGCGGATAGCGACCGCATCAGCTCCGGCACCAAGTTGCCGTCCGGACCCGCGTATACGTTGACGCCGCGCTTGTCGTCGCGGACGAAGATCTCCTGGGTGCGGTAACGACCGGGTGCCTTAGACAGGTCGTGATCGAGCAGCATGAAGTGCATCGAACGCAGCACAGCTTCGTCGATCACGAAGCCCGGCTCCGTCGCCACGTTGAGGACGTAGGTGAGGACTCGGCGGTAGGCAATGATCTCGAGCCACGTCTCCTCGTCAGCGCTGAGTGGGGGCTCGTCGTCGACGGCGGCGATGGCGTCCTCGTCGCTGATGGTGTAGCCCTCGATGGTGTTGGAACCCTGGATGGCGCGCGCGGTCGAAGTGCGTCGGAGCAGCCCGTTCCAGCGTTTGGGCGCGCGCAGGTAGTCGGCGAGTGAAGCGCGCGTCTCGTGGATCTCGCCGATGACCTGCTGGTCCTCAAGATCTGGATCTGGGGTAGCGAAGTGGGAAGTCATGTCCGTATGTCCTTTAATAAGTGCCAAAGCTACGGGACAACCTGTCTCTTTGTCACTTATTAAGAGACAATCGGACAGCCTCGCTCATCAAGTCGGCAGCCGCGCACGTTCGATCCCCGGCAGTGGGCCACAGTCGGCTGTAGGTGTTCATTGTGGTCGTAGCCGACGAGTGCCCGAGGGCTCGGTTGAACAGATCACGGGAAGGTTCGCCGGCCCGGTGCTGGACGGCCCACGGCGACAGCGAAGGATCCCGGTCTTGATGCCGGCGCTGCTGGCGCTGCTGGAACCGACCCGCCTGCTCGACGACTACTACAGGAACGACTACGTGGCCGGTCGCGCGTGGACTTGGTGCGCTCACCGATGGCGCCGGAGGGCGAACTTCTGCCCGCGGCCTACTTCACCGCCGTGATCCGGAGCGCTCAGGACGGGGTTGAGTTGGTGAAGGCAACCGATCTGGCGTAGAGGATCGACGTGCTAAAGCGCTGCAGGACTTCTTCGAACCCTTCGACTGATGACCTTGGCGCAGCACGCAGTCTTCCGCGGCGGCCGGGACTGGGAAGCTGTCCTCGGCCAACACCGGATCGATACGGAGATGGACCCGAAGCAATTCGGGAGCCGACCCTCCCCACGACGCGGCCGTGATTCTCCGCCGTCGGCCACGGGGTCAGGCGACCAGCCGCAGTGCCTGTTCGGCCGATCCGATGCGGACCGTCTGACCCCATGTCAGGCTGAGCGAGTCGGCCTCGATGCCGTCTCCGAATGCGACGAGTCGGTCCGACGTGACGGTCAGGCTGAGCTCGTCCCCGGACAGCAGAGTCAGCTCGCCTTCGGTGAGGGTGGTCCCGGTGGCCGGGGACGGCCACGCCTCGCGCACGAACCAGACGAGGCGGGCCTCGCTGGGAGCCGGTAACCGAAGCTGACTCGCCCGTTCGAGCGAGATCGAGCGGCACCAGCCGGTGGCGCCGGTGCCGGTCGCGACGATGACGCCGGAGGAGGCCTGTGACTCGGCGTCGGCGTTCGGAGTCCGTAGCTCGTACCGCGCGGTCTGGTGGCTCGGGTGTCCCACGAAGATCTCGTTGAGCGCCAGCAGCGTCTGCCCGTCGTCCAGACTGGCCAGGGCCATCGTCCGCTCCACCACCTGGTCCGTGGCCCGCAGCAGCTCCCCCAGATCGCGTGCCGGGTGGGTGACGAGAACGCCGGCGTTGCGGTCCGGCTCCGGATCGATCCCGATCACGGGCTGCCCTGCCAGATACTTCGCGACGTTGGCGACCAGGCCGTCTTGCCCCACGACAACGACGATGTCCTCGGGTGAGAACAGGAACCGGGATACGTCGCCGCGCTCGACACTGCCTCGCCGCCAGTCGACGGGGATCGCCGCCGCCGCGGTCTCCATGGCCTGTCGGGTCAGCCGGTGGCGCTGCTCGAGTTCGCCGATGTCCCTGCCGCGGGTGCTCAGGAAGAACGCGGCCTGTCCCCGGGTGCCGTGCGTGGCAAGCAGCTCGTCGTACTCCGTACGGCGATACACGAGGACGACCCGAGGTATCAGGCTCACGCCGTTCCCCTGCCGGTTCCCAGCTGAGCCAGGGCCTTGGTGACCAGGTCGGGGCTCAGCACGAGCGAATCGATCTTCGGCAGGTTGGCGGCCAACTCCTGGACGGCCAGTGCCAGTAGGACCGCCTCCGAGACGTCTCGGTAGGCGGTAACCCGTGCCGCTTCCGCGTCGCCTTGGGCCGCGCCGGCGAGACGCGTGCCTTCCGCGGCGGCCTCCGCTAAGGTCACGGCCCGTCGGGCCTCGGCCTCGGTGGCGATGGCGCCGGCAGCAGCGTTCTCCTCGGCCTCGCGGCGAGCGTTCGCGCCTCGCTGAGCGACCAGGTGCTCCTCGCGCCGGGCCAGCTCGATCTGCGTCTGCAGCTCGTTCTCACCGATCGCCCGCTCCCGCTCCACCGCGACCGCGCGCCGCTCGAAGGTCGCCTTGTCCGCGTCCTGTTGCACCTGTTCGCGGGTCGGTGTCCGCAGAGCCTTCTCCACCTCCGGCTCGGCGCGTAGTGCGACCACGCGTACGCCGACGACCGCGATGCCGGTCTCGACCAGGCGGCCGTCGCCGAGCAGTCCGTCGGTGATCACGGAGCGGAGGGGGCCGACACCGCCCGCCATCGCCGTGGCCAGGTCGACGGTGGCCAGCAGGTCGATCGCGTACTGCTGCGCCGACTCGGTGAGGAGCCCGGCGACCTGGTCCAGCGGCGTACCCCGCCAGAGGCCCGTCTCGGGGTCGATGGAGAAGTCGACGCGACCGGCGGCCGTGGCCGGGTCCGTGACCCGGTAGGTGATCGTCGCCTGCACCGTGACGTCCTGGAAGTCGCTGGTGCGGGCGTGGAACAGCAGCGGCAGCTCCCGGTCGTCGACGGGTACTTCGTTCAAGATCGCGCTGAGCGGCCGGAACCAGAAGGAGGCCCCGACGCCGGCGCGGATGGTTTTGCCGTTCCGGATCTGCTCGATGTGGCTGGTGCCTGATCCGCGCAGGTGCCGGATCAGGGGGTAGCGGGCGATGTCGGCCATCGGAGATCTCCTATCCTAGTTAATGTCAAAGCGACATTAATCCGCTTGGAGAGTATTCGTCAAACTGACATCAAGGGGCTAGGGTGGAGGGTATGGTGAGGTCAGCGGCGTACCCACCCGTGGCCGTCACCGTGGATCTGGTGATCCTCACGGTGCGCGATGACCGGCTGCAGGCGCTCACCGTCCGGCGCGGTGCGGAGCCGTATCGGGGACGCTGGGCGCTGCCCGGAGGGTTCCTGGACCCCGATGAGGATCTGCCGGACGCGGCGGCGCGCGAGCTCCGCGAGGAGACCGGGCTGGCGGCCGATCGGTTCCACCTGGAGCAGCTCGGTTCGTACGGCGCCCCGGACCGCGACCCTCGGATGCGGACCATCACGGTCGCCTATATCGCGCTCGCGGCGGACCTGCCCACGCCGACCGCCGGAACCGATGCGACGGAAGCGCGGTGGCAGCCGGTCAGCGAGCTGCTTTCCAGCGGCGGGCTCCTGGCCTTCGACCACACGGCGATCCTGAGCGACGGGGTGGAACGCGCCCGCGCCAAGCTCGAGTACACGCCGCTGGCGGCGGCGTTCTGTTCGGCGGAGTTCACGATCAGCGAACTACGGCACGTGTACGAGGTGGTGTGGGGGGTGTCTCTCGATCCCCGCAACTTCCACCGGAAGATCACGAACACCGAGGGCTATCTCGAGCCGACGGGGGCGACGACGACGAGGGACGGCGGCCGGCCGGCTCGGCTCTACCGAGTAGGTGCCGTGACAGCTCTGCACCCGCCGCTCCTGCGTTGAGACGGCAGTCCGCCGCATTCCACCGTGCCTCGGATCGGGATTCCCGCAAACAATCAGTGACAGTGCGGCTCGGTCGGCCCTACCCTTGAAATCAGTCTCGGGAGGTCTGATGGTAGATCTGCGACAGGTGCTCATCCTCGTGACGGACCGGACGACCGGGCAGGTCACGGACAAGACCCCGGACGTGGTCCGGTACCGACGGCTTGCCGGTGG
>JBOFLE010000268.1:0-5119 GCA_051657705.1 Nocardioides sp. | reverse complement strand
TTCCTTCTCTTTGATTGGATAGCGGGACCGCGACGCTGCAGTCCCGTTTACAGCGGCCACTCGGGCAGTCGCCCGGTGTGCGAGATCACGAGCGCGATATCGGCGATCGCGTCCTCTTTCAGCAGCGGGCGGATCGCCTCGGGATCGGCGAACCGGAGCCGCCAGGTGCCGACCGGAGACCGATCGAGCATCGGCAGCCAGCTCGCCGCGTTGCCGATCCGGGTGCTGACGATCCCTCCGGCGCTCGACGTGGCCGGGCCGGCCACCTCGGGGCTGCCGTCGGCCGGGGCGAACCGCAGCTCCACCTTGATCGGCCCGATCGGCGACGCGCCGCCCGCACGGTCCGCCGCCACGACGTACAGCGCGAGTTGCGTGGTCGTGATCTCGTCGAGGTTGACCGGGAAGTGCTTGCCGAGCACCTCGATCCCGACCTCCAGCGCCGCGTCCGAACCGGACGGGTTGTGCAGGTCGTACCACTGGTCGGGAAGCTCGTCGCGCACGCTGTAGGCGCGCACGGCACTGGTGGTCCGGTCGAGCTGACCGATCACCGTGGCCCGGTAGTCGGCGCTGGCCAGCGCGGTGTACTCGAAGGTGACGAGCACGTCGGCGACGGTCCGGAAGTCGAACGGGTTGGCCGCCTTCGGCATCTCCAGCGTCCACAGCGAGTCGACCCCGCTGAGCTCGAACGGCAGCAACAGCTCCGGTTGCGCATCCAGCTCGAAGACACCGGTGGAGCCCGCCGGCGAGGTCAGCGCCACCGACTCGGGTTCCCGGCTGAGCCGGACGCTCTGGAAGCTGGTGCCGCCGACCACCGCCCGGGACACCCCCTGATTGGACAGCGTGGCCCGAATCCCCCGCTGCGGCGGCACCAGCGCCACCACCGAGGTCCGCACCCGCTTGATCAGCCGGAGGTAGTGCCCCGGGAACTCCTCGTCGAACAGCCGGTTCGGGGTGGCGAACGACATCACCCCGGTCCGCCGGAACTGCTGGAACTCCAGCGGCGCCAGCTGGGCGAGCGAGAACGTCTTGGTCAGCTGCAGCTTGCGCTTGCCGTTGTCGAAGGCGAACTGATCGAGCTGATAGACGTCCTGCAGCAGCCGGGCTGATCCGGTGAGCCCGGCCCGGTCCCGATTGCGGTCGGCCGGCGCGGTCGGCGAGTTGTCGTCCGACGGCTGCCAGTAGTCCCGCCGGATCATCGCCGGCACCTGTTCCTGGATCTCGAAGGTGAGCTGAGCCTGGGCGAGCTGGGCGACCGAGGTGGCCTGCCTCAGGAAGTAGCCGTACACCCCCTGCAGCACGCCGATCATCCAGTCGTAGAGCTCGACGTTGGTGAACTTGCCGTTCAGGAACGCGATCGTGGACTCGGCCTGGGCGAGCTGCAACTGCGCGATCACCCCCTCCTGGGCGACGATCGCCTGCTGGTCGAGCGCGAGCTGACGCTGCTGGTCGCTGATCCCCTTGTCCTGGCGGGCCAGCCCCTGCTGCAGGGTCCACTCGCGGACCCGGTTCTCCACGCTGGCGTGCAGTGAGTGCCGCTGGATGTCGGTCTCGATGTTGTTCAGGTCGACGGCGAAACCGAACTTGGCCGCAGCGGCAGCGATGACGGCGGTGTTCGCCGCCGCCGAGGCCCCGAACGAGAAGATCTGCTCCCCCAGGTTGCCGATCGAGGACACCGCCTGACTGATCGTGATCGCGGCATCCATGCCCGCGATCCAGTTACGCGCCTCGAGCGCGTCACCGTAGTCGTCGAGCAACTCCCGCTCCCATTGGTTCATCGGCTGGTCCAGGAGCTTCTGGTATTCCGCGATCTGGAACGCCGCCCGGTCCTGCTGGAGCTCGGCGAGGGCGACGCCGTCGGCGGCCTCCCGCGCCCGAAGATCCTGGAGCGTCACCTGGGAGTGCGCCAGCGCCATGTCCTGCTGCGCCTTGAAGAGTGCATACCGTTCGGCGTCGTACTTCTCGATCGCCGACAGGTAGGACTGCTCGATCTGCTGGGCGACGCCGGCCAGCTGCTTGGCCCGCTCGATCAGCGTGCCGAAGCGGTACGGCGTGGGCTGGAACGCCCGCAGCGAGCCGGACCCGAACGGGCCGCTGCCGGCCGCGAGTGGGACAAGCAGACCGCTCGATCCTGCCGGCGCGCCGGTCTCGACCTGCCGGGTCAGGCCGGCGAAGTTCCGGCCGGTGCGCAGCTTGGCGAGCGCCGACTGGGCGCGCCAGCGCAGCGAGGTGGTCACCTCGTTCGGGGTGAGCTGGTCGACCTTGGCCGGATTGAGCTCGGGCAGCGCCAGCAGGTCCAGCGCCTCCAGGTAGAGCGCCCGGGCCCGGGGCAGGGACTCGTTGGTGTCCTGGACGAACTCCGACTCCGCGAAGTCCAGCAGGCAGCGCACGATGCTGTGCACCACGAACCGGGTGTGCACGTCGTACCGGGCGGTCGAGGGGTCGGTGCTCGTGGTGTCGGGATAGGACTCGTCGACGATGTCGTGCGGATTCAGCGTCTCGGCCAACCACAGGATGTTGCGTTCGTACATCAGTTGGTGGCCGGGCGGGTGATGGCTGCGCTCCAGATCCAACGGAACATGGATCTTCCGCTGACTCACCGGCAGGTCATAGGCGTAGACCATCCGGAACCAATCCAGGGCCGCCAGGTACTGACCGGATCGGTGCAGTTCGATCGCGATCGTCATCGGCACGAAGTAGTAGGTCTCCCTGAAGCCGACCGGCAAGGCCTTGAGGCGGGCCAGATCCGTGGTGCCCAGCCCGGTGACGAAGGACCGTTGCTTGCCGGCACGATTGAGGAGGACCGGGCGGGTCCGCTCCAGCGTTATCCCGAACTCGTCGGAGGCGATGTCCGCGGCGGCCTCCGGCGTCAGCGGCCGGCTCGACCTCAGTCGGCGCACCAGGTCACCGAAGTCGGTCGACCACTCATCGGGCGGCCGCAGCGTCGGGTGCAGGTGATTCTCCGGATAGAGGAACACCTGCATCGCGGCGTGCCAGTTGGCGTACGAGCCGATCCAGCGCAGCTCCTCGTCGAAGTCGGCCTCGGGCTGACTGGCGATAGCCCGGGACCAGCCCGGAGCGGTGCCGGTGCGAACGGCCAGGATCAGGGTCTGCAAGGTCTGAATGGCATGGTCGATCCGGGTCAGCCGGGCCGACCCGTCGGTCATCACGTCGAGCAGCAGCCGGTCGGCGAGCGCGGACGAGTCGGCCGAACCGAGCAGGTTCAACGCGAACATCAGGCCGTCGCGCAGCCCCGGCAAGGCGTCCTCCTCGGCTCCGGCGATCGCGGCCGCGAACGCCTGCCGCGCAGTCTGTTCCTGCTCGATCCGGCCCTGCAGCCTGGTCAGGAAGCGGCGCCGAGCCCGGGGATCGACCCGCCACGAGGACGGCTGGCTGCCGGGGCCCTGGGGCTCTGTGACCGCGAAGTACGCCGGGCCGACATGGATGCCGAGGCCCCGCTCGGCCTGCTGCCACTCCTGGCGGATCCGGGCCTTCTGCACCCCGATGACGATCGCGAACAGGTCCTCCCAGCCGGGATCCGTGATCGCCTTGTTCACCGCGAGCTCGCGCAGCCGCATCACCCGGTCGAAGGCGGCGAAGCTCAGCTGCCAGTTCTCCAGCTCGGCGGCCACCGATTCCCCGGAGGCGTGCGTCCGCTCGATGCGCTGGAGAACCTGCACCGGCGCGATACGGGTCTCCAGGATCAGGTCGAAACGCGCGAGAGGGTCGGCCGCGGCCCGGGATGCGCCGCCGAAGACCCCGCCCTCGGCCGCCGTGAGCTCGTCTTGGGGCAGCGGTTGGGGGGTCGGCTCCGGGGCCGGCACCGGCACGGTGACACGCCCGTCGCGCAGGTCGCCCAGCAGGCCGTCGAGCCACAGCCGCCGCGCCTCCAGGAGCGGACCGGCGGGGTTGGCGCCGGGACGCAGGTCGGCCTGGGTGAGCACGTCCGGATCGAGAATCGGCTCGGGAACGGTCGCGTCCTGGGCCCGGAACTGGCCGAGCAGGCGGTGCAGCTGCAGCGTCAGCAGGTAGGGATCCGCG
This sequence comes from Nocardioides sp., assembly GCA_051657705.1. GTDB lineage: Bacteria > Actinomycetota > Actinomycetes > Propionibacteriales > Nocardioidaceae > Nocardioides. The sequence goes on along the minus strand of JBOFLE010000268.1, from coordinate 1,081 downwards.
CCAGGCGACGCCAGCGGGTCGCGCTGGAAGGACACCAGTCCGAACAGCTTCTCCAGCTCCGGCTCGGCGAGCCGGTCGCCGGTCAGCAGGAACGGCGTCAGGGTGTTCCCGGGCTGTGGGCCGCCGGACTTGCGCGAAGCCAGTTCGACGCCCAGCCGCTCGGCCACGTCGGCGAGCCGGGTCGGGTCTCCGCTCTCGACCGCGATCGTCAGTTCTTCGGCCGAGGTGCCGAGGCGTCGCAGGATGGCGTCGTACGCCGCTGTGGCATAGCCGCGCTCCGTGCCCAGCCGGAGTTGCTTGACCTTGAGCCAGAGCGCCGGATCGGCGCTACCCTCGGCCGCCTTCAGGACGGCATCGATGTGCTTGCGGAGCACCTCCAGGCAGATCCGGAGCTGGGCGACCGGCGGGCCTGGTTCGCTCGGACTGGTCGCCAGTAGCGCTCCGAACGGCTGCATCAGGAACTGCTCGAGCGAGGCCTGCGTGACCGCGCTGCCGTTCAACCGCATCCGCTTGACCACGAAGTCGACCAGCGAGGTGTAGTACTCGTGGACCGTGGGGTCCTTGGGCCGGTACTGCTCGGTGACCGTGATCGCGAGGCTGGCGTAGGCGGGTGGCGGGGTGATGTTCGCAGGCACCCCGGCGATGCGCTCGTCGGCGCGGTCGGTGGCGCGCACCTCGATCCGGTAGAGACCCGGGGTGCCGAGCGAGATGTCCGTCACCCACCACTTCGAACCGGAGCGGTTCTGTGCTGGGACGGTCTGCCACCCCCCGCCGTTGAGCCGCCACTCGACGGTCTTGACGCCGCTCTGGGAGTCTCGCGCTCGGCCCTCCAGGCGAGGCAACACCCCGAGGTTCGTAGCGCCTTGACCTGCGACGCTCACCGCGTGATCGCCGGTGATGGAGACCGTGGGTGCGGTGACATCCTGAGTTCGGACGGCCACACCGGCATAGCCATCATGGCCGGCCCCGTCTTTGACATGCGCCTGAACGAACCAGGGCTCGGTGCTGTACGGAACGGTGGCCTCCGGGCCCGTCGCCCACGTGGTCGCCGAGGGCTTCAGCGGCATCGAGCGCCAGCCGC
>JBOFLE010000267.1:0-5779 GCA_051657705.1 Nocardioides sp. | reverse complement strand
GGACAGTTGCGCCCGGACCTTGTCCTTGCCCTGCGAGAAGTCGCCCATGATCGGCGTACCATCCACCTCGACGTGCGTGTGGGCATCGACGATCACCCGGACCTCCCCCATGATCGCGGTCGCGGTGATGGTCACCGTGTCCTGGGCGAAGCACGCCTGCCGCAGATCCAGAGTGACGCCGCCCATGAAGGCGAAGGCGGCGTGCTCGGCCGGCACCAACCACGCGCCCTGGCGCTTGCGCTCCGCCATCACCGCCCGCGACGAGTGATAGCCGGCGGTCGCGGCCGGGGTCCGCTCGCGGCGCGGAGCGAGCTGACTCGCGGCCGTCTCCTGCGGCGCGGCATCGTGATGTTCGGGCAGGTCGACGGTGATCGGCACCAGATCCGCATAGGTCTTGGCGGCGAAGACCGCGTCGAGTCGCTCGTCGAGCTCGGCGAGATCGATCCGGCCGTCCCCGGCCGCCCGGCGGAGCACCTCGGAGACCCGGTTGCGATCGGCATCCGAGATCCGCAACAACGAAGGGTCATGGAGCTGCGTCTCACGGCGCTGCGTTTCATGGGGCCGCATCGCGGATCCGTCCATGCGCCCCTCCATGCTCTCAGCCTACCTGCCGAGCGGCCGGGCATGACGACGTCGACCGGACACCAATGGCTCCGAGGTCGTTGCGGCACTCGGTTCCCGACGCTCCTCATCTAGGCTCGGATGGTGAGCACCGTTGCCGAGTTCCGCTACTCAGATCTGCTTCCCACCGGCCCGGACCGCACGCCGTACCGGAAGGTGACCGCGGAGGGCGTCGACGTCGTCGAGGTCGACGGCCGGCGGTTCCTCTCGGTCGATGCCGAGGCGATCAGGCTCCTGACGGCCGAGGCCATGCACGACATCGCGCACTTCCTGCGACCGGGCCACCTGGCTCAGCTCCGGCGGATCATCGACGACCCGGAGTCGTCGGGCAACGACCGGTTCGTGGCACTGGACCTGCTCAAGAACGCCAATATCGCCGCCGGCGGCGTGCTGCCGATGTGCCAGGACACCGGCACCGCGATCGTGATGGGCAAGAAGGACGAGGGTGTGCTGACCGGCGGCGACGACGCCGAGACCATCTCCCGCGGGGTGTACGACGCCTACACCGGACTCAACCTCCGGTACTCGCAACTGGCACCGCTCACCACCTGGGAGGAGAAGAACACCGGCACCAATCTGCCGGCCCAGATCGAGCTCTACGCCACCCCGTCCCATACCGGCGCGGACGGCCGGCCGGCTCCCGAGTACCGGTTCCTGTTCATGGCCAAAGGCGGCGGGTCGGCCAACAAGTCATTCCTCTACCAGGAGACCAAGGCGGTGCTGAACCCGGAGCGGATGCTGGCCTTCCTGGACGAGAAGCTGCGTTCGCTGGGCACGGCCGCCTGCCCGCCCTACCACCTGGCCGTGGTCATCGGCGGCACGTCGGCGGAGCACGCGCTGAAGACCGCGAAGTACGCCTCGGCGCATTACCTCGACGACCTGCCGACCATCGGCTCGATGTCCGCGCACGGATTCCGGGATCCCGAGCTCGAGGAGGAGGTGTTCCGGCTCACCCAGGGTTTCGGGATCGGGGCTCAGTTCGGCGGCAAGTACTTCTGCCACGACGTCCGGGTGGTCCGGCTACCACGACACGGCGCATCGTGTCCGGTGGCGATCGCGGTCTCGTGCTCGGCCGATCGCCAGGCGCTCGGGAAGATCACCGTGGACGGGGTATTCCTCGAACGACTCGAGACCGACCCGGCGTCCTACCTCCCGGACACCACCGAGGCCCACCTGATCGAGGCCGGCGAAGTCGTACCGATCGATCTGAACCGGCCGATGGCCCAGATCGTCGCCGAACTGTCGAAGTACCCGGTCAGGACCCGGCTGGCGCTGACCGGCCCGCTGGTGGTGGCCCGCGACATCGCGCACGCGAAGATCAAGGAGCGACTCGACGCCGGTGAGCCGATGCCGGCCTATCTGGTGAATCATCCGGTCTATTACGCGGGCCCGGCGAAGACTCCCGAGGGCATGCCGTCGGGCTCCTTCGGGCCGACCACGGCGGGCCGGATGGACTCCTACGTCGAGCAGTTCCAGGCCGCGGGAGGCTCGTTGGTGACGCTGGCCAAGGGGAACCGCTCGAAGGCCGTCACCGAGTCGTGCCGGCGGCACGGTGGGTTCTATCTCGGGTCGATCGGCGGCCCGGCCGCCCGGCTGGCCACCGACTGCATCACCTCGGTGTCGGTGCTGGAATACGAGGAGCTCGGCATGGAGGCGATCTGGAAGATCGAGGTGGTGGATTTTCCCGCCTTCATCGTCGTCGACGACAAAGGAAACGACTTCTTCACGGACCCGTCCGCGGCCGTGACCATCCCTCTCCTCACCCCCCCGCGCTGACCCGGCACTTATCTGGCCAGATTGTCGGCGTGTCGGCGGACAACTGCCGGGTCGAAGCATGGGATTACGCGATCGCCTTCGGCAGCCGCGCAGGTAATCTCGGGTGGCATGAACGAGAAGACGTTTCGCAACGCGCAGGACATGACCCGGTTGGAGCCAGGTCGACTGGAGCGGCCCCAGGGACTGGAGCTCAGCGAGGCCGTCAGCGCCGAGGCTCCGTTCATCTGGCGGCCCGCGTCCGATGCGCCCGATCCCCGCGATCTCGTTCTCGAAGGCGTCTCGGAGCACTTCATGTCTCGGCCGCACCCCGGTTGGCGAGTGCTCGAGATCGGGGGCGGCCAGTGCGACTTCGCCCTTCGGCTGGGATCGCGGGTCGGCACCAACCGGATCACGATCATGAGCACCAACTCAGAAGCACTGGACCGTGCCGCCGCGTGCGGCTTCCGGGCGCACGAAGGCGGCGTGCCCCGGCTTCCGTGTTCGGACAACAACTTCGATGTGATCGTGGCGCTGTGGTCACTCACCTACGTCTCAGACCTCGGCGCCGCCCTGGGGGATGTGCATCGGGTGCTGCGCCCCGGCGGCAAGTTCTTGGTCTACGCAGCAGGCCAAGGACATCTGGCGGACCTGGTCGCCGAGACCGGCGGCATCGACCAAGACTCGCTCACTGCCGAGAACGGACTGGACGCTCTCGGCCAACACTTCACCAGGATCACCCGCACACACGTCGACACCCGGGCAGTCTTCGAGCACTGGCAGCGTGCCCACGACTATCTGGCCCGATTCGACCCTGAAGTCGCCGCGCGGCTACCACGGTACGAAGGCGCCCGGGAGTACGCCGGCAGCTCGACCTTGTTCAGCTGCAGCAGCACGAACAATCCGGTGCCGCCGGTCGGCGAGGGTTCTCGCCGTCAGCCGCTGTCGCGGGGAAGTCGACCGATGCGGCAACCCACCGGCATCAACCATCCCGGGCTCACTCCCGCCGGCTTGCCGCCGCCCGGCACCCGGGCCGACGAGGTGTTGCGCAATCCGGCACCTCCTCGGCGAACGTCGGTCACCGGCGCGGGATCCGGCCTCGACCCGGCCGAGCCGCCGAACGGTATGGACTCCTTGGACTTCGCGGGTCCGCCCGAGATCGACCGATGAGCGGCTGGGCAGGGCTCGGCCCGCTCAGTACCAGTTGTGGGCACGCTTGAACGACCAGGCGGCACATGGGGTGCCGTACCGGTCTTCGATATAGCCCAACCCCCAGCGAATCTGTGTCACCGGATTGGTTCTCCAGTCCGCCCCCTCCGAGGCCATCTTGGAACCGGGCAGCGCTTGCGGAATGCCGTAGGCCGAAGAACTCGGGTTGTCGGCATCCACTCGCCAGCCGCTCTCGCTCTCATAGAGCGCGTCCAGGCAGTCGAACTGATCGGCGGAGAACCCGAATTCGGCAAGCAGTGCCCTGGCGATCACCCGCGGGTCCTCACCGGAAAGATCTTCGGTGCCGGTCACCGCCCCGCCGACGAACGCGCCGAGCTCGGCCTGCTTGGCGGGATCCGCCGTCCCCCGCCGATCGGATCGCGAGACCGGCTCCGCCCGGCCCGTCGACACCGCGAGTCCGGACGACGGCCGGGACGCGGTGTCGTCAACGGCCGACGTGACTCGATCGGAGGGACCATTCTGGCTGACGGCCCAACTGCCGCCGTACACGGCCGTCCCGGTCACGGCTGCCGAAACGCCGCCGAGGACCAACGCCGTACTGACCACCCGCCTGGACGAGCGAGCCGAAACCGTCGCCGAGACATCTCGATGCCTCGGCACGTACTTCCTGTGGCGTGACACGTCAGAAGGCTCGCTCGGCGACTCAGAGGACGAAAGTGGTCAAGCACCACCATGCAGGAGCCAATCCGGCCAGGGCAATCGGCACCACGCTCACTCGGCCGCATATAAGGAAAACTTAACGCCGTCTTGCACTACAGCGTCAGGTTCTCCAACATCTCGGTCACCAAGGCGGCGATCGGGGATCGCTCCGAGCGGGTCAACGTGACGTGGGCGAAGAGCGGATGCCCCTTGAGCTTCTCGACCACCGCGACCACTCCGTCATGCCGGCCGACCCGCAAGTTGTCGCGCTGCGCCACGTCGTGGGTCAACACCACCTTCGAGTTGGCGCCGATCCGGGACAGCACGGTGAGCAACACATTGCGCTCGAGGGACTGCGCCTCGTCGACGATCACGAACGAGTCGTGCAGGGATCGGCCCCTGATGTGGGTCAGCGGCAACACCTCCAGCATGCCGCGATCGGTCAACTCGGCGATCACTTCGGGAGTGGTGATCGCCGACAAGGTATCGAAAACCGCCTGCCCCCACGGGCTCATCTTCTCCGACTCGGACCCGGGCAAGAAGCCGAGCTCTTGCCCGCCTACGGCGAACAGCGGGCGGAATACCATGACCTTGCGGTGCTGTCCTCGTTCGAGAACCGCCTCCAGGCCGGCACACAAGGCCATGGCGGACTTGCCGGTGCCGGCCCGGCCACCGAGCGAAACGATGCCGACTTCCGGATCCAGCAGCAGCTCCAGCGCGATGCGCTGTTCGGCCGACCGGCCGTGGACGCCGAACACCTCCCGGTCGCCCCGCACCAGGTGGACCTGCTTGTCCGGACCCAGCCGGCCGAGCGCGGAGCCGCGCTCGGAGATCAGGACCAGGCCCGTATGACACGGCAGTTCTCGGGTAGCCGGCAGATCCAGGGTGCCGTCGCGGTAGAGCTCGTCGACTTCGGCGCCGCTCAGTTCGAACTCGGCGATGCCGGTGTACGCCGCGTCGGACTCGGCCGCCGCCTCGGCCCGGTATTCCGCGGCACGGAGACCGATCGCCGAGGCCTTGATCCGCAACGGCAGATCCTTGGAGACCAAAGTCACGTCGACACCGTCCTGGGCCAGGTTGAAGGCCACCGCGAGGATGCGAGTGTCGTTGTCGATCCGTCGCGGCCTCTCACGCATGCCCGGCGGTAGCGAATCGGTGCCGACGTGGTTGAGCTCGACCCGCAGCGTGCCGCCCTCGGCGCTCACCGGCACCGGCGCGTCGAGCCTCCCGTGCTCGACCCGGAGATCGTCGAGCTTGCGCAGCGCGCTCCGGGCGAAGTAGCCCAACTCCGGGTGGTGTCGTTTGGCCTCCAACTCGGAGACCACCACGACCGGAAGCACGATCTCATGCTCGGCGAAGCGTCCCAACGCACCGGGATCGGACAACAACACACTGGTATCGAGAACGAACGTCTGGCGAGGCGGGTCGGTCTCGCGCCGGGAGGCACGCGATCGAGGCTTGTCCGATTCGGCTTTTGAGTTGGTCACGTGCAGCCTTCCGGTCGAGGGTTGCAGATGCTGAAAAGCTACGCCGAGGA
>JBOFLE010000266.1:0-12137 GCA_051657705.1 Nocardioides sp. | reverse complement strand
TGCAACGCGAGCGTCGCCAGCTTCAGGCCGCTCATTCCGCGCGAGCGCGCGAATGCGGGGCCGTGCAGAGCGACGGCGGCTCCCAGGCGCCGCCCCGCTTCCATCACGTAGCCACCGCACACCGCGACATCAGCCAGCGCATGACCGGTGTCACCCAGATGCTGGGCCTCGTCGTAGTAGGCCATCCAAGGAGGATCCTCGCCCGGTACTCGGCGGTTGAACTGCTCGTCCGCGGCGTGCACGCACCGCGACGCTTCTTCGTTACGCCCCATCAGAGCCAAGGCCCGTGCTCGCGCGGTCAGCAACATCGCCCGCTCCGTGCACGTCAACCGATCGGCTCGCACCATGGCAAGTTCGACACAGGTCAGTCCGGAGTCCGGATCGCCTCGCCAGATCGCTTCGCGGGCCATGCCCGACAACGCCTTGGCCCGCAGATTCCAGTCACCGGCCTGCTCGGCGCAACGGAGCGCGAAGGTAAACGCGGTTGATGCCTGGGGGTGTCGTGCCGCGTCGAACTCGGCGAACGCGACGACATTGCCGAGCCAGCCGACAGCGGTGAACAAGTCACTGCGCAGAGAAGCACGACAGGGCAGGTCGAGTAGAGCGACGGCGTGCTGCAGGTGAACCGCTGCCACCACCGCGACATCGCCTCCACCGTGACCATGGTCAACGCCAGTGAACATCTCTGCGGCGGCACGCACGGCATCGACGTGTTGCCGAGCGACACGCTGCGTCGAGTATCGCGGGATCACGCCGTGGAGTTCAGTGGCGTTGCCGCCTCCGACAGCCATCCGGGAGACCGGCCGGGAGAATCCCAGCTCCCGGTCAGTGCCCACCCCCAGGACCGCGCGGAAACCGGCCCGGTAATGATCCCGCGGCCAGGAGATAACACCCCGCTCCAACTTGCCGACGTAGTTGGCGTCCAGCGCCCCCGGCCGCCCCGTACGCTCCTCGACGTAGTCATTGACGCGGTCGGCCAGCTCCTGACGCCCCATGCGCTCACCAGGAGCGCTCGATGACTCCACACCCTCACGCAAACCGCGAAGCAGGACGTTCCCACCAGCCATCAACACTCCTCACCTCGTGGACGAACATTCTCCTCGTCCAGCGGCAACCACCCGCGTACCCGATCCTCCCCCAATCCTCCCCCTCGACATCCCCGGAGATGGCCTTCTGCTGATGGCCGGCCAACGCGAATGCTTTGGCAGCGGACGGATGCTCATCGACGGGTTGCGTCCTGACGTTCGACCGGACTCCGGTCGACACCCACACACGTCGGACGTTCGGCCGGCCCAGCGGAGAGGGAGAAGATGGATACCAGCGTAAGGCCGACAGGGCTCTGGGCCCGGATGGGCCGGTTTCTACGGGCCGGTGGCCGTGGGGAGCCACCGACGGATACGGCGATCGACAGTGGCGATGCCCGGACGAAGTCCGCCGTGGCCGGTGAACCCGGCCGGAGATCGTGTCCCGACTGGTGCGACTACCGAGACGACCATCGGCGTCAGCCCATCGACCATCACTTCGCGCCGCACTCGATGGTGCTCGGCGAGCTTGCCGCCGAACCCGCCCCGCCGGCGTGGGTCTCCAGCGTCTACAGCAGCATCGAAGACGACGACTCGATGCTCATGATCTGGAAACACCGCCCCGACCCGGCCTGGCCCATGGAGATCCAGCAGGGAATCAAGGTGGCACCGGACGGCCGAACCCGGATCCATCCGGTTTTCGCCGTAGGCGCCGACACCCTCCCCGAACTCATCCGAACCGAAGACTGGCTCGCCCTTTCGTCGGTCTCCGCGCGAGTCGCGAAGATCTTGACATCAGCCGAAGAAGCAACCGGAGCCCTGCTGCCAGGATCGCGTTGACGGACGGACCTCGCGGCACAGATCGAGCCGACGTACCTCTTGAGGGTCTCGCCTGAGATCCGCCGCCAACCGCGAGAAAACGCCGCCGGGACCTACCCCGAGTGACAGACGGCCTCGACGTTGTTGCCATCCGGATCGCGGACGAAGGCGCCGAAGTAGCCCGGGTGGTACTCGGGCCAGAGCCGGGGTTCGTGAAGCGACTCGGCGCCCAGATCACGTGCCGCGTCGTGGAAGGCTCGGACGGTCTCCGCATCCGGAGCCACGAACGCGATATGCGTCTCGCGATTGGAGCCCCGCTCGTCGAGTCTCGAGATCCAGAACTGCGGCTGAGTGGTGCCGTAGCCAATGGCGACCCCGAAGTCCATCAGCCTGGTGTGCCCGAGCACGCCCAGCACCTTGTCGTAGAAGGCGGCGGACGCCGCCAGGTCGGCACAGTTGATTCCGAAGTGATCGATCATGCACCCGATCCTGCCTCGACCCGCCGACATCCCGACCGCGCGGCGAACCACGGGAGCGGACGAGAACTATCGGTGCCGACGGCAGGCCTCTCGGCCACCGAGTTGACGGCCACCGTCGAGAAATACTGGTGGATCTATGCCGATACCACCATGCTTACCTCCCTGCCTGAACAACGCTGGACCGGCGTGACAGACGAGGTACGGCGCCTCCCGGACGCTCCCCGCGATCGTTCGCCGACGTACTGGCGGAGAGCAGCACGTCAGTTGGAGCCGATGCCTGTCCGTTCGAGTCGGGTCCAGCCGGTCCAGCCGCGCTCCTCGAGAAGTTCGAGTAGTCGGTGGCCGATCGGGACGGTGTCGAGGAAGACCGTGTCGAGCAGGGCGGCGAGGTCGTCGTCGAGGTCGAAGTCCTCGGCATGGTCCTCCCCGCTGTCCGACGCGACATCCGCCTCGAACAGCGCCACCAGCCGGTCGGCGAGCGCGAGAAGTCGGGGATCGTCGGACTCCCAGTCCACGACGGCCAGCAGATCGTGGTACATCTCGACGACCGCCGGGTTGTCGAGTTGGGCGCGTTTGAGGGCCATCAGGGCCGGCATCCGCTCCGGCATCCGGGCGGCGACCAGAATCCAGGCGTCTCGTTCGAGATGAACCAACTGGTCGGGGAAGCCGAGACCCCGGAGGTGGTCGAGATAGTCGACCGCTTCTGGCGGTAGCGCCAGGCTGTCCCCGGCGGCGAGCCGGTTGATCCGGCGCCGGTGCTCCTGCTTGGTCCGGATCTCGGCTCCTAGGCGACGGTCGATGTCGGTGACCGCGGCTGTGAACTCCTCGGGACCGGCCGAGAGGAGTTCCCGGACCCGGGCCAGGGGGACGCCGGCGTCGGCGAGGGTGCGGATCCGGATCAACTCGACGACCGCGGCGGCACCGTATCGGCGATAGCCGGAGTGGTCGCGGTCGGGTTCGGGCAGCAGCCCCTTCTGGTGATAGAACCGCACCGCCCGCACGGTCACCCCGGCGTACGAGGCGAGTTGCCCGATCGTCAACATCCCTACCAGCCTGCCTCAGCCGATCCTGCGGCGATAGCCGGCGATCGCGGCAAGGTACGCAACGGCAAGGACACCGGCACACCACCCGAGCGCGATCCAGATGTCGTTGCCGACGGGCTCCTGGGCGTACAGGGCGCGGATCGCGTCGACGATCGAGGTGACCGGTTGGTGCTCGGCGAAGACGCGAACCGGGCCGGGCATCGTGTCGGTGGGCACGAACGCCGAGCTGAGGAACGGCAGGAACAACAGCGGGTAGGCAAATCCGCTCGCTCCATCAATGGACTTGGCGGTCAGGCCCGGGATGACGGCCAACCAGGTCAGCGCCAATGTGAACAGGGCCAGGACACCCGCCACGGCCAGCCAGGCCAGCAGCCCGGCTCCCGACCGGAACCCCATCAGCGAGGCGACTCCCACCACCACGACCAGGGCGACCAGGTTCGCGATCATCGAGGTCAACACGTGTGCCCACAGCACCGCCGGCCGGGCGATCGGCATCGAGGCGAACCGATCGAAGATCCCTCCCTGGACGTCGAGGAACAACCGGAGCGCGGTGTAGGCGACACCCGAGGCGATCGTCATCAACAAGATGCCAGGCAACAGGTAGGTCACGTAGGAGTCCGTGCCGGTGTCGTTCTCGATCGCGCCGCCGAACACGTAGACGAACAGCAGCAGGAACGCGATCGGCATCAGCGCGGTGGTGACGATGGTGTCCGGGCTCCGCGCGACATGACGCAGCGACCGCCCGGTCAGGGCTAGCGTGTCTCCGACAACGTGGCGGTTCATCGTGACTCCTCGCCGGTCGTGGCCGCGGTCGTACGTCGGAGGTGGCCGGTCGAGGCGTCGCCACCGCCGACGACGGCGAGGAACACCTCCTCCAGGCTCGGCTGTTTCTCGACGTACTCGACTCTGACGGGCGGAAGCAGCGCCTTGAGCTCGGCCAGGGTCCCGTCGACGATGATCCGGCCCCGGTGCAAGATGGCGATCCGGTCGGCGAGTTGCTCGGCCTCGTCGAGGTGCTGGGTGGTGAGCAGCACCGTCGTGCCGCCCGCAGCCAGGTGCTTGACCGCCTGCCACACCTCCAGGCGGCCCTGCGGATCCAGGCCTGTCGTCGGCTCGTCGAGCAAGACCACCGGGGGGTCGCCGATCAGGCTCATTGCGATGTCCAGCCGGCGACGCATGCCGCCGGAGTACGTCGACGCTCGCCGCCCACCGGCCTCGGTCAGTGAGAACCGACCCAGCAGCCGATCCGCGACCGCGCCTGGATCCGCCAGGTGCCGCAGCCGGGCGACCAGGACCAGGTTCTCCCGGCCGGTGAGGATCTCGTCGACCGCGGCGAACTGCCCGGTCAGGCTGAAGGACTGCCGCACATCCGCGGCCTGGGTGGCGACATCGAAGCCGTGCACCCGCGCTGCCCCCGCATCCGCCTTCACCAGCGTGGCCAGGATCCTCACCAGCGTGGTCTTGCCCGCGCCATTCGAACCGAGCAGAGCCACGATGCGGCCCCGACCCACGTCGAGGTCGACGCCCCGCAACACCTCCAGGTCCTTGAACGACTTCACAAGACCCCGCACCTGGATCGCCGGGGTAGTCGAATCGGTAGTCATGACACGAGCCTGCGGCCCTGACCGTGCGTCAAGGTCAAGCCCGGAAACTGCCGGGCCATCCCACGACCCACTGCCTGGCCACCCGCCGACGACCGCGACGCTCTCGCGGCGTCCGGGTTCGTCCGGGATTCGGGCTCCGTCGGGATCGATGCCCAGACACTTGGGTGCAGCACCACAGCCAAGAAAGAGGTGGCGGGTCCAGCCGTCATCGATGACACCTAAGGAGACCCCATGACACCCACACCGACTCTTACCAGGGCTGGCATCGTTGCCGCCGCACTCACCACAGGCGTCCTCGCGGCCCCGGTCCCGCCGGCGGCGGCAGCGGGCAACGGAAGCTGCTCCTTCGGCCGCAACGACTACTCGTGCGACACCGGGACGCCGCTCGGCTCACATGACCACCCTCCGCCCAAGCTCAGCGCCATCACCGAACTAGCCGGTGGCTAGAGGCTGACTCCCGCCGCGAGCTGGGTCGATCGGATAGGTCAGGGGCGGCGGTAGGCATCGCGTCGGTGGTCGATGCGTAGCACGACGACCTCGCGCGCTACTTCGTCGATTCGGTAGAGCACCCGGTAGGTGCCGCGTCGGGCGGAGCGAATACCGGCGAGATCACCGCGCATCGGCTTTCCGACCCGGTGGGGATTGCCGATCAGGGGACCGGTGAGGAACCCGATCACCGCCGCAGCGACGGCTTCGGGCAGGTTGTGCTGGATTGCCCGCACCGCCGGTGGGGTAAGTACGAGCTCGAAGGATTCGGGTTGGGTCACCCGCGGAGCGCTCGGGCCGCGTCGATGCCCCGAACGACGTCACCGTCACGGTAGGCCGCGTCTGCCTCGCGAATGTCGGCCAGGGCATCGGGATCACTAAGGATCTCAAGGGTTTCCTCAAGCTGGGCGAGGTCGTCGGGACTGAGAATGATCGCTGCCGGGCGGCCGTTGCGGGTGACCGTCACTCGCTCGTGCTCGTGGGAGACTCGGTCAACGACTTCGCTGAAGTGGTCGCGGACCTCGCGTAGCGACTCGGTACTCATGGCCACAATTGTGGCGCGAATTCGAGTTTGCCGTCAAGCAACCCCTCACCGGATACGATTTCAATGTCGTCTGCCCATAGATGTGCACACTTCGACCGCATGCACATCTCATCGCAACTCCCACCCGCTCCATGGAGTACTTGCGGTCTTGACCGCGGTGAATAAGCCACTGTGCTCTGACGCGTAGATTCACCTCAGCCAGGGTGGGTGAGGGCTTCGGGTCGGGTTAGGCGGTCTTGTCGAGGGTGACGTGGTAGCCCAATTGCCTGGAGTTGGTGGATTGCTCGTTTCTTGGCTCGGTCGGGGTGGAGTCGGGTGAAGTAGTCCGCTCCGGGGTCGTTGTAGAGGGCGCCGGTGGTGCCCATGTGCCAGATTGCGATCAGCATGGCGTGTTGGACCGCGACGTTGGCCTTCATGGGGCCGCGCCTGGTCGCGATACGGCGGTACTTCGCACCGAGGTAGGTCTCGGTGTGGCGTGCACAGACCATCGCGGACGCACCGAGGGCACCTTGCAGATAGGGGTTCCCGGGGCGGGTTTTGGACGACTTCACTCGGCCGGCGGATTCGTTGTTGCCCGGTGTGGTCCCTGCCCAAGATGCGAGGTGCTTGGCGGTCGGGAACCGGGTCATGTTCCCACCTGTCTCGGCCACGACCACATCAGCGGTCAGGGTGCTGATCCCCGGGACCGTGCAGATCAAGTCGTGGAACCCGCGAAACGGCTCCATCACCACCTCGATCCGACCGGTCACTTTCTCGATCGCCGCTGTGTGCTGGTCGATCAGATCAAGGTGTGTTCGGGCGAGGAAGGCGTGGTGCTCGCTGAACCGTCCTTGCAGTGCTTCGGTCAGCTCGGGGAGCTTGGACCGCAGCCGACGTTTCGCCAGATCGGCCAGGCCCGCCGGGTCGCGTTCACCGGCGATCAGTGCCTCCAGCATCGCCCGCCCAGACACCCCCATGATGTCGCTCGCGACCGCCGAGAGCTTGATCCCGGCGTCCTCCAAGAGCTTCTCCAGCCTCTGGACCTCACGGCCACGTTCGCGGGTGATCGCGGTCCTGGTACGGGTCAGGTCCCGCAACTGCCGGATCGGCGCCGGCGGCACGAACGAGCCACGGACCAGACCGTGCGCACCGAGTTGGGCCAACCACGTCGCGTCCGCGACATCGGTCTTGCGACCAGGCAGCGTCTTAACGTGTCGTGCGTTGACCAGCATCACCTCCACACCAGGAAGGTCTTCAAGTAGGTAGTAGAACGGCTTCCAGTAGCCACCGGTAGCCTCCATCACCACACAGGTCACCTTCTCCGCAGCCAGGTGTTCCCTCAGCGCAAGGACCTGACCGGTCATCGACGACCACGTCGTGACCGCCTCCACCGTCTTCCGGCGCCCAACACCGGCGTGGCGAACGCAGACCTTCGCGTCCTTCTTCGAGATATCCAGCCCCGCACACCGCGGGTGTACTACTTCCATCGACTCGGCCCCTTTCTCGCGACTATTCGGAACAAACGTCCGTCGCGGGGGAGGGCAGGGAGAAATCGAAAGTCTGACGCTCGGGCTCGCTGGCACCAATCCACGGTTCCCGTGGAAGCCCTCCACCACCATGCTGACCTACAGGCTCACAGGCACCACAGAACAGGCCGGGGTCGACCACGACGAACCCCACAAGCATCGACCCAGCCACCGACCAACCGCAACCGCCGCCCCGAATCTTCGCGCACCACGGTGCGCCAAGGAACGAAGGCGCCGGGTTGCTGACCTGGGCACTTGCTGTACTGGCCCTCAGGCAGCCAGGCACAGTGTCCCGGTCGCGCTCGGGCTTCAGGTCATCCTGTCACCAGCTCGATGCAGCAGACCCGTTCGAACGCAACCGCATCATCACCGTGGCATGAGAATCCAAGGAATCTCGACTACGTCGAACCCGGGACACACCACTGACTGCCCAGCAGCGATGCTGAAGGATCTGATCCAGGTCCATGGATCCACCACGTGTGACCCGCGTCATTTCGCCGCTTACCGTCCCGGTCGACGTCGTCGTGCCATTCCGCTGCCTATCAAGTGGCGGCGAGATGGGCTAGTCACAGAGACTGCACTCGCCAGTTGCCGAGAGCTCGATGAAGTGGTCGGGGCACAGCTTGGCCGCCGGGCGACTGTGTGCCATCCGTCTGGCGCGGACCTCGGCCACCTTGGGCGTCAACGCCGGCCGGCCTCCGTCGGCAGGCAAGTCGGCCGCGTACTTCCTGTAGCAGAGCAATCTGTGATCGGCGGCAAGATCATCAAAGTCGGCTGCCGGATCGACGTCGACCGACTTCGGCGCGCGCACGTAACCGACCCCAATCGTTCCGTCCTGGTGAACACATAGCGATGTGAGCGGCACTTCACCTCGTTCGACGGCGAGCTGGCAACCCGCTCCAGCAGCTTACCGCTCCAGTTCCCGATGAGCATCCGTGTCCGGATGCCTGAGACCTCCTGCACGTGTTCTGTCAACTCGGGATACGTGGTCCAGCGACCGTAACGTCGGGCGATCTCGACTGCGCGCATAGGTGATCGGCACCCACACGTCCAGCGCTTCCGAGAACTCGACGCGCGACCCGTCCGAGACTCGAAAGGTTCCGGGCTTCGGCGACATGCCCCCATGCTGCACCACTCCGACGCCTGGCCGGCAAGTGTTCCGGTAGCGGAGTCCAGGTTCGTCCCCGCGTCACACCGCCGCCAGGGTCGCGCTACTCGACACCTGCTCCTGTGGCGCGCCGGGCACCGCAAGACGCCCCTGTCCCCGGAATCGACTCCGGACGGCCCATGCGGGACGCTTGGATCTCAGGAGCGGGATAGCCTGCCCGCTGTGCCAGGAGACGTTCGGGTTACGGTGCGGCGGTCAGGACGTAGTCGGCGAGGAAGTGATCGTCGCTGTACACCGCCTCGTGGACTTCGAAGCCGGCGGCCTTGATCATCGGTTCCAGTAGCCAGGTGTAGGTGGAGTGCTCGTCTCGGATGTGCTCCTCGGCGTCGAGGCGGGTCCATTCGGTGTTGTCGGCTCCGATGGCTGCGCACCATCCCTCGATCAGCTCCTCCGCCTCGTCGAGGTCGAAGGAGAACACCACGTCGGACAAGCGCAGGAAGCCGCCGGTGGGCAGCATCGCGCGGATTCGACGCAGCGCGATGGTCTTCCAGAAGTCGGGCAGATGGTGAAGAGCCCAGCGGCTGTAGACCACGTCAGGTGCCGCACCCCGATGTTCGTAGGTCAGAAAGCCGGCTTCGACCAGCTCAAGATCCGAGCCTCGCTGCCGGATCGAGTCGCGCAATCTTGCCAACATGACCGGCGACGGATCGACCGCGACGACACGGCCGAACCGTTCAGCGGCAGCGAGGGCGAACTGGCCCGTCCCGGCCCCCAGGTCAACCACCACGGACTCAGACCCACATCCCAGCGACTCGACCAGCCCCACCTCGCGGACCGATCCGGCATCTTCCTTGTCGTCGTAGCGAGCCACATGAACCGGGTCCAGATTCTCCCGCCCAACGTGCGCCATCTCGTCAATCCGCCAACCCACCCGCGCCGTGGTCACATCCCGACGATATCTCTGGGCAACAAATCCGACTGCCAGGCACCGCACACGACGAACCCGGCGCGGCCGGACTGCCGCAGGGACGGTACTGCAAGCGGATCCTCGACCGGCACGCTTGATCGGAAGCGGCACGGGTGCGCGTTGTAGCGGGCATGCCAGGCCAAAGCGTTCCGAGCTCACGCGTGTGTTGCTCGAAGCTTCCTGGGGCTACCCAGGTTCGTCCCGTACGCCGGCGGCACAGACCAAAGGCGTAGCCGAAGAGCGGTGCAGACCGAGCTCGGGATCTCGCGCAAGGGCGGCTCAAACGGCTTGTGGAGCAGGGCGTACTACGTCGCGAGCAGTACTCGGACCGGCCCCGCGCTATGAGTACCTGTTGACCGATAAGGGGCATGAGCTGTGTGATGGTGACCTGGGGAGATCGATGGACCGCAGGCGAGGCCGGGCCACCCGTGCTCTACAGACACCACCACTGCGGCCAGATCAGCTCGGTGGAGCTGACCTGCTCGGCGTGCCACACACCGATACGCGCGACCGACGTCGACATCATCGACGACCCGGGCGCCGTCCCCCGCTGAGCAAGCCAACCAGCGACGGTGGGACGGCGCTGGAGGAGCAAGCGCACAACCGGTAGCCGATCCCGTACCGGTGACGGCGTTTGCTCAACCACCGCGTCAACGGACTTCTCGTTGCTTGCGTCAAGCAGCTGCGGCGGTCCAGAACGACTCGAGGACCCGCGTCGAGTCGGGCCCGCCGAGCTCGACCTGGGTGAGGATGACACTCACCGTACCGTGCTGGGGGTCGACGTATGCCGCCGTGCCGGTGCCGCCGACCCAGCCGTAGCGACCGGGAACGTTCCACGGATTGAGCAGCTCTGTGTCAACGGCGCCGCCGAAGCCCCAGCCCTGGCCGTCGAGGAAGAACCCGCTCATCTCCCGGTGCACGGGCGTGATCTGGTCGCTCATCATCTGACGCACGGAGCCCTCGTTGATGAGGCGACCGCTGGGACCGTCTCCTTCCGCAAGCAGCATCCGGCCGAACGCCAGCTGGTCGTCGACGGTGGTCACGAGGCCGCCCGCGCCGGAGGCGAACGCGGGCGGCGCGGCGAACGCGCCGTCGGGCTCGTCGCTAACCCGGAGGGCTCCCTGTTGGTCGCGTCCGTAGAGGGTGGTGAACCGGTCGCGATCGACAGCCGGCACATGGAATCCGGTGTCGACCATGCCGAGCGGCTCAAGGAGTCGTTCGGTCATGACGTCGGCGAGCGGCTCGCCGGATGCCCGCGCGATCAGGACGCCGAGTACGTCGTAGGCGGCGTTGTAAGTCCATCCCTCCCCCGGCTGGTGCATCAAGGGGATTCCGGCCAACCGCCGCATCCACTCATCCGGCGGTGGCACTTCACCAATCTGCATCGAGCCCTGATGCAGCCGCTCCATGAGCAGGGGCACGACCTTCGACTCGGAGGTGGCGAAGCCATGGCCGGCGGTGTGGGTGAGCAGATGGCGGGTCGTGATCGGACGCTCGCTCGGCACCGTGTCGTCGAGCTCGCTGGCCAGCGTGCGCAGCACGCGCAGCTCGGCCAGCTCGGGAAGGAAGTCGCCGACGGGACTGTCGAGGTGGAGGCGCCCGTCCTCGACCACCATCATCGTCAGCGCCGCGATCATCGGCTTGCTGAGCGAGGCAGCACGGAAGATCGACTCGCGCCGCATCGGAGTCCCGCTCGTGCCTTGGGTGCCGAGGGCCACCGCCTCCACGCCGCGCTCATCGGAGACGAGCGCCACGAGCCCGGGAATCTCTCCGGTGTCGAGGTGGGGTCGTAGTGCCGCTTCAAGATCAGCCATGGTCAGACCCTATGTCTCGCCATCGCGCGACACCCCGCGACCAGCCGCCCGACCGCGAACTGATCCGAAGTCCCCGATCAGCGATCCCCAAACCGGAACCGACATGCGTCTTGCACCGCCATAGACGCGCAGCACTGCCACCGCATGCGCAGCTCGTCGAGACCCACAGCCTCTCCTTGCTGACACGCGACCAACGTTCGAGGTCCTCCCACGGCGGTGGGTCATCGAACGGACGAACTCCTGGCTGATGCGCACCCGGCGACTGGCCCGCGACTACGAACGGCTGCCCGAGCACGCTGAGGCCATGGTCAAGTGGACCATGATCGGCCTGATGAGCCGTCGCCTCGCACCCGGTCCAGGGCGACGGCCGTGGCAGCCGAACCCGCCTCTCCAGCACTTCTCAAACACGTACTCAGACACGCCGACGTGCGGCCAGACGAACACCGACGGCGAGCGTCACCCGGCCGACCGTGCAGGAAATGTCGGCGTACGGCTGAGGACCCGCAGCTGGCTGCCTTCGACCATCAGCGTCGGGTGTAGGTCGAGGAGCATGGCGTGGGCTCGGTGGCGCATGGTGACTGCGGCTCGTGCAGCGTTCAGCTCCAGGTCCAGGTCCATCAGGTCCGAGCCTAGGTCGTCTCGGCGACCCGTTTCGTCGGCGTGATCCGATCGCTGCGGCGGCGTTGCCGGGCCGCGACGATCAGCCACTCGGGATCGCGGACGAAGCTCACTTCCAAACCAAGTCG
>JBOFLE010000265.1:0-115470 GCA_051657705.1 Nocardioides sp. | reverse complement strand
GCTTCCGATCAGGTTGAACGGAACCACCCCGCCGAAACCCCGGGTCGCGGCGAGCGCGACCAACATCACCGAGGCCACCGGCAGCGACCAGGAGATCGCGGAGATCGCGGAGACAGTCCGCTCGCGTTCCGGGTCCGGGCCGCCGAGGATCCATCGGCTGAGCCACCAGAGGGCACTGAGCGCGCTTCCGGCGACGAAGGTGCACGCGAGCATGTCGACACAGGCACCCCGGATCTGGGCGGGGTCGTCCTTTCGCAACCGGGGCACCAACCACACCGCGGCGGTGTCCATGCCCAGTCGCGCCAGGGCCAGCGCCATCATGAACACCGCGATCGTCTGCTGCACGACGCCGGATCCCTGCGGGCCGAGTTGATACGCGAGTACGAAGGTGAGCGCGAATCCCATGACCGAGCTGATCCCCGAACCGAACAGCGTGAACGCGCCGCCGCGAGCCGTGCCCTGGAGATCTCGCCGGTGCTGGTGCTGCTGAGTCGCATCTGCCGTCACGGGTACCGCGGCGGGCTTACTCTTCCTGGGCAAGCCTGAGATTCTAGCCGTCATCGATCCCCGGAACCTCGTCGGCGACGGATCGTCCGGTATTGCAGCGCCGCCCGGTGCATCGTGGAACGATTGCCGGGTGGAAATGCGAGCAGATGAGTCGCTGGCAGTGCCGTCGCACCTCGGGGCCTCACCGATCGGGCATCTGGCGGAGCAATTGTGGGCAGGACCACTCGCCAGCGGAGAGGTACGGCTCCGGACCGGCCGTGGCTACACCGCCTCGCCCCCCGAGTGGCAGTGCGCCGAGAGGTACCTCGCGGTACCGTCGGTAGCGAGGGCGAAGCTCCTGCTGCCGGCCGACGGCCGGGCGGTCACCCGTGCCGCTTTGCTGAACTATCGCGGGCTGCGCCGAGCCAAGCAGAACCTGCAACGACGGGCGCTCGCGGCTCCGATGCGAGCCGGCTTGAACCTGCCGTTCGCCCGGCTCAGCCTGGAGCGTCGGGTCGGCTCGTCGATCCCGTTGCCGGTGGAGTTGCTGGCCTCCGCGCTCGAGCGAGGCCCGCTGGCCGCCGCGATCGGCATCCGTACCGGCGCCAATCGCAAGGCGACGCTGCAACTGGTCGATATGAGCGGCGCGGCCGCCGGATTCGCGAAGTTCGCCTGGGACCCGGCCAGCCGCACCGGCATCGAACGAGAGACCCGCGCCCTTGCGGCGCGACCGGCGACGGCGCCGAGCGGAGCCGCGGCGTCCGCGCCCCGACTGGTCCATCAGGGTCAGTTCCACGGCTGGCCGTACCTGGTGACCAGCCCCCTCCCGGCCGATGTCCGAGGAGTCCGGGCCGACGTACCTGCTCCGACCGCGCACGAGTTGTACACCCTCACGCCACTCGCTCGGCGGGCTACCGCGTCCTCGACCGAGCAGTTCCGGACATTGCTCGCCGACGTGACGCAGCCGACCCAGGAGGCGGAGATCGCCGCGCTTCGCTCCCGGGTAGGTCACCTGCTGAACCGGATCTCGCGGAGTCCGGCGATTCTCCCGACGGTGGCCCGATGGCATGGTGACCTCACACCGTGGAACTGTGCCCGCGACGGCCGTGGACACCTCTGGTGCTGGGACTGGGAGTCGAGCGAACCCGATGCCTTGGCCGGCATGGACGCCGTCCATTGGCACACCGGTGTCGCCGTGGAATCGGGGAGCAGATTCGACGGCAGGTGCCTCGTGGCCGCGCTCGCCCGGGCCAGGCCGTACCTGGTCGCCGCCGGCGTCCCGAGAGCCGGCTCTGCCCTGGTCGCCGGCGTCTATGCCGCCACGATGACCGAGCGCGCGTGTGCCCTCGCCGTCGGCGTCGGAGGCTGGGAGGAGGGCTGGGTTCTGCCCAAGGATCTCCATGACCTACTCGACGCCGCCGACGGCCTGCTCGCCGACTACACTCGGGACGCTTCGGGGCATATTCCTGGGCGTATCTCCGGACACACTTCTGGACACGGCACTTCGGTACGCCTCCCGTGACCATGTCGATGAGAGAAGGTGTGATGTCAGGCGGTCACCCGGCGAACCGACGAGACCCGGCCCCGCCTCGGCATCGGTACCCCGGGCTGGTGATCGCCGTGGCGACGGCGATCCTGGGTGCCGGACTTACCGCCTGCGGCGGTCACAGCGGCGTCATCCCACCGGAGGTGAAGGCCACCAGGCTGCCCCAGGACGAGGCTGCCAAGGCCGACCCCGATGCGCTGGGCCTGCCGCTCGATCCCATGGTCCTCCTCCAGTCGACCGGCGGGGAGCAACTGTTCACCCAGCGGGGCTCGGCGCCTGTCAGGATTCGCGTGGTCTCCCGGGACGGCGGCGAGGTGGAGCTGGAGCCTGGCCTGGACGGCAGCCCGGCGGTGCGATTCCCCTCCTTCGTCGCCGGCGACCGCTATCCGCGTGCGGTGGTTCTCGTCGAGAACGACGGCAAGGAGGATCGGCTCAGCCCCGGCTCGCGCGACTTCGTCTGGGGGGCCGACTTCAAGGTCGACGACGTCTCCTCCGGCAGCACCGCCGACAATGGCGACAACCTGATCCAGCGCGGCCTCTTCGTCCACCCGGCCCAGTTCAAGGCCGAACTCGACGGCCGCCGCGCGTCGTGCTCGGTGCTGGGTGATCGGGGACGGCTGAAGGTGCGGGCCAGCGAAGACGTCGAGCCGGGCCGGTGGTACCGAGTACGGTGCGAGCGCTCCGGCGACGAGATCGCCGTCTACGTCACCGAGTTCGGCGCCGACGGCACCACCCGGAGCTACGCCAGCCGCGAGTCCGGGCCGATCGGCGATATCACCATGGACCCCACCGATACCCCGATGACGATCGGCGGCAAGATCGGCGCCGACGGCGAGGTCCTTCGAGACGCCTCCGATCAACTCAACGGCTGGGTGGCGAATCCGGTCTACGCAATCCAGTAAGCCCGCCGACCCGGCAGTTATCTGGCCGGATCTGCGGCGTGTCGACGGACAACTGCCGGGTCGATCCACCGGGGCGAGCATCGCGTCCCGGCGTCGACACCGGGCGAAGCGTCAGCGGGCGCTGACCTGAGTGGCTTCCAGGTCGAAGGTCACGTCCGTGGTCGAGCGGCTGTTCAGATGCGTCTCCACGGCAATCGTGTTGGCGCCTTCGACGAGAAGGTTCAACGGCACCGAGACCACGACCGGGTTGGCGCTGGCCGTGGCGGCCGAGCGGCTGCTCGAGGCATTGCTGGTGAACCCGACCGCACCCGCAGGCATGTTCGTGCGGTTCACCTCCACCCCGTTCACGTAGTAGACCGCTCCGTCGTTGGCTACCGTGTTCAGGGTCAGCGATTGCACCTTCGCGAGATCGGCGATGGTGAACGTCTTTCGGAAGTACGCCGCACGCGGCCGCTCCGCGGTGGTCGCGAAGGTGTCGATGTTGGTGAGGACCGAGGAGTGTCCGAAGCCGAGAACGCCGTTGCCCGCCGTCCACGCGGAGTCGTCATAGCCGTTGTCGAGCCAGGCCGCGTCCGGCGCGGTGGCCGCGTATCGCCATTTCCATCCACTGGCAAACGCGATCGGCGTCGTGGTGACGGTCGGGCTCTCCACGGTGATCGTCTTGAGCACGGTGTCCCGGGCGCCGCCCGAATCGGTCACCCGGAGGGCGACCGAGTAGGTACCCGGCACGGGGTAGGAGTGATCGACGACCGCGCCGGTTCCGGTCGTGCCGTCGCCGAAATTCCAGCGATACTCCACGATGGTGCCGTCGAGATCACTCGAGCCGGTTCCGTCGAACGTCACGTCCTGGTAGGTGATATCGGTGAAGAAGGCGGGCACCGGCAGGGCGTTCGGAGGCGGGTCGAACCGTCCCTTGAGGTCGGCGTCGAAGGTCAGATCCGTGGAGGACGCCGAGTCCTGATGGACCTCGACCGCGATGGTGTTGGCGCCGGCGCGCAACAGGCCGGCATCGAGTTCGAAGACCCGAAGTTCGTTCTCGGCACCACCGGAGCGTCCACTCGATGCTCGCGTGGTGTTGCCGATCGCGGTGCCCGGCATGTTGTCGCGAACCGCCTCAGCACCGTTGACGTAGACCACCGCACCGTCGTCGGACGCGAGCGTCAGGTCGAGGTGATCCGGCAGCGTAGCGACGGTGAAGTTCGACCGGAAGTACGAGGTGATGTACTTGCTGGACGAGGACGGACCGTAGCTGATCACCGTTGTCTCGTCGCCGTCTCCGTAGCCCAATTGGGGCAGTCCGGAAGCCCAAGCCGAATCGTTGAAACCGGTGGTCTCCCAGCCTGCCGGACGACTCCCCTTGTCCCAGTACTTCCAGGAACTGGCCGAGGTCAGGTACAGATCGGGGTTCGGCGGGGCGGGGGGAAGGGTGGTCAAGCGCGGGAACCGCGCCCACCCCTCCGCGTCGATGCCCGACACCTTGTCGAACTCGCCGCCGATCACGAGGCCGTCGGCGGTCACGTCCAGGCTCCAGACCCCCCAGTAGCCGATGATCGCCGGGACGAAGTCCGGATCGATGGCGCCGGTCACTGCATCCGCCGCGAGCAGTTTGGTCGTGGTGCTGGTCTGGAAGCCCTCGTGGAACCCGAAGTAGACCACCCCGTCGAAGTACTTGATCGCCTGGTTGTCGCCGAGTGCGACCTGGCGCCAGAGCCGGCTACCGGAGGCCGTGTTCCAGGCCGCCGCCGCGTTGGTGGCGCCGCCACCGGCCGCGAACAACCGCGAGCCGTTCTCGTTGAGGCTGAGTCCGAACGTCGGTTGGGCGGCGTTGGCGAAGACGATCGGATCGAGGGCACCGGTGTCGGCGTTCACGCCCGCCATCCCGGTCCGCGCCGACGAGCCGACGCTGGTGAAGTTCCCGGCCAGGTAGACGATCCGCGAGGTCGGGTGTACGGCGAAGCCGTAGACGGTGCTGTTGGCGCCGGCCGCGAAGGTCGTCACCAGCGCACCGGTGGTCGTCGTCACCTTGGCCAACCGGCTCTTCGCGACGCCGCTGACGGTCGTGAAACTACCCCCGATGAAGAGAGCGGCACCGTCGACGGCGATCGCGCGCACGGTGCTGTCCACCGTCGGCGCGAAGGCGGTGTCCACCGCGCCCGTGGCGAGATCGACCTTGGCCAATCGTGCCTGAGCCACCCCTTTGATCTGCGGGAAGCTGCCGCCGACGTAGAGCGACGTGCCGTCGGACTCCAACGCCCGGACGATGCTCGTCGCGTCCGCCGACCAGGTGGTCAGCAAGGCCCCGGTGGTCAGCGAGAACGCGGCCAGGTTCTTGCGCGACACGCTGGTCCCGGTCGGACTCACCGCGTTGGAGAACTGCCCTCCCAGAAAGACCTTGTCACCCACGATCTTGGTGGCGTACACCGGACCGTCGACGCGCCAGGAGGTGTCCGGAGTGCGGTCAATGATGACACCCGCCGCCGCCGGCGCGGCCCCTCCCACACTGAGCCCCACGCTGAGACCGAGCATGGTGACGAGCAGCGCACAGAGCGTTGAGATCAAGCGAGGCACGAGGACTCCATCTTGCCGAGGTAAAGGGGGATTAATTCGATTCTTGCTTTGTTGACGCTCGGCCGGCGGCGATATGCCGCCTGCCGGGTGACCAAATCCCGGATGACCCGATCGGGCTAAGCGCTCTAGCTCGACCCTCCCCCACCGTGCCCACCCGGCAGCTATCTGGCCAGATTGGCGGCGAGTCGGAGGACAACTGCCGGGTCACCGTGACTCCTTCCGGTGGGACTCCTACTGATAGGCCGTCAACGTCGCCTTCAGGTCGAAGCTCACATCCGCGGTTCCGCGGAAGTTCACATGCGTCTCCGCACTGACCACGTTGGTGCCGGACACCAGCAGACCGACCGGTACTTCGACCACGACCGGCGCCGCATTGGCCACGTTCGTCCGACGTGCCGAGGACGCGTAGGTGCTGGACGTGATCGTTCCGGCAGGCATGTTGGACCGTGCCACTTCAGTGCCGTTGACGTAGATCACCGCGCCGTCGTCGGCCACCGTCCGGAGCACCAGTTTGACCGCCTTGGTGGCATCGGGCACGTCGAAGGTCCGGGTGTAGTAGGACGTGATCGGGCGTTCGGCGGTCGTCGCGAAGGTGTTGATGTTGGTGGCCACGCCGGCGGCCGGGAACCCGAGCACCGCGTTGCCCTGATTCCACGCCGACGCATCGAAGGCGACGGTGTTCCATCCGGACGGCGCCGCTCCGGCGGCGTACCGCCAACGCCAGGACTGACCGTTGTCCACCACGACGCTGTCCACCGGTGGGGCCGTCGTGATGATGTCCTTCGTCGTCGTCGACAGCGCGTCCAGGTTGTCCTTGACCGTCAGGGTGACGAGGTAGGTGCCCGGGCTGGCGTAGGTGTGATTGACCAACTGCCCGGTGCCGGTAGTGCCGTCGCCGAAGTCCCAGTTGTAAGCAACGATGGATCCGTCCGGATCGCTCGACGCGCTGGCATCGAAGCCGGCCACCAGGTTGTTGACGCTCGTCGTGAACGAGGCCGTGGGCGGGGTCGTCACCGGTGGCGTGACGACCGTGGAGCCCAGGCGCCAGAGTTCGGCGATCTCGGCGTCGGTCAGTGCGCGGCTGAAGATCGCCGCCTCGTCCAGCGAACCGGTGAAGGTGCGGGCCGAGGAACCCGACCACACCGTGTCGGAGCCGACCCGCCAGTAGCCGAGGAAGTTCTGGGCGCCGGTGTTCGGGTTAGTGCCGACCAGCGCCCCGTCGACGTACAGCTTCATCCCGGCCGTCGGCGAGAGCGAGGCCACCGCGAAGTGCCAGGTGCCGTCGCGGTAGGAGTCGGTCGAGGTCACTCGTTGCTCGGCGTTCGGGTAGACGCCGAACACCAGCCGGCCGTCGTCGCGGAGATAGAGCAACCGGTCGTGCGTACTGGAGGTTCCCGAGTTCGAGACGCCGTAGCCGATCAGCCGTCCACCGGTGGTCGCGGTCGTCTTGAACCAGATCGCCGTGGTGAACTCGTTGGGCGCCGCGGCCAGCCTGGACGACACCACTCCGTA
Source organism: Nocardioides sp. (assembly GCA_051657705.1). Lineage (GTDB taxonomy): Bacteria > Actinomycetota > Actinomycetes > Propionibacteriales > Nocardioidaceae > Nocardioides. The sequence goes on along the minus strand of JBOFLE010000265.1, from coordinate 108,456 downwards.
TCCGCCGCTGTTGCCATTGGAGTTGGCCGTGGCCCGGGCCGGGTCGTTGCTGTTGCGCAACGCCCCCTGGACACCGGTGGTGAAGTTGCCCGAGTAGGTGCCGTTGCGAGCGTCCGGACCCGCATCGGTCATCGTGCCGCCGGTCTCGTTGAGCCGGTAGTAGCCGTACGGCGTGAGCCGGTGCACCTCCTTGCCGTAGACATCGCTCGGGGCCGGGTTCGCCGGGGCGCCGACGGTCACCGTCCGGGAGATCGAGTCCTTGGCGCCGGTCTCGTCGGTGACGGTCAGCTTGACGATGTAGGCCCCCGCGGTCGCATAGGTATGCGAAGCGATCGGCCCGGTCGCACCGGAGTTGTCACCGAAGTCCCACAGATAGCCGGTGATCGCACCGTTGGCGCTGCTCGACGCCGAGCCGTCGACGTCCACTCGCGAGTACGCCGTGGTGGAGCTGAACGCGGCCGTCGGAAGCACCACGACCGGTCCCACCTTGAGCACCTCGGTGCTCGGGGACACGTTGCCGACTCCGTCCGTCGCCCGGACGAAGAACCGGTTGTCTCCCGCCTTGGGCACAGTGATCGTGGTCAGATCGGTGCTGGCAATCGGTCGATCGTCGCGCAGGACCTCATAGCGCACGCCGCCGCTGGCATCGGTCACCGAACTCCAGCTCAGCGTCACGGTATCGGCGGTCTCGGAGTCGACCTGGAAACCGGCCGGCGTGTCCGGCGCGCTGGTGTCGGCAAGCGGGAATCTCGCGAACCCGCCCGACCAGCGCGCCTGCTGAGCGTTCGTGCGAACACTCAGGATGTCACCGCCGGCCCACATGGTGCCATCTGAGTCGGCCTCGAGAGCCCAGATGCCCTGGTTGAGCCTCATGTTGAAGGTAGGCACGAACTTCGGCAGCCGAGCACCGGTCTCCGCGTCGTACGCGGAGAACCAACCCATCGCGTCCGCCTGGTTCCAGCCGGAGCTCAGCGTGGGCCAGGTGTAGGCGTTGGAGTAGTCGTACTGGTCGCAGTGACAGCCCGCGTAGACGACGCCCCGGTCGTTGGCCAGCACCTGGATGTCGCCGTGCGACTTGAAGATGTTGCCGCCGGTCCGGTTGAACGTGGCCGGGTCGAACTGGAACAGGCCGTGCTCGGCGCCGCCGACCCAGATCTTCCCGCCGGCCAGCGTGAGCGCCTGCTGGAAGTTGCGAGTCGGATGCGCCCAGGTGGGCGACCAGGCCGGGGTCGCGAGCGCCGCCCCGGGGGCGGTGCTGACCGCCGCGGCCTTGTAGGCCGCAGCCCCATTGGACGTGGTGAAGCTGCCGGCCGCATAGACGCGGGTCGAGTCGGCGTTGACGTCGATCGCGGCGACCGCGCCGTTGAAGTTCGGGTTCCAGCCGGTGCCCGGGGTGCCGTTGGCGGCCGAGACCCGACCCAGCCCGCGCATGTAGACCGGCGTGGTGCGAGTGCCACCGGCGATATGGGAGACCAGGCCGCCGTAGTAGACTTGGTCGCCGGCGACCTCGAGGGTCCGGACCCGCAGAGCCTCGCCGGTCACCCGGTTCTCGAGGTTCACGTTCCAGGTCGCGCTGTTGGCGCCGGTGGTGGCGTCCAAAGCGACCAGGGCCGGTTCCGAGACGCCGTTGGCGGTGGTGAAGTCGCCGCCGACCAGGATCTCGCCCGACGGCAACGTAGCCAGCGCCCGGACCTGCTCGTTGAGTACCGGCCGGAAGCTCGGGATCCACTCGCCGGTACCGACGTCGAAGGCGGCCAGGAACGGCTGCTCGACCCGGCCGGTACCAACCTCGTCCTGCTGGACATAACGGAAGTTTCCGCCGACATACATGGTGTTGCCGGACTGCGTGAATGCCTGGACCTCGACATTGCCCTCGGCCGCGGTGGAGCCGGCCGTGCCGGTCACGCCCCACGGCGAAGCCAACGCGGTCGACCGGAGCCCCTTGGGTTGCAGCTTGGCCGCGGTGCCCGCGTCGGGAATCGGGTTGAACGCCGGGTCGCTGGAGGTCACCCGGGGCCGGAGCCAGACCGTGGTGTACGGAATGGCGTTCCCGGCGCCATTGGTCGCGGAGTACAGATAGCTCGTCGGGCTGTTACTACCGGCGACCTGGGTACCGTAGGCGAATCCCACTCGGTAGCCCATGTTCGCGTTCGTGGTGTTCGTGACCCGGTTGTAGGCGTTGTCGAGGCCGAAGTTCGGCGAGGTACCGCCGGTACCGGTGGTGCCGTTGAAGGAATAGCTCGCCAGCGGCCATTCGGCGCCGAAGGTCCATGCCCAGCGCGAGCGCGAGGAATACTTGATCCGGGCCTCTTGCCAGGTGGACCCCGCGGCGTCGCGGGCTCGGCGCAATCGGACTCCCTCGGTGAGGGAGTCCATCCGGGCGCCGCCCAACAACTCGTCGACCTGGTCCGAGGACAGTTGGACGGTGGTAGCCGACATCGGCGAGGTCTCCGGAGACACCAGCTCCGCGGAGTCGCCCTTGCCCTCGTAGTCGTTGATCCAGGCGTCCCGGCCCTTGCCGATCAGCACCCAGCCGCCACCGTCGGTGGTCATGTCGCAATAGAACCGGGCCGGTGCGGCCATCGTCGGAGTCAACAGCCAATAGGGTCCGTCCGTGGCGGTGGGACGAAGCTGCTTGATCTCCCAGCACGAGCCGGCCGCCTGATCCTGGGTGGTGCCGGCCAGGGCGGAGTCGACCGCGGCGGGTGCCGGCGAGGCGGCGACCGCCACGAAGGCGAAACTCAACAAGGCGCCGGACAGGGCGGCGCGCAGCCACGTACCCACGATTTTCTTTCCCCCAAGCGTGGAAGGTCCCCCGAGTCGGCACGGTCGTGCCCTCGATCATTAAAACGCCGGATCGGCCCGGCCATGACGCGAATGGCGAATCATGATCAAAAGGGACTACAAGCGCTCAGGGGTAGTCCAGTCGAGAGAGCGGCCCACGAACTCCTCCAACTCGGCGTTGGGCCCGGCGAAGTGGGCCGCCAACTCGCCGCGCTGAGGATCGGGCACCATCGACTTGACGTAGCTGGCATTGAACGTCTTCGTGGTCGGCAGCGCGAACCGGTCCACACCCAGGAACCGGCACACCTCGTCGAAGACGCCCTGCACGTCGGCGTACAGATCCTCGCTGCGCACGACGAGCAACTGTTCGGCATCGAAGCTCTTCAGCCAGTTCTGGATCTGCGGGAGGTAGTGACCGCGGGCCCGGTAGGTGTACCAGTCGTGCGCGGTGCTGTGGTACGCCGGGTCTGCCAGCATGCGCGACAGTTCGCCGTCCGTCCGATCAGGCTCGGCGGCCAGGGCATCGCCGAAGGACAGCGGCTCGACGCCGTTCTCCTGGCGCTCCAGATAGTGCGACCAGGCTCGTTCGACGGGGTCTCGGATCAGCATGATCGCCTTGACCTCCGGCGCGACCGCACGGACTCGTCCGGCGATCCTCGGATCCCACACGTAGTACGGCGAGGCTTCGCCGCCGACCGGCCGGTAACCGAGTCGCCGCCGCAGCCGGGCGCGATAGAGCAGGGTGTGAAAGTGCGAGCGATACCAGGTGAGCGAGCGGGTATTCCCCGCGAAGAAGTAGTCCGTGCTCTTCTTGCCCCGGCTCTGCGGGAACAAGCCGAGCACGCCAGGGTGCATCATCAGGTAGTTGAACAACGAGGTCGTGCCACCGCGTTTGGCGCCGATGACCAGGAAGTCGGGAACCGGCCGCAGCGAGGTAGTCGCCACGCCGTACCCACGTGTGCCGACGTTGGCGACATCCTTGACCCACCGCGGCGAACTGTCTTTGAGGCGCGTCGGCGCGAACCGAGCAAGTGAGGACACTGAAGACTCCGTCTATTTGGGTCTGCCTGGGTCTACTTGGGTCTTACGTTCGCGGTCTATCCTGGGCCATTCCGTCTCCGGGCGCTGTGGAACGGGCAGAAGCCGCGGTGGTCTTCGCCGGTTTGTGCGCGGAGGCGTTGGTTTTCCGGGCCGCTCCGTTGGTCCCGGGAGTGACACCGTCGGACGCCGCCGGCCGCCGGATGCCCTCGGCCGGATCCGAACCGTTCGATGTCGGCCGGCCGGCTCTGGGGGTGGTCGCGGAACCGGGCCGGCTCGCTGCCCCCGCCGCGGGGAAGGTTTCGGCGGCGGGTCCGGTGTGGCGAGGGGAATTGACGACGATCGAGCCGGTGATACGCGCCCCGACCGCATCGATGTCCGCGACCAGGTCGGTGAGCTGCTGTTTGGTCGAATGCCGGCTGGAGAGCAGCAGGATCGTCGATTGCGCGAGCCGGGCGGCCGCGAGCCGGGTCGATCGGGCCGAACTCGCCGTCACCGCCATCACCGTCGTGTCGACGTCACGGTCCTCGAGGGCCAGGATGCGGCGCAGCTCGGTCGCCGAGTCTCCGGCACCGTCGGACCGCCCGATGCGGGTCAGGTACAGGCCGCGGTAGCGCGCGCTCCGGTATCGCGGAGTCCGGCTCGTGCCACCGACGCGCTTGGCGTCGATCGCGGTCGCGATCCGGGTGAAGAAGTCCTCGGTGGGGTCGGTAAGCAGCAGTTCGACGGTCCGCCCGCTCTCGCATTCGGCGACCGCCACCCCGACCGGGAACGTCGTGGCGGAAGCGACCGGAGCAAGCTCGATCAAGGCAAGCACCTGGCGGCTGTCCGGAAGCGTCGCCAGCATGCGCTCGCGAGCGGTGCGGGCTCCGTCGTTGCCCGCCTCGGAGTCGGTGAAGCTGGCCTGCAGGAGACCGAGCTCGGCGAGCAGAGGGCCGGCGCCCGCCTCGTCGACGTCGACCGCCTCGCGAACTTTGCGGCTGTTGAGCACTCGGAAGAACGCGACCACGAGACCGAGGAGGAAGCCCACGATCAGCCCGGTCGCCAGGCTCAGGGTCCGGTTCGGGGTGACCACCGCACCGAGGTCGGCCGCGCTGGTGAGGATCGACCCACCGGAGGTATCGATGGCGATGATCGTCGAGAGCTTCTCCGAGACGTTGTCGAGTTCGGTGTTGAGTTGGTCACGCTCCGTCAGCGCTTGCTCGAACTCGGTGGAATCTCGTTTCGCGGTGCTCAGCGTGCCACCCAGGCGTTGCAGGTCGTCCCTGATCTGGGCGCGCCGCTTCTCGAGGTTGCCGACCGGCTTCTCGAGCCTGGCGTTGGCCTGTTCCCCGCGGTAGATCAGGTATTGCTCGGCCACGATGTCCGCGCCGTTGATGGCGTCGACCGGCGAGCCCGCTTGGAAGTTGACTCGGACCACGGTGGCGTTCGCCTCGACCGCGGCCGTCGTCCCCTGCCGAACCTCGGCGGCCGTCATGCCCTTGATCTTCTCGGCCGCGCGGGACACCACCGCCGAGGACCGGACGGTCTGCACCTCGGTCTGGGCATCGATGAGGGAGGAGAGGTTCCGCTGCGCGTTGAAGGGCTCCGGCGTGACCACGTTGATGTTCACCAGCGTGGTCGCGGTGGCCTGGGTGGGCTTCAGCGCGAGCAAGCCACCGGCGGCGAGCAGGCCGAGCAGCGTGCATCCCACGATCCACGGCCAACCGCGACGAAGCGCGCGCAGGTACCGCCGGATGTCCAGCGATATGACTTGCGAATTGGTGTTGGACAAGCGAGACCCCTACACAACGGTTACGGGCACGGCGATTCGGCTCCACGGCGACAACAGAACCCATATACTATCAATTCAGCCCAGCGGGACATCGGTTTGGCTTAGGACCCTCCACTTGTGACTCTCCTCACCGCGCGCCCGGATGTGGGTTCGGTTCGGGGCGGCAGGATCTCAGCCCGGGGGCCACTACCACGCTGGCCGTTGGCGTTCATGTTCGTCGGCTTCCCGGCGTGGTGGGCCATCGGCCTGCTGGACATCATGCTGTTGCCGACGGCGGCCATCATGACCGCCTATCTGGTCCGAAGGCGTGCGGTCTCGGCACCCGTCGGCTTCGGTTTGTGGCTGATGTTCATGGTCTGGGTGAGCTTTACCGGGCTCCTCGTCAACGGCGGCGGCGCGATTCTGGAGTTCACCTACCGCTACGGCATCTACGTCTCCTGCACGATCATGTTCCTGTATGTCTACAACGGGGCCGAGCACCTCACCCGCCGCTACGTCGCGGGGTGCATGACGGCGCTCTGGATCGTCACCATCGTGGGCGGTTACCTCGGGGGGCTCTTCCCCAATGGCCAGTTGCGTACGCCGATGAGCTTCGTGGTCCCCGACGGGCTGATGGGAAATCAGCTGGTCAACTACATGGTGATCCGGCGGCTCGCCCAGTACAACCCGGATTCGTTCCTGCAGGTGGCGCCGCGGCCCAGCGCGCCGTTTTTGTACACCAACAACTGGGGAAGCGTCTACTCCCTGCTGTTGCCGTTCGTCGTCGCCTATCTGTTGGAGGTCAGGGGCGAATGGCGCTTTCGCGCCGTCGCGATCCTGTTGCCGATCTCGGCGGTTCCGGCCTTCCTCACGTTGAACCGCGGCATGTTCCTCGGCATCGGCATCTCGATGGTCTACGTCGCCGTCCGGCTGTCGTTGGTCAAGCGAGCGGCGCCGGTCATCGCACTGGTCGTCGCCGCCGCGCTGGGGTTGGCGTTGTTCACCGTCCTGCCGGTCGAGGAACGACTGGGCAACCGGCTGAGCACCGATGCGGACAAGAACAGCAACGACACCCGGTTGTTCTTGTACGTCGAAGCCCTGGCCAGCGTCCCGAAGTCTCCGTTCCTAGGTCACGGGGGTCCATTTCCCAGCGCCGAACCCCGCTCGGCCCCGGTCGGCACCCAGGGCCAGTTCTGGATGCTGTTGGTCTCTCACGGGCCGTTCGCGACCGCGCTCTTCCTGATGTTCTTCCTGAGTTGCTACTTCCGGTCCTGGCGACGAATGGATCCCGTCGGGCTGGCCGCCAACACCGTGCTGCTGGTGTCCAGCATCGAACTGCTCTACTACGGGTCCCTGCCCTACGGGCTGCCCATCGTGATGACCGCCGCGGCGCTCGCCCGGCGAGAGGAGGAGTCGTGACTCGGGTTCTCCTCGTCGGTTCCAGTGGCGGCCATCTCGCGCAACTGATGACCCTTCGGCCATGGTGGGAGCAATCCGAGCGCGCCTGGGTCTGCTTCGACACCATCGACGCGATCGGCCAGCTCGCCGACGAGGACGATGTCACCTGGGCCTACCGGCCCACTACCCGCAACATCCCCAACCTGCTGCGCAACACCTGGCAGGCGGTCCGCGTACTTCGCGGGTTCCGGCCCGACGTGATCGTCTCGACGGGCGCGGCGGTGGCATTTCCGTACTTCGTGCTGGGCTGGCTCACCCGCCGCCGCACGGTGTACATCGAGGTCTACGACAGGATCGACTCACCGACGATGACCGGGCGGCTGGTCCGTCCGTTCGCCGATCTGATGCTGACCCAGTGGCCGGAACAGAACGTGCTGTACGACGACGCGATCCAGATCGGCCCCTTGCTGTGAGGATCACGATCTTGGTCGGCACCGACCATCACCCGTTCGACCGGCTGGTCGCCTGGGCCGACCACAGGGCGGCCGGCCATCCGCGTGACGATGTCTTCATCCAGTACGGCTCGACCGGGGTCCCGACCCACGCGAGCGGCGACGCGTTGCTGACCCCACAGGACATGGCGGCGCGTATCGGGGGATCCGACATCGTCATCACCCACGGCGGACCTGGCACGATCATGGACGTCAAGAAGGCAGGCCATCGGCCGATCGTGTTGGCCCGCGACCCGGCGTACGGCGAACACGTTGACGAGCACCAGATGCGGTTCGCGGAATGGTGTCAGCGCCGAGACCTCATCCGACTGATCGCCGAGCCCGGCGAGTTGTCCGGCTGGATCGATCGGCTCGGCAGCACGGGCACCCGCGAGGCACCGGAGGACAGCGTCGAGGTCGCCGCCGCCGTGCGGCGCTTCGGCGGGTTGGTAGCCGCGCCTGGCCCGCCACGAGGTCGCCGGCCGACCGCGCTCCACGCACCGGTGGTAGTCGCGGTGCTCGCCGCCGACGCGGAGCGGCGACGAGAACTCGGCACCCGGCTCGCCCGTATCGGCGGGGCCGTCTGGCTGGGTGACCTACCCCGGCTTGCCGAGTCCGGCGCCGAGAGTCTGGTCTGCGAGTGCGGCCGAACGGCGGCTTCGTGTCCGGCGTGGTCGGAGTTGCTGACCGCTTCGAAGGCCGGCGGCACGATGCTCCCCGACCCGGCCGCCGACCCTGCTGTCGACCCGGCCGCCGACCCGGCAACGGCCTGGCCCGGCGCCCGACGTCGCCGGCCCGGCCGGGAACGACGCACCCGGCTGCTGTCCCGATCCACGGTCGTCCGTCGGCTGGTCGAGGCCGCCATCGACCGCACCGGCACCGGCGCCGCGGTGGTCGGCAGCGGTGTGACCAGCGCGCTGGGCCTCAGCCACGACCGCCATCTCGATCTGCGCGTCGTGCACGTGTCCGGGCGCGGATTTCGCCTGGACCGAGCCGACCTGCTGGCGTTGCGCTATCGCCGAGTGCCCACGGTGAGCTGCGACTCCGAGAGTGGACCGGAGCCGGTCTGGGCCAGCATCGCTCCCGGCATCGAACCCGGGATCGAACCTGGGGCCGAACCACACGATGCCGCCGGCCCGAGCCCGGCCTCCGATCACGGCCGGCACCCCGATGCGTCGCTTCCCCACCCCTTTTCCGGCCCGCACTAGACCCCCCGCATTAGACCCCGCATTAGGCACTGTCCGCCACCGCACCCGTCCGATAGACACCATCCACCGCTAGGAGCAAGACGCGTGAGCGAAACCCCGGCCACGTCCGCACCTGCCGATCATGACCCGTCGCCGCGCCCACCGGTGTCGGCACCGTTGGTCTCGGTGGTCATCGCTACCCGGGATCGTCCGGAGATGGTGCGCGAGGCGATCCAGGCGGTTGCCGACCAGGACCTCGACGCCGTCGTCGAGACCATCGTCGTGTTCGACCAGTCCGACCCCGACCCGACGTTGGCCGACTCCGATCCGCGCCGGCCGGTCCGGGTCATCGCGAACACTCACACCGCCGGGCTGGCCGGCGCCCGCAACAGCGGCATCGATGCCTCCACCGCCGACTTCGTGGCGTTCTGCGACGACGACGACTACTGGCTGCCCCCCAAGCTCCGGCTGCAGGTGGCACTGCTCGAAGCGAAACCCGGAGCCGGCCTGGCGACGGGCGGAATCACCGTGCGGTACGACAATGATGAGCATCCGCGCACCCTGGACATGGACGCGGTCGACTTCGCCGAGCTCCTGAGAGATCGGCATACGGAGATGCACCCTTCGACCTACCTCATGCGGCGTTCGGTCCTGCTGGATCGAATCGGACTGGTGAGCGAGGAGGTCCCCGGAGGATTCGGCGAGGACTACGAGTTTCTCCTGCGAGCCGCCAAGGTGCACCCGATCCTCAATGTCGACGTGCCCGTCGCCATCGTCCGGTGGGGCAAGCAGTCCTTCTTCTTCCGTCGCTGGGAAACGATGATCGCCGGACTGAGCTGGATCCTCGAACGGTACCCCGAGTTCGAGACCTCGGCGGTCGGTGCGGCGCGGATCAAAGGACAGATCGCCTTCGCGCACGCCGCGCAGAAACACCGCCGCGAGGCCCTACGATGGGCCGCCCGAGCCTTTCGCCAGAACCCGCGCGAGCTCCGGGCTCCGCTGGCGACCGCTGTCGCCTTCGGTGTGATCAGCCCGGCGCGAGTCATGGAGATCCTGCACCACCGCGGCAGAGGAATCTGACGCCGGTGGGGGTGGCCGGCGGGCGCCGCTACGGAGCCGGGGACCGGAGAGGTGGGCGGAGAGAGTCGGCTAGTAGGCGCCGCGGGAACGAATGACGGCGTCGAAGGTCCGCAGCCCGATCACCGCGTCGTCGGTGAGGCGCCAGTTGTCGGCGTACCGCAGGTCCAGATCGACCGAGGTCTCCCAGTCCAGGTCGGATCGGCCGCTGACCTGCCACAGTCCGGTGATTCCCGGACGCACCGCGAGCCGGCGGCGTTCCTTGACCGAGTACCGCTCCACCTCTTCGGGCAGGGCGGGCCGAGGACCGATCAAGGACATCTCCCCCTTGACCACATTGATGAGCTGCGGCAGCTCGTCGAGCGAAGTCTTGCGCAGCACGGCGCCCAACCCGGTGATCCGGGGATCGTGCTTCATCTTGAACAGCAGGCCGCTGGCTTCGTTCTCGGCCTCGAGGTCGGCCTTGACCGCCTCGGCGTCGAGGTGCATGCTGCGCAGTTTGTACATCGTGAACAGCGTGCCGTCCTTGCCGACCCTGATCTGCCTGAAGATGCCGGGGCCTGACGACTCGATCCGGATCGCCAGGGCAAGCAGTGCCAGCACCGGGGCCACCGCTGCCAACAACAGGGCGCCCGCGATCCGGTCGACCACCTGCTTGGTGGTGCGGATGAAGCCGGAAGGCCGGCTGGAGCGGACGTGCATCAGGGTGACACCGGCGAAGTGGGTCTGGTCGATGCGATGCGGGGCAATCGAGTCGAGTACGCCGGCGACCGCGAGCGAGGCTCCGGCGCCTTCCAGATGCCAGCTCAGCTGTCGCACCTGTTCGGAGTTGACGCCAGGTCCCGGGAACACCACGACCATGTCCGCGTCCCATCGGTCGGCCCAGGCATCGACCTCGTCGATTCCGTTGATCGAACGCACCCCGAAGAGTTCCGGATCGGCGAGCGGCGGGGTCGCCTCAGGCTCCAGGACCAGCGCGCCGACGATCGTCACCCGCGGCTCGTGCGCCCACCGGGTGGCAGCAGTCGCGATCGCCATCTGATCGCCGACCACCAGCAGACGGACCTGGCCGTTGACGATCCGGCGCGCGAGGGTCGCGATCATCGCGACGACGGCGGCGGCGCCCACCATGATCAGGGAGTTGCTCAGTTGAGCGGCACTCACCACCCCCGCGGCGACACCGACGGCCACCACGGCGACCGGAAGCGCGGTGTCGCGGAGGATGCGTCCGACATGAGGGAGCCCGGGCCGGACCGTCTCCCGGCCGGCGTGATAGTTGACGACAAGGCACATCGCCAGAACCGCGGCGAGCAGGGCACCTGGCACAGCCAACACCGATCCGACCGCGACGACGACAGCGCACACGACCGTCATCTCCAGCCCGAGATGGCGGTGGTGGCGATTCGACGACGACCGCCGGTCGAGGTGGGCAGCGGCCACCTCGGACTGTGCCGTCGACAGGCCGACTACCTGATCCGCCTCGAGCAGATCAGCGATTCGCGATGCCTGAGATTCCATCGACCTTCCTCTTACCCACGAGATCCGAACGGACAACTCGATGAAGTCTCCAATTTGCCGATCATTCACCGCAATCGCCCGAAGGGCTCATCTCTCAGCCCCAGCGTCCGCCGAAATTGCCTATCCCGAACAGCGACACTTCCAGCACAAAAGACGAAAAAATCTGGTAGCGATGACTGACGCGCGGGCATTCGAGCCGTCTCAGGTGAGAGAACCACCAAATCGCGATCGAAGGCATGGGCCGATCGACTGACCGGTGTAGTCAATTCGGACTAGGTCCGGACTAGCCACGTGTGTCCGGCTCCGGTGTTGGCCCTAGTCCTCGGTTGAAGACGCTCTGAGTCGCGGCCAGACCACGAGTGATCAACATCACGGTGGCATCCGCGACCGCGGACACCTGCTCGGGTAGTTGCTGGGCCTGTTCCTTCGGGTACGCGGACAGGACGAAGTCGGTGACCGGCTGAGCCGTTGTCGGCCTGCCGATACCCATGCGGATCCGGAAGTACTCCCCGGACCCCAACGAGGCGCGGATGGATCGCAACCCGTTATGCCCGTTGTCGCCGCCCCCGAACTTCACGCGCAACGCCGGGAACGGAACGTCGAGCTCGTCATGGACGACGACGAGGCGACCCGGCTCCACCCGGTAGAACCCCATCATCGACGCGACCGGCCGGCCGGTGGTGTTCATATAGCTACGGGGCCTCACCAGAATCACTCGCGGTCCGGCACTCGTCTGGTTCGCGGCCGGCAGACGTGCCTCCACGACGTCGGCCACGCGCGACTTGTGCGCCCGGAAGCGCCCTCCTAGACGCGCGGCCAGTTCCTCGACGGCACGGTAGCCCGCATTGTGGCGATGCCGCTCGTAGCGCGCTCCCGGGTTTCCGAGTCCGACCACCAACCACGGGCCGATCGGCGTCTCACCGACCGGGCTCGCGCCACCCGGGGTGGTCTCAGTCGCCGGCAGCACCGTCACCGGCGGCGTCGGAGCCGGTCGACCCGACGGGCTCGGCGTCGTTCTCGACACCGGCTCCGGCCTCGCTCATCTCCGCCTCGTACGCCTCCGCGCTCTGCTTGGCGGTGACATTGACGATCAAGATCTCCGGATCCGAGACCAAGGTGCACGAGGACGGCAGGGTCAGTTCTCCGGCGGTGACCTGGGTGCCGACCTCCATGCCCTCGATGTCCACCTCGATGGACTCCGGGATGTGCGTGGCCTCGGCCTCGACCTGCACGGTGGCGTTCTCGGTCACGACCAGCGCATCGCGAACCGCCTCGCCGATCAGGTGCACCGGAATGTCCACGGTGACCTTCTCTCCGCGAACCACGGCGATGAAGTCGATGTGCTCGAGCGTACGGCGTACCGGGTCGACCTGCACCTGCTTGGTGAGCGCGAGCTGACTCTTGCCGGCGACCTGCAAGTCGAGCAGCGCGTTGGCCCCACCGTGCTTGAGAGCCATCATCGTCTCGTGCCCGGGCAGGGTCACGTGCACAGGGTCGCTGCCGTGGCCGTAGATGACGGCCGGCACCTTGTGCGCACGGCGGATCCGCCGTGCGGCGCCCTTGCCGAATTCGGTTCGAGCTTCGGCGGCGATGCTCTGGGTGCCGCTCTTCTGGACGCCGGTGTTGGCGGTGGACATACCTGCTCCTGATGGCTGCGTGACGCGGTCGACAAGTGGGATTTTGCGAGGAGGGCTTGCCACGCGATCAGACAGCGCGGCCGACGGTGTCAGCGACATGAGCCGCGCGGTCGGGAACGGTCGAACATCGGTGTCGAGCTGGTCCCAGCACTGTCGATCGCCTTGTCGATCACGGAGCGTGATGCTCCCTCGCCGAGGCAACCCCGCAACCCTACCGACGGCGCCACGGGAGGCGAAATCCAGCCACTGGGCTCACCCGCGCAGAGACGACACGACCGCCGACACCACCTCAGGTCGCTCAGGCGTGCGGATCGAACATGCTGGTGACCGAACCGTCCTCGAAGACCTCCCTGATGGCGCGGGACAGCAACGGAGCGATCGACAGGCAGGTGAGCTTGTCGAACACCCGGTCCGCGGCCAGCGGGAGCGTGTCGGTGACGACCACCTCCGTCACCGAGCTGTTCTTCAGGCGATCGACGGCGGGATCGGACATGATCGCGTGAGTGGCGGCGATGATGACACCGCTGGCGCCCTCGGCCATCAGCGCGTCAGCCGCCTTCACGATCGTGCTCCCGGTGTCGATCATGTCGTCGACCAACACGCACATCCGCCCGCGAACGTCTCCGACGACCCGATTGGCCACCGTCTCGTTCGGCACGTCCGAGCGGCGAGTCTTGTGGATGAAGGCCAGCGGCGTGCCGCCCAGCCTCGCCGACCAGCGTTCGGCCACCTTGATGCGTCCGGCGTCGGGCGAGACCACCGTCATCGGATGCCCGGCGTACTTCTCGCCGACGTAGTCGGCCAGGATCGGCAGCGCCATCAGATGATCGACCGGACCGTCGAAGAAGCCCTGGATCTGGTCGGTGTGCAGGTCGACGGTGATCAGGCGATCCGCGCCAGCGGTCCGGAACAGGTCCGCCATCAACCGAGCCGAGATCGGTTCCCGGCCACGGTGCTTCTTGTCCTGACGAGCGTACCCGTAGAACGGCATGACCACAGTGATCCGCTTGGCGGACGCTCGTTTGAGAGCGTCGCACATGATCAGATGTTCCATGATCCACTCGTTGATCGGAGCGGTGTGGCTCTGGAGCACGAACGCATCGCAGCCCCGCACGGATTTCTCGTATCGGACGTACTTCTCGGAGTTGGCGAACTCGTAGGCCAGCATCGGCACCAGGGTGGTCTCCAACTGCGTGGCAACCTCGGCCGCCAGGCCCGGGTGTGCCCGGCCGCTGAAGACCATCAATTGCTTCTGGGTGGTTGTCTTGGTTCCGCCCACGGGTCACTCCTGGTCGCTTCGGGGTGCGTTGCCGGACTCGGGCACCGACGCTGGTCCCGCTGCCTCCGGCGCAGGCGCAGGCGCTGGCGCTGGCGCCGATGACGGTGCTGCTGATACCGATTCTGACGCAGGGCCGAGGGGCGGACAATCCGCCGCTCCGGCGCCCGCATCGGAAAGCGGGCCGGCCCATGCCTCGGCGGCCTTCGCCATCATGGTTCCCGGCCAGCGGCGCTGGACCCAGCCGGCGATATGGCGTTGCGGTCCGCTGCTGACGGCCAGGGCCCCGGGAGGAACGTCGCGGCGGATCACCGCACCGGCTCCGGTCGCCGCCCCGTCACCGATCTCCACGGGGGCCACGAATGTGTTGTTGGACGCCGTTCGCGCGTACCGGCCGACGCGCGAACGGTGTTTGCCGATCCCGTCATAGTTGGCGAAGATCGTGCCCGCTCCGATGTTGGCACCCTCCCCGATCTCGGCGTCACCCACATAGGACAGGTGGGGCACCTTCGCTCCAGGGCCGATGAACGAGTTCTTCGACTCCACGAAGGCGCCGACCTTCGCGGCGTCGGCGACGACGGTACCCGGCCGAAGGTAGGAGAACGGCCCGACCGTGGCGCCGGCGCCGACCGAAGCCGTCAGGCAGTGACTGCGGAGAACGGTGGCATCCGCGCTGACCTCGGTGTCTCGAAGCGTGGTGTCGGGGCCGATCACCGAACCCGACTCTATGGTCGTCCGACCCAGCAATTGCGTGCCGGGCAGGATCGTGACATCCGGAGCGATCTGGACATCGACATCGATCCAGGTGCTGTCGGGATCGACGACGGTGACACCGGCCAGCATCGCGGCGTGCACCAGTCGCCGATTCAGCACCTGGCCCAGGGCCGCCAGTTGTGCGCGGTCGTTGACCCCCTGGATCTCCAGGGTCTCCCCCAGCGGGAACGCCGCCACCATCAGCCCCGCCGCGCGGGCCATCGCCACGATGTCGGTCAGGTAGAACTCACCGCTCGCGTTGCCATTGCCCAGGGCCGGCAGCGACTCGGCGAGGAAGCCGGCATCGATGGCCAGGATTCCGGAATTGATCTCGCGGATCAGCCGCTGCTCGTGTGACGCGTCCTTGTGCTCCACGATGCCGGCCACGTCGCCCGACGGCGTACGCACGATCCGGCCGTATCCGTTCGGATCGTCCACGATGCCGCTGAGGATGCTGACGGCGCCTTCGGAAGCGTCGTGATCGGCGACGAACTGCCGCAGGGTTTCCGCTCGGAGCAGGGGCGTGTCTCCGTAGGCCACCAGGACCGTGGCGGCGCGCTCTCCGGCCTTTGATCGCTCGCCGAGCGCCTCCAGTGCGACACGGACCGCGTGCCCGGTGCCGTCCTGTGTCTCCTGCAGCGCCAGCAGCACGTTCGGGAAGTGTTCGGATACGTGCGGACCGACCTGCTCCCGCTGGGCACCGATCACGGTCACCAGTTCGCGCGGCTCCAGCTTCTCGACGGCATTCAGCACGTGCCAGATCATGCTGCGGCCGCCGATCGCATGCAGGACCTTGCTGGTGGTGGAACGCATCCGGGTGCCGTTGCCGGCGGCGAGCACGATCACGATCAGATTGTCGGACACCGGGCTACTCCTGGTTGGACCGGACTGGTTGCCTTCGAGCGAGAGTGGATTCCTCGCCAGCTCCCCGGGTAGGAGTCGAACCTACGTCGCTAGTCCTGATTCAAAGTCAGGCGGGCCCTGCCGGCAGACCAACCGGGGATCAACTGCCAAGACTAAGGGGGGTGCTGGCGAGTCGCGCAAATGTACTCGCCCGGCGGGCGGCCTCCGGCGGCTAGATTGGGGCCGTGGACCTTCCCGTCATGCCCCCGATTCTCCCGATGCTGGCCAAGAGCATCTCCGGGATCCCGGATCCCGATCGGTATACCGTCGGAGAGATCACGGGCTTGTCGTTCGAGCCGAAGTGGGACGGCTTCCGGTGCCTCCTCTTCAAGGACGGCGACGAGGTCGAACTGGCCTCCCGCAACACCAAACCGCTGACCCGCTACTTCCCGGAGGTGATCGCCGCGGCTCGTCGGCAGCTGCCGGAGCGCTGCGTGCTCGACGGCGAACTACTCGTGGCCCGACCCGTCGATCCGTCCGCGGACGGATCGGCGGGCAAGGCCGCGAACGAGAGCCCCGAGCGGCTGGCGTTCGAGGTGCTCCAGGAGCGGATACATCCGGCCGCCTCGCGAATCGGACTCCTCGCCGAGACCACCCCGGCCGGGTTCGTCGCGTTCGACCTTCTAGCGGACGCCCACGACTCCTACCTCGACCGCGCCTTCGTCGAACGGCGCGCGGCGCTGGCGGAGATGCTGGCCGGACTCGGCGGACGGAGCGGATTGGGCGGCCGGTGCTTCCTCACCCGGACCACGACCGACGCGGCGCTGGCGGCCGACTGGTTCGACAGCTTCGAGGGTGCCGGATTGGACGGAGTGGTGGCCAAGCCGCTGGGCGCGCCGTACACCCCGAACGGCCGCACCATGCTGAAGATCAAACATGCCCGCACCGCTGATGTCGTCGTCGCCGGCTATCGCCGCCACAAGAACTCCACCGACGCCCATCCCCTGCTGGGTTCGCTGTTGCTCGGCCTGTACGACGGCGGCAAGCTGCGCCACGTCGGGGTGTCGGCCTCGTTCAGCATGGCTCGCCGAGCCGAACTCCTGGCCGAACTGCGTCCGCTGGAGTGCCCGCTCGACCAGCACCCCTGGGGTGAGTGGGCAGGCGAATCGGCCCCTCAATCCGCCCCTGGATCGGCCCCCGAATCGGCACGGTGGGCCATCGCCAACCCGGATCGAGTCCCCGGCACCCAGTCGCGATGGAGCACCGGCAAGGACCTCTCGTTCGTGCCGCTCCGGCCCGAGCGGGTGCTCGAGGTCGGCTACGACCACATGGAGGGTCGCCGGTTCCGGCATACCGCACAGTTCAAACGGTGGCGCCCCGATCGCGACCCGGAATCCTGCGGCTACGACCAACTCGGCGAGCCGGTCGGTTACAACCTCGCCGACGTCCTCGGCTAGCCGCCGACCCGGCAGTTATCGTCGAAGATTGTCGGCGTGTCGCGTGCCAACTACCGGGTGGACGAGCGTTGGCCAGGTCACCGATCGACGTGACGCTCGGTGCCGTCGGCGTTGACGGCCCAATTGGCCTCGTTCTTCTTCGATGGCTGCACCCTCGGCGGCTCGCCCGGCATCTTCGGGTAGTCAGGCGGATACGGCATCTCACCCAGCCCGGACTCGTCGTACAGCGCGAGCAGCGGCTCGATCGAGTGTGCCGCCTCATCGATCTCCCCCCACGGGTCCCCGGCCTCGATTCGCGCTGGCACGGTGAGCAGGTTGAACTCGGCTGGATCGCCGCACCCGACCAGTTCGTCCCAGGTCACCGGTGTCGAGACCGGAGCGCCCGGCAGCGGACGCAGTGAGTACGCCGACGCGATGGTGCGGTCGCGCGAGTTCTGGTTGAAATCGACGAAGATCCGGGCGCCACGCTCCTCTTTCCACCACGCCGTGGTCACGCCGGGATCGCGCCGCTCGAGCGCGCGACCGAAGCCGATCGCGGCGTGCCGGACGTCGACGAAGTCCCAGCGCGGCTCGATCCGCACGTATACGTGCACTCCGCGACTGCCCGAAGTCTTCACGAACGGTCGGATCCCGAGCTCCTCGAAGAGACCGCGCGCGACCCCGGCGATCCGGACCACGTCGCCGAAGTCCGTGCCCGGTTGCGGATCGAGGTCGATCCTCAACTCATCCGGCCGGTCGACATCCGAGCGACGGACCGGCCACGGATGGAACGTCAGCGTGCCCATCTGCGCACACCACACCGGGACCGCCAGTTCCGTCGGGCACACCTCGGCCGCGGTTCGGCCGGACGGGAAGGTAATGGTCGCGGACTCCACGAAGTCCGGCGCCCCTTGTGGCACTCGCTTCTGATAGAACGCGGCATCGCGGTCGGCGCCCTTCGATGGGCGGCCGGTCGCCAGCGTCATTCCCGGATGTACCCCCGAGGGCCACCGCTCCAGGGCGGTGGGCCGGTCCCGGAGCGCGCGCATCAAGCCGTCGCCGACGGAGACGAAGTACTCGGCCACCATGAGCTTGGTGATATCCGGAGTCCGCTCCGTGGCCGGATAGATCACCCGGTCCGGGCTCGACACCCGGACGATCCGTCCCTCTGCCAGCACCTCGGCCGCCACAGTCTTGGCCACTCGTGCAGCCTAGTCGTCCGCATCGCTGCCGGGCTTCCCCACGGCCGCTACCGTTGTCCCCATGTCGTATGAGGTGACGAAGACGGACGACGAATGGCGATCTCAGCTGACGGCCCAGGAGTACGCGGTGCTTCGCGAGGCCGGTACCGAACGGGCGTTCACCGGCGAGTACACCGACACCGAGACCGATGGCGTCTACGTCTGTCGGGCGTGCGACGCCGAACTCTTCACGTCGACCACCAAGTTCCACTCCGGCTGCGGTTGGCCGTCGTTCTACCAGCCGATCACCGACACCGTCGAGTACCTAGAGGACGATTCGCACGGCATGAAGCGGGTCGAGGTGCGGTGCGCCAGCTGTGGATCGCACCTCGGCCACGTCTTTCCCGACGGCTACGGCACGCCGACCGGCGATCGGTATTGCATCAACTCGATCAGCCTTAGGCTCCATGAGGCGAGCACGTGATCGACCCGGCAATTGACCGACGACACGCCGCGAATTTGGCCAGATAACTGCCGGGTCGGCAGTCAGGCCACGTCGTGGAGGGAACTCAGGACCACGACCGTGCCGGGGCCGTACCGCTCGTCCAGGCGTTCTTGCAGCGACCCATCGTCGTAGAGCACCTTCACCGACACCATGCCGTTGACCGGCGCGGCCTCGTCGATGCCCTGCTGGGCCGCCAGTTCCCGAGCGATCCGAGCGAGTTCGTCTTCGTCACGCTCAGGGTTCGTCACGCAGAGCGCGCCACCCCATTGAGTGCGGAGCCGTTTCGCGGCCACCTCGACATCGCCGGTCACCTGGACATTGAGCACGACGGTCAGCGGTGTGGTGAGACCGCCGCCCCGGTTCGTTCCGGGGGCCGGATCCTCGCCACCCACGCCTGGCTCGGAGTCGGGGTTTCCCTCCTCGTCGGCGGTCGCACTCACCGGCGTGAACCGATCGACCCAGTGCCGGGTGTAGCCGTCGAGCCCGGCAGCGGCGCCTTCGACCTGATCCAGCGCCCTGGCGGTGGCCTTGAGCCGATTGACAACCTGCCAGCCATCCTTCGGCTCCGGACACCTGGTGCCTTGCAGCGTGCGAAAGCTCTCGTCGGGCGCGGTGTCGTAGAGCGCACCGGAGATCGGTTCGCCGGTGACCTTTATCGTGGAGCCGTCATAGGTCCCGGTGACGGCGTACGCCCCGAACCTGACGCCGTCGATCTCGTCGAAACCGCGGCCCTTCCAGGTCCAGCCCTCGAGCGGGATGCCTTCGCACCGCGGTGGCGCGGACTCGGCGACCGCCCCGAGGCACAGTTCGGCTCCGTCGCCGGGGCCCTTGGCGTCGTCGATGACGGTCCCGAAGCCCACCACCGGGCCCTGGGGCAGAGCCGGCGGTCCGCCGTCTGCCGTCGCCGACGGGCCGGCGCCGTCGGCGGCGCCGTCGGCGGTGCCGTCCGCGTCAGTGGCACGGTCGGCGGTGTCGGTGTCGCCGCACGCGGCCAGCGCGATCAGGATCGCCGCGGTTGCCGCGGCGCGCATCACAGTGGTCATACCGATCAGACGCCTCGTCATCGATTCCGGTTCCCGGCCACGCCGAACGGATTCACTATGGAAGTCGCGCCAGCAGTTCCGCCGGCGCGACCCTCGGTCCCGTGAAGAACGGGATCTCCTCACGCACATGCCGCCGGGCGCCGGACGCGCGCAAGTCTCGCATCAGGTCCACGATCCGGTGCAGTTCCTCGGCCTCGAACGCCAAGATCCACTCGTAGTCGCCGAGCGCGAAGCTGGCCACCGTGTTGGCCCGGACGTCCGGGTAGCCGCGGCCCATCCGGCCATGCTCGGCGAGCAGAGCCCGGCGCTCGGCATCATCGAGCAGGTACCACTCGTAGGACCGCACGAACGGGTAGACGCAGACGTAGGCACCCGGCGCCTCGTCGGCCAGGAAGGCCGGGATGTGGCTCTTGTTGAACTCGGCCGGCCGGTGCAGGGCGAGTTGTGACCACACCGGCTCGAGGTGGTGCCCGAACGCGGTCGCCCTGAGCCGTTGGTACGCCGCCTGCAGGTCCTCCACCGTGGCCGCGTGCCACCACACCATTACGTCCGCGTCCGCACGGACACCGCTCAACTCGTACAGACCCCGGAGAACCACCTCCTCGGCATCGAGTTTGTCGAAGAGCTCGGTCAGTTCGGCGGTCGCGGCGTCGCGGTCGCCGCCCTCGCCGAGCGGTGTCGAAAGACGAAAGACCGACCACATCGTGTACCGGATCGTGTCGTTCAACTCGCGGGTTCGCCCGGCCTTGGTTGTCGGCTTGTCGCTCATGTCGTCATTGTGCCCGCATGCCCAACCGTCATGGTCGGCCGTCAGGTTCGGTCGGCGGTGATCTCAGCCGCTGCCCGGTGGGCAGAGGCGATGACCGCGGGCACGCCGACACCGTCGTAGGCCGCGCCACAAACGGCGAGTCGCCCGGCGAACTCGCCCGAGTGAGCCACGGCCTCGCGGATGCGCGCCACCCGGTCGCGATGTCCGACGAGGTATTGCGGCAGGCCGTCCGGCCAGCGTTGCACGTGCGTCTCGATCGGATGCAAGGAGCGCCCGGTCACCGTAGTGAGGTCAGCCAGCGCCTGCGCCACCAAGTCCGCGTCCGCGCGTTGCGAGATCAAGGCTTCGCCGTACCTTCCGCACGAGGTCCGCAACAGCGCGATCCCGGCCGGCCCGCCGGCCGCCCTCACCCAGTCCCACTTCCGCCAGGAGAACGTCGCCGCCTTGGTGACCAGTCCCTCGACCGGAGGCACCAGGAAACCCGACGGCGCGGCCGAAACCGATCTGCGCCGACCATCCAGTCCTTCGGCCTGCTGCTCGGGCACGGCAAGCGTGATCACCGCCACGGAGGCGGCCGGGATCCGATCCAGCTCGTGCGACGCCCGCGGAGCGACCCCGGAGAGCAGCGTGGCTGCCGCCGACGGTGGGACGGCGAGCACCACGTCGTCGGCCACCACGAGCCCGCGAGGTTCGCCCCCGTCCGGGGAGCCGACCTCGAGCGCGAACCCGTCGGCCGTTCTCCGGATTCGGCGCACCGCCGAACCCCTGCGCACTTCGAACCGCCCGGTTGCCGCCAGCCGATCCGGCAACACTCCGAGCCCGCCGGGAGTGCCGACGAACACCGGGCTAGCGACCGGTGGCGGCGACGCTGCCCCCCAACTGCCCTCGCGCGCCCGCTCGGCCAATGTCGGCACGACGGCCATCGCCGATAGCTCTCGAGCCCGGCCCGCATACACCCCGCCCAGCAGCGGCTCGACCAACCGGTCGACGACCTCGGGACCCATCCGGCCGGCCACCAACTCTCCTACCGAGACATCGGTGCCGAAGACCGAAGGCGGCAGTTCGGCCTCGCGCCGCACAGCCTCGACACCGTCCGCCGACAACACTCCGCTCTCGAGGAGGCCGGGCACGTCGAGAGGCACCCCCATCATCGTCCGGGGCAGGGGGCACAGCTCGCCACGTGACCAGATCCGTGGTTGCGCCGACGTCGGATGGACGGGCGGGAGCCCGAGTTCGGCCAGGAGCGCCGCGCCCTCCGGGCGGCGGAACAACATGGCCTCGGCCCCCACGTCGACGCCGATACCGGCGACCTCGCGGGAGACCAGCGTGCCGCCGATCCGCCGGCCGGCCTCCACGACGGTCACCGCGAACCGGGAATCCGCGCCGATCGCGTAGGCCGCGACAAGCCCGGCGATACCGCCGCCGACTACGACGCAGTGCCGGCGGTCGACACCGGCGATAAGGTAATGCCGTGCGGCTTCCACGAAGGTAGCTTCGCAAAGCCCGGCGACGGCACGAAACTCGGTCGAGTCGACGTAGGGAACCGATCGAGGAAGCGAGACGTCGAATCGGCATGACACCCAGATCCGGCTCCGGCACCCGCCGGCGCCTCCCGGTAGTGGCCGTTCTCGTGGCATTCGGCATCTCGACGGTCGCCGGCTGCGCGAGCGACAGCGCGAGCGACAGCGGCGGCGGTGTGAGTTCCGGGGTCGCCGAGAAGAGCCTCCCGGGTTCCGCCCGCGGCGCCGATGCGGGCGGTGCCGCGCTAGTCGAGGACGAGGTCGCCGCCGAGGCTCCCGACAGCGACGGGCAGGCAGCGCCTGGGGCCGTCGAACGCGCGATCATCGCCACCGGGACCGTCAATCTGAGGGTCAAGGACGTCGAGGCCGGACGTCGGGACACCCAGAAGGTTGTCGACAAATACCGCGGCCTGGTGACCGAGGAGGAGACCGACTCGGACGGGAAAGGTGCCGTCCGCTACCACCGACTCGTCGTACGCATCCCGAGCGATGCCTTCGGTAAGGCAGTCGACGAACTCAAGGCCATCAGCACGTTCAGATCGGTGACGATCGGCACCCAAGACGTCACCTCCCAGGTGGTCGACGTCGGCGCCCGGGTCCGGTCGCAGACCGCGAGTCTGGAGCGCCTGGAGGCTCTCTTCGCTCGCGCCGAGACGCTGCGCGACGTGGTGGCGCTGGAGGGCCAGATCAGCCGCCGCCAAGCCGACTTGGATTCGCTCAAGGCCCAGCAGGACTACCTCGAGGACCAGACCAGCCTGTCCACGATCACCGTCTACCTGGAGAAGCGCGACACGTCGCCGGCCAGCAAGGACGACAACCCCTTCGTCGCCGGGCTCACGTCCGGCTGGCGGGCCATCGGCAGCGTATTCGGCGCCGTACTGACACTCGTCGGCGCGCTGCTCCCGTTCGCGCTGGTCGGCCTGTTGATCGGATACCCGGCCTGGCGGCTGCTTCGACGGGCCGGCCGGGCGCGATCCGGAGCCGGCTCCAGGCTGTTCGCGAAGGTTCGAAGCGGCTGGTTCGGACGCGATCGAGGCGCGACTGGACCGGAGACCGCGGATCAACCGGAATAGCCCTGCACGAACTCGGTCAGCCGCTTGAGCTGGTCGGGATCGGTGCTCGGGATCACGCCATGGCCCAGGTTGAAGATGTGTGCGGAAGCGGCGCGGCCGGCATCGAGGATCTCGGCGGCCCGGGCCGTCATCACCTCGGTCGGGGCGAAGACCAGGGTCGGATCGAGGTTGCCCTGCACCGCTCGCCCACCCAGCCGGTCGATCGCTGCGCCCAGCGGCGTACGCCAATCGACGCCGACCACATCGGCGCCCGCCTCGGCCAGCTCTCCGAGAAGGTTGCCGGTGCCCACCCCGAAGTGGATACGCGGTACGCCGAACTCGCCGACCCGAGCCAGCACCGCGGCGGAGTACGGCATGGCCGAGGCGCGATAGTCAACCGGAGTGAGCGCGCCCGCCCACGAATCGAACAACTGGATCGCGCTGGCACCGGCGCGCACCTGCACCTCGAGATAGGCGGCGGCGATGCCGGCGATCTTGCGCATCAGCGCATCCCACACCTCGGGCGCGCCGAACATCATCGCCTTGGTGGTGGCGTGGTCCTTCGACGGGCCGCCCTCGACCAGGTACGAGGCCACCGTGAACGGGGCTCCCGCGAAACCGATCAGCGGCACCGCGCCCAGTTCCGCGGTCAACTGACCGATCGCCTCGGTGACGAACCCGACTCGATCACTGGTGAGATCCTCGATGGCAGCGACATCGGCGAGCGTGCGCACCGGGTTCGCGATCACCGGCCCGACACCGGCCACGATGTCGAGATCGACTCCCACGGCCTTGAGCGGCAATACGATGTCGGAGAACAGGATGGCCGCGTCCACGCCGTACCGCCGAACCGGCTGGAGCGTGATCTCGACGATCAGCTCGGGTGTGGTGCAGGCCTCGAGCATCCCGACGCCTTCACGCAGCGCGCGGTACTCCGGAAGTGAGCGACCCGCCTGGCGCATGAACCAGACCGGAGTCCGCTCGGGGCGCCTGCCCGCGGCCGCGCGGAGGAAATGACTGTCGGCGAGCACAGCGGCGGGCGGAGCGAGGGCGGCAGCCACCTCCGAATCCTCGCAGGTCGTCTCGGGTAGAGGAAACTCCTGCCGGACGAGAAGTTCCAGCACACGGCACGCGGGCGGCGTGTTGGCACCTGGGCTGGTTGACGACAGACCTACTGTGGAGTTCATGGTCGTGCGAGAAGGCGCCACCCCTGGAGCCACGCGCGCACCCGCGCCGACGCCGGAGGCCTTCCGGCGAGCGGTGGAGGGGATGCGCGCGGCCCGGCTCCGCCCCGAGGTCGCCTGCGAGGAAATGCCGGCGCCGGGTCGAATCGCGCCGTACGCCGCCGCGCTCACTGCCGACGTGAGCATGGGTGGGAGCGAGATCGGTACGGGCCGGATCATCGTCTTGCACGATCCCGCCGGCAACGACGCCTGGGGCGGCACCTTCCGTTGCGTGGCCTACGCACGAGCCGACATCGAGCCGGAAGCCGTCGCCGAGGAGATCCTGGCCGAGGTCGGCTGGAGCTGGCTGGTCGAGGCACTGGACGCCCACGACGCCGCCTATCGCGCCCCGTCCGGCACGGTCACGGTCGTCGCCACCACCAGCTTCGGCGCGATGGCCGACGAGGGCCGGACCGCACAGGTGGAGGTTCGCGCCTCCTGGACCCCGGTCACCGATGAGGACGGCGGGTTCGACGCCATCGGTCACGTCGAGGCCTGGGGCGAGCTGGTGTGTACGGCGGCCGGACTCGAGCCGATCCCGGACGGCGTCACCCCGATCCCCCAACGACGGGGGCAGCGGGGCCACCGGCCCTCATGAGTCAAACACCTGTGAATCGGACCCCTCCGAGCCCGGCACCGCCTGCCGAACCGACGTCCGGCGGATCGCAGGCAGACACCTCCGCCGCGACCGAGCGGCCGCTCGCACCGCTGCTGGAGTTGCGAGACGGCTTGCCTCCGGTCATCGGGACCGACGCCGGGCTGGCGGAGGTCGCCGAGGCCATCGCGGCCGGTTCCGGACCGATCGCGGTGGACGCCGAACGCGCGAGCGGCTACCGGTATTCGCCGCGGGCCTACCTGATCCAGCTCCGGCGCGAGGGCGTCGGAACCTCCTTGATCGACCCGATCGGCATCGCCGACCTGACCCCGTTGGCAACCGTGCTCGCGGACATCGAATGGATCGTGCACGCGGCAACCCAGGACCTGCCCTGCCTGGCCGAGGTCGGGCTGCGGCCAACACTGCTGTTCGATACCGAATTGGCCGGCCGCCTGCTCGGCTATCCACGGGTGGGCTTGGCTACCCTGACCGAACTGCTGCTCGGCAAACGAATGCGCAAGGAGCACTCGGCGGTCGATTGGTCCACTCGTCCGCTGCCGGAATCATGGCTCACCTACGCCGCCCTCGATGTCGAAGTCCTGATCGAACTGCGGGCTTTACTCCACGACGAACTGGTAGCGGCCGGGAAGTGGGAATGGGCTCGACAGGAGTTCGAGGCGCTGGTGGGCTTCGAGCCGGCGGTGCGACTCGATCCGTGGCGCCGTACGACGGGCCTGCACAAGGTACGTGGTCGCCTCGGACTCGGCGCGGTCCGGGCACTCTGGCTCGAACGTGACTCGATCGCGCGCGAGCGCGACATCAGTCCGGGCCGGCTCTTGCCCGACTCGGCGATCGTCGCGGCCGTCTTGAACTCCTCCACCGAACGCTCCGACGGGCAGCCGGTGAGCCGCTCGGCCCTGTTGGCGACCAAGGGATTTCACGGTCGCGGCGCGGAACGCTATGCACACCGCTGGCTCGCCGCCCTCAACGGCGTCGCGGCCATCGCTCCCGATGACCTCCCCCAGCGAGTTCCGGCGATCGAAGGACCACCAGTTCCGCGGGCCTGGGCGGACAAGGACCCGATCGCGGCGCGCCGCCTGGCCCTCGGCCGGGAAGCCCTGGTGGATCTGGCTGCGGATCTCGCTTTGCCCACCGAGAACCTCCTGCTACCCGATCATCTCCGCCGCTTGATGTGGACCCCGCCGGAGGCCCCGGACCCGACGGATTCGGAATCCCGAGGCGCGGATGACCTCGCCCCGGCCGTCGCGGCCCGCCTCGCCGGACTGGGCGCGCGTCCCTGGCAGGTCGAACTCACCGCGCACCGGTTGGCCGGTGTGATCGTGAAGGCTCGAGACGATGCCGAGCAGGCGGCTCGGACGGACGAGATCACGGCGACTCACTCTCATCGGCCGCGGTTTCCGGATTGAGCACGGCCTGGGACGAGGTATCGATCTGATCGGTCAGGCGTTCGATGTCCTCGACGTCGATCACGGGTGAATTGAACAGGTCCGACAGGGCGGGTTCGGCCGCCGCCTCCAACTCGGGAGTGATGGAGAGCAAGGGAGCCAGTTCGAGCTGAGCCACGCTGTCCTGGAAGACCCGCGCTCCGGGTGAGCGGTCGGCGTAGAACTCCTCCGACGCGGAGACGGCGAGGTTCGTCGGGAGCGAGTAGCCCGCGTCGGCAACCGTGGCGACGGACTCCTCCGAGATCGCGTGCACGATCAGATCAGCCGCCGGACCGGGCGGCGCATCGGCCGCCATGCACAGTCCATGGATGTCGCCGACGGTCGCGAATCCGGCCAACCGCGGGAACGGCATCACGTCCCAGTTCAGCCCGGGAGTGTCCTCGAGGAGCGGGATCAGCGATGGATCGCCCGGCAGCATCGCCAGCTTGCCGCGTTGAAACCAGTCCACCGGTGTCGCTCGGGAACGTTGCCGCTTGGTCAGGCTGTACTTGGCGAGGCGGAAGACCGGCAACAGTCGCTCAAGCGCGGCGCGCGACTCGTCCGAGGCAAGCGCGGTGCTGGTGGGAGCCTCCTCGTCGTCGAACACCGACGCGCCGCCGGCATACACGTAAGGCGCCAACCCCGCCAGGTCTTGCTCGACGAAGAACGACCGGATGTTGCGGCGGGGTTTGGCGGCGAAGTCCGCCGCGGCGACGAACTGCTCGAAGTTCCATCGCGGCGCCCGGCCCTCTTCGAAAGTCGGCACCGGAAGATCCCGGGCCGCCATGGCATCGAAGTCGATCAGGTCGGTGTTGTAGTACAACGCCTGCGGAGTGCTGCTGTAGGGCATGCATTGCAGCGCGCTGTCCCGGCTGTAGGCCTGCAAGGTGGTCCGCTCGTAGAAGTCACCGAAGTCGACCTCTCGCTCGTCCAACAACTCGGAGACCGGCTGGATCCGACTGGTCTCGATCAACTCGTCGAGGTCGGCTCGAGAGGACATGAACACATCGGGTTGCGCACCGGCCTCGAGGGCTTCTCGCGCGGCGCTCGCCGCGGGCCAGGTCGCGAGTTCGACGCGCGCCACCTCCGAGGTGCGGTTGAATCGGTCGACCACTTCTTTCCAGGCCGCCAACTCCGCGGTCGGCCCGTAGACCCCGAGAGTGAGCTTCTCCCGTTCGAGCGGCTTGTCCGAGGGGCTGGCTGAGGTTGGCGCCGGGCCGGGACGGGGCTCCGCATCGACGCAACCGGCGAGGCTCAGCGCCACCACGGCGCAGGTCAATGACGCCGACAGGCGTCGGACGAAGCTCGGCCCGGCACATCTACTCTGGCTGTTGCGCCCGTTCACCCATCCCCGCATTCGCTCCGACAATCCGCACACCACCGCATTCACCGGCTCAGTCCGCCGAGAGGCTATCCACCGACCGCACCCAAGGGCACACTATAGGCTGAGGCGGCCGCGACTACCTGGGCGAACAACGTGCGGTCCAGGACACTGTCGGCCCGCCGGATCTCGCCGGCGGTCAGCCGAATCACCCGGTCCAACCGAACCTCGCTCGGCCTGCCTTTCGGATCCCAGTCACCGGTTCCGACGTCCATCCAGTGACGCCCGTGCTTCGCTTCCTCGTGGGCATCCCGGTCGTGATCCTTGCTCGTCATCGGCAGCCCGAGCCAGCACTGCTGATCTCCGTGGGCGAGCGGGAGACAGCCGATCAGCAGCACCGGACGGTCCTTGCCCTGGGTCGGATCCTCCTCGAACGGCACCCACGCCCAGACCACTTCGCCGGGATCCGGTTCGCCGTCCGCTTCCGGGGCATACGACTCCGCGGCGCTCGCTTGCCCGGCCGGAGATACCTCATCGATCATGTACCGAATCAACCACATTCCGGCCGCCTGGCCAACTGCCCGGCCGCGACCGGAATAGTTCCGGTCGACTCGCAGCCCGGACACGTGGCGATGTGGTGATGGTCCCGGGAGGCACGCCCAAGGCTGACGCCCGAGTAAGGGTGCACCGGAGTGAGGGGTTTGCCAGGGGTACGGAGTGTGCCGGACCGGGAGCGCCTCACGGCGCGTGGCCGCTCGTAGCGGCTTATGTTGGGACCCGGGGCTGCCGCGGCCCGGCACACTGACGCCCAGTGTAGACCTTCCCCCAACCCGCCGAGGCGTCACAAAAGCACGCCGAGCCGTCACAAAAGCGCGCCGAGGCGTCACGCGAAACACCTCGTGGCCGGCCACCCGAGGTAGCCAATCAACTCGTACCCTTAGGGACATGACCGACCGCAGCCATCACCGGCCCAGCGTCCCGGGGGCAGCTTTCTTCAGCGAACTAGGTGGAGGCGCCGATCCCGCTCGGGTCACTGAGGCGGCTGATCGAGCCGCGACTTTGCTGGTCCGCGGTGCACGTGACAGCGAGGACGAAGCGATCACTCAGCGCATCCTTCATCTGGCGGATTCGGAGGGTTTGGAAGCGGTTGCGGCGGCCTGGGCGGGCGCGCCGGCCGACTCATTGGCTGGCTGCCTATGGCGGCTCTATGTGCTGCGCACCTGGGTGTACGCCGATCCGCTACGCGCCGCGGAGGAGTTCGAAGCCGGACGGGACCGGGCTCAGGTAGCGAGAGTCGTCTCCGGAGTTGCCGAGCCACCCGGCCCTGACGAACTGAAGCTGATGATCGACGAGGTCCTGACCGGCATTGCCGAGCGTGAGTTCGCCGATGTGCTCTTGCGTGCCGCGGCCTTCGCGGGCGTGGTGGCGACTGGCCGGGCCTTGCGACGCTCCGCCAATGCCGAAGACGCGGCCCGAATGACAGGATTGGCCGACCAGCTCGAACGTTCTGCACATCTCGAGTTGGCAGGCCGGCTCGCCTGAAGACGGTGCATTTCTGACGCCTCGCCGTGCATTTCCGACGCTTCGCCGTGCATTTGCGACGGCTCGCCGTGCATTTCTGACGCCTCGCCGTGCATTTCCGACGCCTCGCCGTCAACGGGCGGGGATCGCGGCGATGCGCTTGTGAATCCGCTGCTCGCTGACCGGTTGCGCGGTGCCCAACTCCTGCGAGAACAGCGAGACCCTGAACTCCTCGATCAGCCAGCGCAGTTCCCGCAACGCCGCCGTGGGCGGAGCGCCGGCCGGCCGTGCCGCCATCAGATCGAGGTAGCGACGCTCGACAGCGATGATCCGGTCCATCGCCTCCCGGTCCGCGGCCGGGCGCTCGTCGAGCCGCCGGCGACGGTGGACGATCGACCTCAGGTAGCGCGGATAGTGCCGCAGGTGTGATCCGGCGTCGGCGACGAATCCGGGACCCATCAAGCGTGCCAGCTGCGCCTTCATGTCACTGACCGCGGGCAACTGCGGCAGGTCGACCCGGCCCGACAGCAACCGATTGGCATCGCGCCAGCTCGCCAGCACGCTGATCACCTGATGGATCAGCTCGGCAACGGCATCCCGGTGACCCGAAGCGGCGAGGTCCCGCAGCGCGGCGTACGACGCGACGTCGCGAGCCGGCGGACTTACCTCCAGGGCCGCCTCCAACGCCGCCGCGCGGCAATCGGCCAGGAGATCGGCGGTGGTCCGGTAGGGCGAGGCGGCCAACGCCAGCTTGTCCGGGTTGGACAGACCGGCGACTACCTGTTCGACAGGGTCGGGAACCTCGATGAGCAGCAGCCGACGCACGCCTCGCCGATGATGGGCCAGCGCGTCGTCGGCGGCGCCGAACGCCTGCAGCCCCACCGTGCCGCCTTCGTCCACCACGGCCGGGAAGGCGATGACCTCGTGGCCGGCGCCGACGGTGGTGAACGACTCGGGGACGGCGCCGAAGGTCCAGGTCCGCTGACCGGTACGCCCGGCCGAGCCGTCCGCGGTCTGCCGGTCCAGGTCTGCCGAGACCGCCTCGTGCAGGGCTATCTGGACCTCCCCGCGCAACGGCGCCTTCAGCTCGTCGAGGTCCTTACTCCGGGCCGCCTCGAGGCCGGCCGCGTCGACGACTCGGAAGGTCGGGCGCAGGTGGTCCGGCACCTTGTCCCAGTTCCACGCCTCGCGGGGCACATGCACGCCCGTCGTCGCGCGCAGATATCGCGCCAAGGCATCCACGAGCGACTCGCGGCCGGGCGGCACCGCGGACAGGAACTCCCGGGCCCGGCTCGGGGCGGGTACGAAGTTGACCCGCAGCGCTTTCGGCAGGCTGCGGATCAGCGCGGTGACCAGTTCCTCCCGCAGGCCGGGCACGCTCCAGGTGAACTCGTCGGGCTCGATCCGGTTCAAGGTGGCCATCGGCACCTCGATCGTGACACCGTCGTCCTCGGCTCCGGGCTCAAACCGATAGCTCAGACCGAAGTCGAGCGCACCTCCGCTCGACCACCGCACGGGATAGCTCGTCTCGTAGTCCAGCTCGGCGGCGTCCGCGGCCCGGGTCAGCATCGCCGGATCGAACCTCAACAGATCCGGATCGGTACGGCGCACCTCGTTCCACCAGGTATCGAAGTGCGCCACGCTGACGACGTCCGGGCCGAGCCGTTCGTCGTAGAAGTCGACGAGGGTCTGGTCGTCGACCACCAGGTCGTTGCGCCGCGATCGATGCTCGAGTTCGTAGGCCTCGGCGAGGAGACCGCGGTTGTGTGCGTAGAAGGCGTGGCGACCGTTCTCCTCGGATTCCCGCGGCTCCCAGTCACCGTCGACCAAGGCATGCCGGATGAAGAGTTCACGCGCCAACGGCGGATCGATCCGGCCGTAGTCGACCGGGCGCTCGGCGGCCAGGGTGACGCCGTACAAGGTGACCTTCTCGTAGGCGGTGACGGCCTGACGCTTTCGCGACCAGCGCGGCTCCGAATAGACCCGCTTGACCAGATGCGCGCCGATCCGCTCGGCCCATTCGGGCTCGATCGCGGCGTTCTGCCGGGCCCAGAGCCGGGAGGTCTCCACCAGTTCGGCCGCCATCAGGTACGCCGGCGGTGCGGTCCCCTTGAGCCCGCTGCCCGGAAAGATCGCGAACCGGGCGCCGCGGGCACCGGTGTACTCGGCCATCGCCCGGCGCGCTCCGCCCGGTCCGGACCTCCCGCGGGCCGATCTCGGTTGCTCCAACCCGGACCGGGGGAGAGTGCGCTCGTCGAGCAGGCCGATCTGGCTGAGCAGCCCCGCGAGCAGCGACTGGTGGACGGCGCCCGCGTCGATCGTGGGAACCTCGTCGGTTCCCGGGTGGCCGCGACGAGGTCGGCCGCGAACCCGGAGGCCGGTCTCCTTCGCCACCTGCCGCAACTGTGACTCGTAGTCCTGCCACTCGCGAACGCGCGGATAGTTGAGGTACTCCCGAGCGCACATGCGACGGAAAGCGCTGGAGGAGAGTTCACGTCGCTGTTCGGTGAGGTAGCGCCAGAGGTTGAGCCAGGTGAGGAAGTCCGACGTCCGATCGACGAATCTGGCGTGCGCCTGATCGGCCTGGGCTTGTCGTTCCGCCGGGCGTTCGCGCGGATCCCGCAGTGACAACGCGGCGGCGATCACGATGACCTCGCTCGTGCAACCATGGCGTTCGGACTCGACGATCATCCGGGCCAGCCGCGGATCGATCGGCAGTCGGGCCAGGCGTCGGCCGAGCTTGGTCAGGTGTCGGGTCCGGCCGGGGACGAACGCTCCGAGCTCTTCGAGAAGCTGGTGGCCGGCGGCCACCGCGCGCCTGTCGGGCGGATCGAGAAAGGCGAACTTGCCGATGTCGGCCGGGCTTCGGGCCAGTCCGAGCGCGGTCATCTGCAGGATCACCGAGGCGAGATTGGTGCGCAGGATCTCGGGAGTGGTGAACTCGGGACGGGCCGCGAGATCCTCCTCGGAGTACAGCCTGATCGCGATCCCGGGGCCGAGCCGGCCGCAACGGCCCGACCGCTGATCGGCCGAGGCCCGGCTGATCGGTTCTACCGGAAGCCGCTGCACCTTGGTCCGAGCCGAGTAGCGGCTGATCCGGGCCAACCCCGAGTCGACGACATAGCTGATCCCGGGCACGGTCAGCGAGGTCTCGGCGACATTGGTCGCCAGGATCACCCGGCGCACGCTTGCTGGATGGGGGCTGAACACTCGTTGCTGTTCCGCGGTGCTCAACCGGGCGTACAGCGGTACGACTTCGAGCTGACGACCGGGCCGGCCGAGCCTGGCCGCGGTCAGGGCGTCGGCGGTGTCTCGGATCTCGCGCTCCCCCGGCAGGAACACGAGCACGTCGCCACCGCCGGTCGCGGCATCGTACGTCCCCGGCGTACCGTCGACCAACTCTCGAACCGCGTCGGTGACGGCTTCGGTCTGGTCCCGCACGACGGGCTCGCGGTCCGGTTCCGGATCCGAGCCGAGTTCCGGCACCGAGAGCAGCGGCCGATAGCGAACCTCCACCGGATAGGTGCGACCGGACACTTCGACGACCGGTGCCGGCCGGTCTCGGGTATCGGCGAAGTGCCGGGCGAACCGGTGCGGATCGATGGTGGCCGAGGTGACGATCAGCTTCAGGTCCGGCCGCCGCGGCAACAACTGCCTGAGATAGCCCAGCAGGAAGTCGACGTTGAGCGAGCGCTCGTGGGCTTCGTCGACGATGATCGTGTCATAGGCGCGCAGCTTCCGATCGCGCTGGAGTTCGGCCAGCATGATGCCGTCGGTCATCAGCTTGACTCGGGTCTCCGGCGAGGTCTGGTCGGTGAACCGCACCTGATAGCCGACCACCCCGCCCAATGCCACCCCGAGCTCTTCGGCGATCCGGGTGGCCACCGATCTCGCCGCGATGCGACGCGGCTGGGTATGACCGATCATCGACCGCCTACCGTCCGAGCCGGAACCCCCACTGGGGCCGCCGCCTCGACCGAGTTCCAGGCAGATCTTGGGAAGCTGGGTGGTCTTCCCCGAACCGGTCTCGCCGGCCACGATGACCACCTGATGGTCCCGGATCGCCCGCGCGATCTCCTCGCGCCTTCGCGAGACGGGAAGATCGTCGGGATAGGCGATCACCAGGCCCCGGCTCGAGGCCCCGTTGATTGCCCCGTCGATCCCTGGGTCGATTCCTGGGTCGATCGCTGGGTCTGGAGCCATGGCGGACCCTAGTGTGCCGGATAGGCGAGCAGATCCGAGTGCTGGACCCGCGCCGGTACGTCGGCCACGACCCGTACGAGACTATCGGCATGCGCAGACGACCCCGACCAGGCGGCCTCGCCGGACACGTCGTGGTGATCACCGGAGCGGCGAGCGGGATCGGGAGGGCGCTGGCGCGCGAGGCCGCGGCGCGTGGAGCGACAGTGGCGGTCTCCGATATCGACGACGACGGCCTCGTTGCCACGGCTCGCTCGATCCACGACGCGGTCCCCGACGCCCGGGTGGACCTCAGTCGGCTGGACGTGTCCGACGAAGCAGCCGTGCTGGCGTACGCCGACCGGACGCGCGCCGAACACGGCCGGGTGGACATGCTCGTCAACAACGCCGGGGTGAGCCTGGTCGGCGGCGTGACCGACCTTCGCACCGAGGACATCGGCTGGATCGTCGCCGTCAATCTCTGGGGCGTGATCCACGGCACAAGGGCTTTCCTGCCGTTGCTGGTCGCCTCCGGCACCCCGGCAAAGCCCGCGCGACTGGTGAACCTGTCCTCCCTGTTCGGCTTGATCGCGGTTCCGGGTCAGAGTGCCTACTGCGCGACCAAGTACGCGGTCCGCGGATTCACCGAAGCCGTCCGGGAGGAAATGCTGCTCGCCCGGCATCCGGTGCGGGTGACCTGCGTGCATCCGGGCGGGGTCAGGACCAGGATCGTCCGGAGTGGGCGCGCGGGCGCCGACACGGACCTGGCGAGCACGGCCGACCACTTCGAGACCCGGCTGGCCCGGCTCACGCCGGAGCGGGCGGCCCGGCTGATCATCGCGGGAGCGCTGGCCGGCAAGCCACGCGTCCTGGTCGGCGCCGACGCACACCTCGTGCACCAGGCAGCCAGGTTCTCCGGGGCGCGCTACCAGGAGGTGGTCGCCGCGGTGGCGCGACGTCGTAGGCACGAGGGACCTTGAGCGCAATTGCGCTCGCGACGTTGCGGAATCGACCGATCGCCAACGACAAGGGCGCAATCGCACCGATCTCCACGACACCCGAACCGTTACGCTGGCGTAGCACCCTCGACCGCATCCGAGACCACCCGCAGCTGCCCCGGAGGCGATACATGCCCGTCCCACTTCCCACCACGGACCAGGCTCTGCTGACTCCGCCCGACGCCGCCGAGGTGCAGCTGGCCACCCGCGCGGTGCTCTCGGCCGTCGGTGGTCAACAGCCGGCCACGCCGCTGCAACAGGTGCTGGTGTCGAGCCTCTTCAAGGCCATGACCGGACACGAACCGGACGTCGCGGGGGCGCTGCCGCTGAGTGCCGAAGACGCGGCGATCGGCATGGCCCGGCGCAACGAGTCGTATCGCCGACGGATCCTGCAAGTGATGGCGTTGTCCGCCCTGGTGGTCGATCCGGTCCCCGCCGAGGTTGTCGGACGGCTGGCGTCGTACGCCGACGAGTTGAGCGTTCACGACGAGATGTTGACCGCGGCCCAGGATCTCAGTGTCCACTCCCGCGCCTTGGTCCAGGTGGACTTCGACCGCAATGGATACCTGCGCCAGGCCGCCGCCGCGCGGAACGCCCCGGTGACCGCGGCCGGTGACGTCTGGGGCCTCTCGGAGGACGACCCCGCGTTGGCCTCCCGCTGGGCGTCCCTGGGGGATCTGCCGGCCGACACCATCGGCCGCCGGGTGCACGACTTCTACCTGGCTCGCGGTTTCGAGTTCCCAGGGGCACCGGGTTCCGCGCCGCCCCTCCTCGCCCAGCACGACTGGGTTCACGTGCTGGCCGACTACGGCACCACCGTGGAGAGCGAGCTCGAGGTCTTCGGGTTCATCGCCCGAGCCAACGACGATCCCCGGGCATTCAGCTTGCTCGCGATGGTGGTCAGCCTGTTCGAGACCGGAGCGCTCGCCCATGGAGCCGGGCTGTTCGAGGCCGACGCCGGTCACTTGTCGAAGTCCGGTATGGCCCCCCGACTGGCCGACGCGATGCGGAGGGGCGCCCGATGCCGGGGCAGCAACGACTTCTTGGCCATGGACTGGTTCGAGTTGGCTGACCGGCCCACCGAGGTCGTGCGTCGCGAGATCGAGCTGACTCCGAAGGACCCGGGCGTGGTCGCACTCGGTAGCGTCGGGCCCTGGCAGCCCGGCGGGATCAGCCCCTACCAGTGGACCGCCGGTCACGAGCAGGCCGGCCGCGAGCAGCGCGACTACGACTCCTTCGGCGCCACTCCGGGCTAGCGGAGTCCTCGGGTCGCACGACGACCAGTCGGGTCCGGCCCTGTCCATCTCGAGGGTCCATCTCGAGGGTCCATCTCAAGGGGTACGCCGAGCAACCGCGCCGGATCCCGGCGGTCGATCCGACCCGACGGCGGGTGACTTCCGGGATCTTCAGCGCGGCGGGGGTGGCAAGGTGTCAGTGGATTCGAACTGATCGAGGCCGGTCACCATCAACAGGTCGACGGTGATCGAACGCAGCTGGGCCAGAATCGCCTCCGCCGCGAGATCGGGGCTGCGTTCGACGGCACCGGTAGCGGCGGCGGCCGATCGCAACATCG
Organism: Nocardioides sp.; assembly: GCA_051657705.1. Lineage (GTDB taxonomy): Bacteria > Actinomycetota > Actinomycetes > Propionibacteriales > Nocardioidaceae > Nocardioides. Next base: position 72,340 of record JBOFLE010000265.1, on the reverse strand, counting down.
TCCGGGCTCCGCCGTCACCACCCATGCCATGGGTGTCGGCCACCTCGTCGGCGACCGAGTGTGCGGCCCGGGCCAGCCGCTCACACAGATCTGCGTAGGACTCCGGTACCCGTGCCTGGTGGCGAACTGCCGCCACGGTCTGCCGCACCAGCACTCGAGTGCTGCGCAACGAGCGATCGAGCGGCTCGACCAGATCCACCAGGTATCGCAGGTCGGGTCGACGCCCTCTCCGGAACGGAGACGTGCGCACCACATCGAGACCCTCGTCGGCGGCCGCGGTCAGCTCCTGGACGAGGTAGTCGGTGGCACGGGCGTCCGCGAGCGAGTCCAGCGCCCGCTCCAGACGGCTTCCCGGTATCGGCTCGCCGGTGCCGGGGAGCGAGGACTCCCTGAGCATGGCGGCGACCTCACCCAGCAGTTCGGCCTCCTTCCGGAGCACCCGGGCCGCATAGTCCCGTGGCTTGCGCAACGGCGCGCCCGGTACGACGGTCGCGGCCACCAAGGCCACGGCGCCACCGATCAACACGTCGGTCCAGCGGACGAAGGACTCGCCCGAGTCCGGAAGCAGCGCGACCACGACGATGCCTTGTACCGCTGCCTGGGCCACGAACAGTTGGCCACCGTCGATCGCAACCGCGACCGCCATCGCGCTCGCGACGATCAAGGCGAGCTGCCACCACCCCGATCCGATGCTCAGGACGATCCAGTCGCCGATCAGCACGCCGACCGCGACGCCGAGGGTCACCTCGAGCACCCTGCGCCGGCGCTGGCCGTAGGAGGTGCCCAGGCTCAGGACGGCGGCAACAGGGGCGAAGAACGGGCTGGTGTGCCCGACCAGGTCATGCGCAATCCACCAGGCGATGCCGGCCGCCAGCGCGCATTGGACGATCTGGAACCCCTTGTCGCGGACCCGGGCCACCCGGGCGGCGAACGACGACAGCGCACCCAGCCAACCCCGCCGTGCCCGGTCGAACGTCATAGCGGAATCATCCCAGCCGGCTTACCGCGAACCATGGCCTTCCAGGCTCCGGGGGCTGTCAGACTTCACCCATGGTCGCCCCACTCGATCCCACCGCACTCGGGTTCCTCCTGGCGGAGAATCACCGAATGCCGATGCATGTCGGCGGCCTCCAGCTCTACCGGCTGCCGGCCGACGCCGGTCGCAACTACGTCCGCGAACTCTACGAGTCGCTGCGCCAGCCCGCCGCCGGCCCGGCCGGCGCGTCCGCGATCGCCCCGCTGTTCCGCAAGCATCCCGAACGCTCCACCAGAACCGCCGGGGCGTGGGTCTGGGCCGATGACCACGACTTCGACATCGACTACCACCTCCGGCACAGCGCGCTGCCGAAGCCGGGCCGGATCCGCGAGTTGTTCGAGCTCGTGTCCCGGCTGCACGGCACCCGGATGGCCCGCGAACGGCCGCTGTGGGAGTGGTATCTGATCGAAGGCCTGCAGGGACGGCGAATCGCGATGTACACCAAGGTGCATCACGCCCTGATCGACGGGGTCGGAGCCAGCCGCCTCCTCCAAGCGGCGTTGTCGACCGACCCGGCCAGAAGGGACCTGCCGCCACCGTGGGCACTCCGCGCGAACGACCAGCGGAAGGCCCAAGGGAAGACAGGGCATTCCGGGGAGCCGGCGTCCTGGACCGCGTTGCGCCAGGCCATCAGCATCACCACCGAGGCGGCCGGGTTGCCCGGAGCGCTGATCGAGACCATCCGGCGTAGCGTACGCAACGAGGCCTCCTCGCTCGCGCTCTACGCGCCGCGCACCATCCTGAATCAGCCGATCTTCAACGCTCGCCGGTTCGCCGCCCAAGACTGGCCGCTGGAGCGATTGCGGGCGATCGCTCGGTCCGCCGGCACCCAGGTCAACGACGTGGTGCTGGCCATGTGCAGTGGTGCCATCCGGCGCTATCTCGTCGACGCCGACGAGCTACCGGAGACCTCGCTGGTGGCCATGGTACCGGTGGCGCTGCGCGGCAAGCGGGACCGTCCGACCACCTCAGCCGGGTCGGCCTCGGCAACCGAGAACGGGGGGAACGCGATCGGCTCGGTCATGGTGCGGCTCGGCACCGAACTGCCCGATCCGGCGGACCGGCTGCGAACCGTGCACGCGTCGATGGCCGACGGCAAGGAGGCTCTCGCATCGATGACCCCCTTGCAGATCCAGGCGATGAGCGCGCTGGGACAGGTGCCGGCGCTGCTGCCGTCGTTGTTGAAGGTTGCCGAGTTCACGCGCTCCGGCGTCATCCGCCCGGCGTACAACCTGGTGATCTCCAACGTGCCGGGGCCACGGTCGACGCTGTACTACAACGGCGCCGAACTGCTCGGCGCCTACCCGCTGTCGATTCCGATCGACGGGATGGGTCTCAACATCACCTGCGCGTCGTACGCCGGCACGATGGCCTTCGGACTGACCGGCTGCCGGCGCACGGTGCCGCACCTGCAGGTGCTGCTGCGCCATCTGGACCGGGAACTGCGCGACCTCGAACGAGCCACCGGACTCACCCCCGCTCGCTGAGGGTCGCGGCGACCGCCGCCAGCCGGGCCCGGGTGATGTCGGCGACCGTCGGATAGCCCGCCAGCGCGGCATTGGAACCGGGCCGGGTCGGCTCGGCGGAGTTGACGCTCAGACAACTCCGCTGCCCATTGTCGGCGAGGTTGGCCAGGGCAACCGCGTGCGCCGTCGTGCCGCTGCCCGCGAAGAAGTCCAGTACCGCGACATCGACCGGCATGGTGGACAGGATCCGCCTGATCAGTCCGGTGGGCTTGGGCGACTCGAACACGTGGCCCACGACCGCCTTGAGCTCGGCGACCGCGGTGTCGGTGGAGCCGATCTCCTCGGCGGTCCAGATCGTGCGCAATTTCTTGCGCCGCCCGGCGCCGAGCCAGTCACGTTGGAAGACATCTGTCCGCGGCCCGAGGCGCCCGTTGATGTCACGGCATACCAGGTCATCGGGCTGACCGTCGATCTTGCTCGCCGACCAGCGCCAGACCGCCGGCGTCCCATCTCCGAAGACCGGCCACACTTCGCGCGAGCCCGGGAAGGGCGCCACCGCGACCCGGCCCGAGCCGGGATCTCCCCAGACCGGGAAGTGCAGGGTGCGAGCGGTCACCGGGTTGAACTTCTTGTTGGTGTTCCGCAACGGCAACAGACGGTAGCGGCGGCCGTCGGGCATGGCCTGGCCGAAGTCCGCCGGGTTCACGGTCTCGGTGGTGGCCGGATCCAATGCACAGGTGTCCGCGGAACGCGCGTAGATCAAGAGATATTCATGGGAGGTGGCGAACCCGTTACCCAATTGCCGGCCTTTGGCGTTCAGGTTGACGACCACCTGGGCGATGAAGTTCGGCTCACCGAACACCTCGTCGAGCAGGAGGCGCAGATGGGCGGCCTCGTTGTCGTCGATGCTCACGAAGATCGCCGCCCGCGCACTCATCACCCGCCGGGCCGCCACCAACCGCGGCCTCATCATCGCGACCCAGGCCGCGTGTCGGGTGGCGCGGCGCGGGCCGTCGCGAAAGTCGTCGACATACGCGAAGTCGTTGCCGGTGTTGTACGGCGGATCGATATAGACCAGGTCGTAGGCGGCCTCCGGAAGGGCCGGCAAGACCTCGAGGTTGTCTCCTTCGACGAAGCGGCAGACCCCGGTGCCTTCGACGGTGACCCATGAGTCCCCCGTCGCTCGGTCATCGGGCACCTCGGGAGCGGTGGTGCCGAGGTCAGCCATCGTGGACCGGTCGCCGCACCCTCACTCCGGCACTCGCCGCGGCCTGGGTGACCGGCTCCGGGGGATCCGGAGTTGCCTACCGAGATCGGCCCGGTCGGGGCCGGGCCGGGCCGGCAGCGTGCCGAGCGGCGCCTGACGCCGCGGATAGACCGCGACCACTCGTTCACCCGAGAAGACCACATACACCGTGGCCCCCGCGGGCGCCATCGCGAGCACCGAGCCATCGGCCAGGCCCCTGGCCCGACGGAACGCTCGGCTTCTGGCCGCGAGGTCGGCGGCACGCCTGAGTCCGGCCGACGCGGCCTGCTTACCACCCCGGTCCCACAGGATCTTGGCCTGCGGACCGTACTTGACGGCGAACAAGCCGGCACGCTTGGCGTGCTTCGCAAGCGTCGCCGGGCTCGGTGAGGCGCGCAACCCGAACGCCTTGAACGACACCGGAGACCTCGCCATGGCTACTTCGCCCGCTCCCCGCGACCGCTCCGAGCGAGCATCGCGCCGGCTACCGCGGTGATCGAACCGATGACCACCCAGGTGGGCGAATCGGTCATGAAGCTGCCACCGATATAGCCAAGACCCTGGCCGGTCCACAACGCACCCAGGGCGAAGAGGACCGCTCCGACGACCATGCGGATCCCGCGGCTCACGAGAAGGAGCGTAGCGACTGACGGGCGAATCTTCGGAACTTGGCAGCACGAATGCGTTTGCCATGAGAGAGTCATTGCCTCTACATCATCGTTTCGATTGCGGGAACAGGCATCTCTGAGCCCGCCGGGGAATCGAACGCGCCAGGTTCCGAGGGGTGAATTAATGGAGGCGCACATTCAGGCATGCCCGCGTTGTCGGGCGGATCGGGGCGGCACGCGCTACTGCGCGAACTGCGGATACGACTTCTCGGACGCCGGTCACGAGGCGGCCTCGACCGAGACCGGCCCCATGGGGCCCGAGGAGTACGACGCCGCGCTGGCGGCGATCGCCAACCGCACCGGATCCGAGCCGGCCGCCGGCTCGGATCCGGACCAGACCACCGCGGAGCAGATCGCGTCCCTGGTCCGGGTAGGCCCGCCGCAGCCGCCGCGCACCGGCACGGCCATGAATCTCTCCGAGGACGAGCCCGACCCCGGGGCCGGAGCTGGACCGGGAAAAGGGGGCGTCGCGGCTCCGGGGGCGTACGAAGAACAACGCCGCAGCAGTTATGCGCCGTTGATCCTGGTGGCTCTGACGGCGCTGGTTGTTGTCGGTGCGCTGTTCGGTCTTCGCTACCTGGACCGGGAATCGAGTTCCGCGACCGATGCGGGTCAGGAGGCGGACCCGGTCGAGTCGACCGACTCCCCCGAGCCGTCCCCGGCTCCGGAGTCGCCGAGCGACAGTGCCGAGGCGACCCCGTCGGCAGTGCCGGTCGAGCAGGTTCGATGCTGGAACGGCCGAACTGCGGCCGATCTGGCCGACTGTGACTCGCCTGCGGGTCTCGCTGGATTGCGCTGGGTGTTTCCATCCCTCGAACCGGACAGTTGCGAGAGGCTGCGCGAGCCCGGACGACCACAGTTCTGGCGCTGCGACCTCCGCGTCGACAGCGGCGAAGAGGCCCTCGCCTACTACAGCGAGTGGGAGTCGAGCGACGCCGCCCGGATACACTTCACACAGTCCTACGGCCCGATCACCGACAGGTCGGAAGAACGGCTTCGCTGGGACGACCCGCAACCGGACGGCGAGGAGTCCAGCGTGACCGTGGTCTACACCGACACGGCGATGGCGGTTCACATCGAGGCCGAAAGCCGTGCGGACCTGCGCGAGGCCGAGAGCCTGGTCGAAATGCGCGACACGGAGAAGGTCCGGGGCGTGGCCGAAACGCCGTGAGTCATCCAGGGTTTTGACAGCGGGAGCGATTTCACAGAAGGCGTCCCACGATCTCGGTTGCTGAGGTAACGTAGGCACTCGCGAGAAGCGCTCGGAGGGGACCGAGCGTGACTCGCCACGTACGCGGACATCGTCACCTCGTGGCATCTCAGGACATCGCCATGGGTTTTCGATGCCCCGCATATGCGATAAACCTAACCGAAGCGGTTCGCCTCCGCGAACCCTGGCAAGTGGGGGAAGAGTGCTGAATTCCAAGATCAGTACGCGCCTATGGGCCCTGATGGGGCTGCTGGGCGCGCTGGCCGTGGTCGCCGTGTTGATCTTCAATAGCGTGCTCGACCGGGTGAGCATCGGCAGCGAACGCTACACGGAGATCGTCGAGGCCAAGGACGTCCAGGCCTCCGTCCTCCCCCCGCCGATGTACCTGGTGGAGACTCACCTGCTCGTCAACGAGTTGGCCACCGACCGCGATCTGGGGGTTGCCGAGGAGCGGATCACCCGGATCGGGGAACTGGAGAAGGAGTATCAGACCGAATACGCCAGGTGGGACAGGGCGTCGACCGACGCCAGGATCCGGCAGGCGCTGCGTTCGTCCGATATCGAGGTCAAGGAGTACTACGAACTGTTGACGCCGAGGTTCTTCTCGAATGCGCGCGCGAGCATCCAGGCTCGGCAAGACGCCCTCGCGGCCGACCGGAAGCTCAGCCCGAGAGAGCAAGGGCGCGCGGAACAGGTCAACGAGCTCGTCCAGGGCACCCTGGACCCGATCTACCTCGAGCACCGCAGCTACGTTGACGAGGTCGTGGCCCTTAGCGCGGCCAAGTTCAGCAGGGCCGAGGTCGCGGCGGACACCGACCGCATACAAAGCCGCAACTTCCTGCTGATCAGCATCGGCGTGATCGGCTCGCTCGCGCTGCTGCTCGGCGCGTCGATCATCCGGGCCATCAACCAGCGAGTCGGAGCCTTGCGGAAGTCGGCTACCGAGGAGTTCCCACGAGTCGTCAACGAGGTGAAAGCCGCCGCCGAGGCCGGGGAGTCGATCCCGGCTTTCGTGCCGGTGCCGATCAGCAAGGTGGACGAGCTCAGCGACGCCGAGCAGGCCTTCAACAACGTGGTGGGAACCGCCGTCGACCTGGCCGCCGACCAGGCACGAATGCGTCAGAGCACCTCCGAGATGTTCGTGAATCTGGGCCGCCGCAACCACAAACTGCTGTCCCGTACCCTGGCGCAGGTCTCGGAACTGGAGCACGCGGAACGAGATCCGGAGACCTTGCGGAACCTGTTCCGTCTCGACCACCTGATCACCCGTATGCGCCGGAACGCCGAGAGCCTGCTGGTGCTGGCGGGCGCGACGCCGATGCGAACCTGGGCCCAGCCCGTTCCGATCGACGACGTGTTGCGCGCCGCGCTGTCCGAAGTCGAGAGCTATGAACGGGTCGATCTGCGGCTGTCCGAACCGCTGGACGTCAAGGGCACCGCGGCCTCGGACATCGCGCACCTGATGGCCGAGCTGATCGAGAACGCCACGACCTACTCGAGCCCGGAGAGTCGCACCACGATCACCGGTGGCCCGGATCAAGGGGGCTACCTGCTGTTCCTCAGCGACGAGGGCCTCGGCATCGACTCCCACCAGCAGCGGATCCTCAACGAACGACTCGCCAGCGGCACCAGCGATCTGGAGGACACCCGGCGCCTCGGGCTGGGCGTGGTAGCCCGGCTTGCCAGTCGTCATGGCGTCAAGGTGCAGTTGAGCCAGAACTCGGTGGGCGGCGTGCTGGTGCGCATCGCGATCCCGGCGGAGGCGCTCGCGCTGGGCGGCGACGCGGCACCGGAGAAGGTCGCGGTGGCCTCGGCGCCGCCGATCGCCCCGGATCCGTCGGTGATCGATGTCCCGGCCGAACCGGCGGCGGTCGAGGTGGACCAGAGTCCCGGGGGATCCGGGGTCGACGGCTTCTCGTTCGAGGAGGAGATGGCTCGCCTGATCGAGTCGATGGAGACCTCCCAGGCGGCTCCCGCCCGCCCGAGCGAGGCCAAGGCCACCGAGCCACGTCGTACCGCTCCACCGGAGGCGCCGCGCCAGGCGCGAGTCGCAGATACTCCCGTCGACTTGGTTCCGGCGCCGGCAGCGCAACCCGAACCACGTGTCCAGTCGAGTGCCCCGTCAGTGGTCCAGTCGAGTGCCCAATCGAGTGCCCAGTCGGGTGTCCAGCCGGGTGCCCTGCCTCGCCGCGTGCGAGGAGCCAACGTCGACCAATCGCTACGTCAACCGCCGGCACCGGACAACGAACCGTCCCAGCGAACCGCGGAGCAATTGCGAAGCTCGTTGACCGATTTCGCCTCCGGCCAGCAAGCGGCCTCCGGCGCCCCAATCAAGCAAGCGGAGGCCGAGCAAGCCGAGATCAAGCAAGCAGAGGCCAGGCAAGCCCAGGCGGACGAGGAGATGTCGGAGCCGAAGACGACCGCGGTCGCGCCACCGGCGCCCGCGAAGGCGGCTCCCAGCGCTCCTCGGCAGGTGTCGGAGCCGAAGAAGCCCGACGAGATCGGGGCCAGCGAGCTGCCGCGACGGGTTCGCGGGGTGAACATGGACACGTCGGTCAGCCAGGCTCCCGTCGATGCGGACCTGCCTGCCCGGGATGCCGAGACCGTCAAGGCGTCGCTGGCGAACTTCGCCGCGGGCCAGCGGGCCGCGCACGAGAAGTCGGACGATGGCCCGTCACCTGATACCCCCGAAGCCCCCACTGCCCAGTCATCCAGCAACAAGGAGGACGTGTGATGTGCCGCCTATCTCATGCCCTGCGCGAAAGGAAACCCCGATGACGACGACTGACCGCAGCTATCGCGGCTCGCTGAGCAAACCCGCTCGTGATGTGGCCTGGTTGCTGCAGAACTTCAACGACTCGGTCACCGACGTACAGCAGACCGTCGCCGTCTCCTCCGACGGCTTGCTGATGGCCATGGCCGGCTCGGTCGACCGGACGGCGGCCGACCGGCTCGCCGCGGTCGTCTCGGGGCTTCGCAGCCTCGCCGAGGGCGGCGCGCAGGTGATCGGCAACGGAGGCGTCCGCCAGGTCATCGTCGAGATGCATGAGGGATACCTCTTCGTCAGCAGCATCTCCGGCGGCTCGGTTCTCGGCGTACTGACCGCGGCCGGGTGCGACCTCGCGGCCGTCGGCTACGAGATGGCCTTGCTCGTGGACCGGTGCGGACCCGCACTGACCCCGGACATCGTTGCCGAGCTCAAGAGCGGCCTGTCTGACTGATGGACGAGGAGGTCGTCGCGGAGGCGTCCTTCGTCAGGCCGTACATGCGGGCCGAAGCGTCGGATGCGGTACGTCCGTCACCAGCCACGCCGGCGCCGGAACAGGCCGACGCGGAGACGGACGGGGCAACGGTACGCCCCTACATGGTCACTAACGGACGGGTTCACGATAGTGACGACGCGGTCGAGAAGATTTACCTCGCGTCAGAAGAAAACTCGGGAAAGCCGCGTGGTCGGGAGCACCAGCAAGTGCTCGAACTGTGCGCGGAAGCAATGTCAGTGGCCGAGATATCGGCTCATCTCAACATGCCATTGGGAGTAGCCGCCGTACTGGCCCGGGACCTGCTGAACGACGGTCTGCTGGTCAGTTCAGTCGAGGGCGTCGATGTGACGTCCGACGTTTCGATTATCCTGAGGTTGAAAGATGCTATCCGCTCGCTCTAACACTCCTCCGCCCACGCAACCGCCGCCCAGCAAGGCCTCGGCGCCACCGGTGCCGGTCAAGATCTTGATCGCGGGTGGCTTCGGTGCCGGCAAGACGACGTTGGTCAACTCGATCTCGGAGATCCCGCCGTTGTCCAGCGAGGCCGCGATGACCACCCTTGCCCGCGGCGTCGACAATCTGGAAGCCGTCGGAACCAAGACGACCACCACCGTCGCTCTCGACTTCGGTCGGATCACCGTCGACAAGTCGCTGCGGCTGTACCTGTTCGGGACGCCCGGACAGGACCGGTTCGGGTTCATGTGGAACCAGCTCGTCACCGGCGCGCTCGGCGGCATCGTCGTGGTCGATTCCAGGCGCATCGAGGACTCGTTCCCGGCGATCGACTTCTTCGAGAGCCGGCGGCTCCCGTTCGTGATAGCCCTCAACCCATTCAGCGGTCTGCTTCCGCACACCCCGACCGAGGTCCGCTACGCGCTGGATCTCGACCCGGACGTGCCGGTGGTGACCAGCGATGTCCGCAAACTGGAGGACGTCAAGAGCTGCCTGCTGGCGCTCCTCGACGTGGTCCTGGCCCGCGCCCTCAAGAACACCCCCCGCTGACCCGGCAGTTATCTGGCCAGATTTACGGCGTGTCGCAGGCTTTGTGACGGGTCGACCGCTACTGCGGGACGGGTCGGTCGCTACTGCGGGACGGGTCGGCAGGTGGGTCAGTGCGGATGTGCCCGGGCCGGCGGGCCGCGATCGGCACATGGTGTCGCCGGTATGACGTATCGGGGATCGCGATGAGCGGCCGGCCGCATCCGCCACCAGACACACCACAGGGCCCGCGATCCCAGGGCCCGCAACCGGGCCTGGCTCCGGGCCCGCTCCTCGCACTCTCGATCGCCGCGCAAGCCGCGGTATCGATCGCTTCCTGGGGTCTCGGCTCCCTGGGTCCGGCCCTGCAAGAGCACTTCGGCGTCACCGCCACCGGACTCGGGGCACTGTTGGCGGCGTCCTTCGTCGGCAACGCATTGGTCTTGTTGCCCGCCGGCCGGATCGTCGACCGCCACGGCCCGCGCCACCCCTTGATCGTCGGCGGACTAGCCGGCTCCGGATTCCTGCTCCTGGCAGCTGCCGGCGATCGGCTCTGGATTGCCGGGATCGCGCTCGTCGGGTACGGCGCGGCGGCCGCCTTCGTCGCGATCGCCGGCCAGGTCGCGGTCTTTCACGGGTTTCCCGCGGATCGACGGGGCACCGCCCTCGGTGTGCGTCAGATGGCGGTGTCGGCGGGCGGCCTGATCGCGGCCGGCCTGCTGCCCGGCCTGGCGGTGATCGGTGGCGTCGGCCTGGCGCTGTCGGTGGCCGGAGTCCTGGCCGGGCTCTGCGCTACCGCCTTCGGGCTGGCCCATGCGGCCGGGCCCGTCCACGAGGCCGGCCTGGGCCGCCCGGACCTCGACATCACCGGATTGCTGCGGACACCGGGGATCGTCGTGCTCTGCGGAATTGCCGTCGCCCAGGTCACCGCGCTGACCTGCCTGTTGAACTTCTCGGTTCCCGCGCTCCGGGATCTGGGCGCATCGGCACTGGCCGGCTCCGCCCTGTTCGCGGTGGCCAGCACCGGGGCCATGGCGGCCAGAGTCGGCTGGGGCCGCGTCGCGGACATCGGTTCGGGTTGTCGGCGTCGTACGACGCTGCGCGACATCGGCATCACCACGACGATCGGCGCCATCTGCTACTGGTCGGCTACCCCACTCGGGCCGACCGCGCTCCTGCCGGCGATGCTGGTGTTCGCGTTCGGCGCGCTCGGCGCCAACGGCGTGGTCTACCTGGTCGCCGGCGAACTCGTCGGACCGGACCGGACCGGCCAGGCAACCGGGCTGTTGTCGATGGCATTCTTCGGCGGCTCGGCGCTGGTCTCCATACCGTTGGGATTGCTGGCCGACCAGGTCGGATTCCGGTCGCTGTGGCTGGTCGCGGCGACCTGTGGCCTGATCGCCGCCGGCCTGTCCTACCGCTTGCCGGCGGACCGGATCACTCGGAGTGAACCGCCCGCCACGGCTCGACCGGAACAGCGGCCGGGTCGAACCGGGCCAGCAGCTCCGTGATCGTGACCGATTCGTCCCGGCCGGCCATGCCCAACGAGTACGCCAAGGTCGACAACACCCGGCCGGGGCCGACCCCTCGGGCTTCGAGTCGGGACAACGTCACGGCGCCGTCCCGCTTCGCCAACCGCTGACCGCGTGCGTTGACCGCCAGCGGCACGTGCGCATAGACCGGGCGCGAATAGTTCAACAGATCCGCCAGATGCAGATGGGCGGGCGTCGCCGCCAACAGGTCGTCACCACGTACCACCTGATCGATGCCCTGGGACCCGTCGTCGACGACGACCGCCAGGTGGTACGCCGGAGCACCGTCATTGCGCCGTAGCACGATGTCGTCGACCGGCAGTTCGACCTCGCCGTGTACCAGGTCAACGAAGCCGACAGTCGGGACCTTCGGACGCAGTCTGATCGCCGCCGGCCGCTCGGCTCGACGCCGGGCGAGGGCTGCCGGACTCAACGAACGGCACCGCCCCGGATAGCGTGCCGATCCCCCATGCGGCGCCGACGCAGCCTCCCGGATCTCGCGCCGCGTGCAAAAGCACTCATAGGTAAGGCCTGCTGCGATCAACTCGGTCAGCGCCGCCTCGTACAACGCCGACCGTGTCGACTGGTGAACGACCTCGCTGTCCCAGGTGAGCCCCAGTGCGGTCAGGTCCGTCAGTTGCCTCTCCGCCGCGCCCGAAACCGACCGTCCGGCATCGAGATCTTCCATCCGTACCAGGAACCCGCGGCCGGAGCCCCGGGCGAAGAGGTAGGCCAGCAACGCGGTGCGCAGGTTGCCCAGGTGCAGGTCCCCCGTCGGACTGGGGGCGAACCGTCCGTTCCCCGATCTCACCTCGCGGGTCGGCTCCTCGCCCCGAGCAGTCAGGCCATCTCCTCGGCAATGGCCGCGGCGAACGCGTCGATGTCCGTCTCGGCGGTGTCGAAGCTGGTCATCCAGCGCACCTCCCCCGTGGCCTCGTCCCATACGTAGAAGCGGAATCGCTTCTGGAGCCTGGCGGTGACCTCCGCCGGCAACACCGCGAAGACCGCGTTGGCCTGCACCTGATGCGTGACCCGAAGGCCGTCGATCGAAGCGATCGCATCCGCCAGCCGCGTGGCCATCGCGTTGGCGTGGGTGGCATTGCGCAGCCACAAGTGGCCGTCGTAGAGGGCCAACAGCTGAGCCGAGGCGAATCGCATCTTCGAGCCCAACTGCATCGCCGACTTGCGCAAGTAGCGCATGCCCGGGTCCAGGCGGGGATTGAGCACGACCACGGCCTCGGCCAGCATCGCTCCGTTCTTGGTGCCGCCCAGCGAGACGATGTCGACGCCGGACTCCACCGTGAGGTCGCTCAGGCCGACCCCGAGGGTCGCCGCGGCATTGCAGAGCCGGGCGCCGTCGAGGTGAACCATCATGTCCAGCGAGTGCGCGTGCTCGCAGATCGCCCGGATCTCCGCGATCGAGTACGCCGTACCCAGTTCGGTGCTCTGGGTGATCGACACCACCTGCGGCTGAGCCCGATGCTCGTCGCGAAAGCCCCGGGCCTCGACATCGATCAGCTCCGGAGTGAGCTTGCCCTCGGGCGTCGGGATCGGCAGCAGCTTCAGCCCGGCCACCTTCTCGGGAGCGCCGCACTCGTCGGTGTGGATGTGCGCCGACTGGGTACAGATCACCGCTCCCCAACGTGTGGCGCAGGCCTGCAACGCGATGACATTCGCTCCGGTGCCGTTGAAGACTGGATAGGCCGTCGCCGACGTGCCGAAGTGATCGCGGATCACGTCGGCGAGGCGTTCGGTATAGACGTCCTCGCCGTACGACGTCTGATGTCCCCCATTCGCCCCGGCGATGGCCGCGAGCACCTCCGGATGTACGCCGGCATAGTTGTCGCTGGCAAAGCCGCGCACCTCGATGTCGTGCAGCGGGGGTTGCTTGGTCGCCATAGGCACCATCCTCGCCTATGCCGAGATGCGTTTGCCGTTGACCACGGCAGCCTCTCGTGACCAGAGACCGGCGACGCTGACGGCGAGATCGCCGACCTCGGTGTAACCGGTGAAAGCCGCCTCCGGCTTGGCCTCCCGCATGGCCGGCGTCAACAGCGCCTTCACCCGCAGCACCACGGCGGCAGCCGTGGCGTGCGACCTGAGTTCGTCGGCCAGTGCTAACGTCCACGTCTCAGCCGCGGCCTTGGCCGCCGCGTACCCGGCATTGCCGGCGGTGGGCGCGTCCACCGTGTGCGCCGATATCAGCACGAATCTGCTCTCATGCCCGGCCTCGGCAGCCCGGACGAGCGCGGTCTGGAACGCCAGCGAGACGCTCTGCACGGTGCGGATCAGCAGTCGGTGCAGCCAGTCCCAGTCGTCGAGGGAGTTGTCCGCGAAGCTCGTGCCACCGCGCCAGCCGCCGACCAGGTGCACCACTCCGTCGACATGACCCAGCTCTGCCTCGAGCTTGGCCGCGAAGTCGGACGTCTCGGCGAACTCGAGCAGATCCACGACCGCGGTGATCAAGGACTCCCCGGCACCGGGGAACTCCGCTGCCAGGCGCGACAGCGCGGCCTCGGCCACATCGACCGCGACCACCGTCGCGCCCTCGGCCAACAGGGTGCGCACCACCGCCGGTCCGGCGCCGCCGCCGGCGCCGGTCACGACCACGACCAGCTCGCTCAACCGGTCTCCGGTTCCATTCATGCGGCGCGTCCGGTGATACCGCGGGTACTCTCGACGACGCTGCCCACCCGCTTGCTGAGCGCCTCGAAGAACATGCTCAGCGGGAATTCATCGGGCATCACCATGGTGGTCAACTCCTTCAACTCCGCGGTCAGCGGCAGCGCGGCCTTCCCCTGTGCCCACGTCGAGGCGGGGTGCGGTTCGACATAGCCGGTGACCAACTCGTACGCCGCCAGCCAGTGTGACACCTTCGGGCGGTCGATGCTGCGCCAGTACAGGTCCTCGATCATCGCAAGCAGTCCGATCATCGCACCCGGCAGCCGTACCCAGTCGACGGTCAGGCGATTGTCCGTCCAGTTCACCACACCGGTCCGGTGCAGGTAGGCGAACAGCAGCTGACCGCCGAGGCCGTCGTAGTTGCGCTGCCGGCTGCCGGTGATCGGGAACCGGAAGGTGCGATCGAAGAAGACGGCGTACTGCACCAACCGTGCGTGCGGCACACCCCGGCCCTCGAGTTCGACCGCCACCCGGTAGGCGGTCAGGTCACAGCGCAACTCTTCCAGCGCGTAGAGCCAGAACGGCATCCGCTGCTTGATCATGAACGGGTCGAACGGCAGATCTCCGCGGCTGTGCGCCCGGTCGTGGATCAGGTCCCATATGACAAAGGTCTCCTGGGCCAGAGCCTGGTCGCGCAGCAGCCGGGCCGCGTCCGGCGGCATGGGCAGGCGCATCGTGTCCACCGCGGCGCCGATGACCTTCCGGAATCGGGCGGCTTCGCGGTCACAGAAGATCGCTCCCCAGGTGAACTTCGGTGCCTCGCGCACCGCCACCGTCTCCGGGAACAGCACTGCCGAGGCCGTGTCGTAGCCCGCGGTGAAGTCGATGAACTCGACCGGGACGAACTGCGGGTTCCCGTAGGTCTCCTCGAGTTCGGCGACGAAGTCGGGCCATACCACTCGCAGCAGTACCGCTTCGAGGTTGCGATTCGGGTTGCCGTTCTGGGTGTACATGGGGAACAGCACCAGATGTTCGGTCTTGTCTCTCCGCGACAACTCCGGGCGGAACTCGACCAGCGATTCGAGGAAGTCGGGCACACCCAAGCCGGCCTTCGACCAGGCCTCCAGATCGGCCTGCAGGCGAGCGAGGTACGGCGCGTCGTGCTCGAAATGCGGGCTGAGCTCCGACAGCGCGGCCACGATGCGCCTGATCAGCAGCCGGGCCTTGCGCTTGGTCGCACCCCGGTCGCTCGCCCCGTCACTCACCGGCGCGAGTGAGCCGTCCTTGGCCTGCAGTGGCCGGAACTGTTCGACGGCCTCCTTCAACTCCGACCAGGCCGGATGCCGGGCGATCTCCGAATCGTCGACCTTCCGGACACTGACGCCGGGGCCCAAGCTGGCGGCTCCGACGGCATTGAGCCATAGCGCACGCGCCGACGGGTCCTGCAGGGCCAGATCGCTGACAAGCCCGGAGTCGGCCAGCAGCACCACGCGACCGGCCGCGTCCGGCACCGACATGACCGCTGGGCGATCCGCCGCCCCGCCGACCACGAGGGCGATCTCGGCGGGCGGCAACTCACCCGGCGTCCGCCCGATACCCGGAGTGGCGCCGTCGACCGGTCGCCAATAGGACGGAACCGCCTTGAGCGAGTCGACTCCCGCCACCAGGTCAAGGGAGGCCACCCGATCGGTCACCGGCGGGGTCAACGTGGCCAGCGCGTCGTGAGCGCCGGGCTCCCAGGTACGGCCGGTGATCTCGCCGAGTCGGCCGGCGATGGCCGCGCTGGGCTGACCGACACAGAGCAGGCCGCCACCCGACTCGATCCAGCGCCACACCGCATCCGGCAGGAGCGGGGTTGCGATGTCGACCACGATGGCGTCGACATCGGACGTGAAGGTATCGGCCCACGCGGCGAAGTCGATCCAGGAAATCCGGTATCCGCGCGCGCTCAACGTGGCTGCGGCTGACGTCCCGCTGGCGATCTTCGCCATGCCAATCCTGGGAAATCTTTTCATCACAAACCTCCCTCAGGCAGCTATATCTCATCAGACTTGCGATGGGACGCAAGATTATGCACTCTTGCCTCGATTGTAGCGCAAGATCTTGATTCAGTGGCGCGACCTTTCGAGTCGGCGTCCGCCGCAAGCGCCGATGGCTCGAGCGGAGTCAGGTCAGCCGGTGATCCGTAGACTCGTCGGGTGGGCGTGCTCGCGGAACGGTGGGGGTTCGACAACACCTACGCACGAGATCTCGAGGGCTTCTATGTCGCCACGTCGCCGGCGGAAGCGCCCGACCCCGGGCTGTTGTTGATCAATGAGCCGTTGGCCGTCGAGCTCGGCCTGGATCCGGAACGGCTGCGAAGCGCCGGAGGGCTCGCCGTACTCGCCGGCAACGCGGTGCCCGAGGACGCGAATCCGCTGGCGCAGGCCTACGCCGGTCATCAGTTCGGGCAGTTCGTACCGATGCTCGGCGACGGCCGCGCCCTGGTGCTGGGCGAGGTGGTCGACCAGCGGGGTCGCCGACGAGACATCTCCCTCAAGGGCTCCGGCAGAACGCCGTTCTCTCGTGGCGGGGACGGCCGCGCGGTCACCACCGCTGTCCTTCGCGAATACATCGTGAGCGAGGCGATGCATGCCCTCGGGATCCCGACCACTCGGGCACTGGCCGCGGTCGGCACAGGTCAGCGAGTGATCCGCGATCGGCCGGAGCCGGGCGCCATCCTGACCCGAGTCGCCGCCAGCCACCTGAGAGTGGGCACCTTCGAACTGGTGCGCTCCCGAGGCTCGCTCGACCATCTCCGGCAACTCGGCGACTACGCGATCGCACGGCACCACCCGGCCGCGACTGGCAATGATCCACCGGCCCGGGAACTGCTCGCGGCCGTCGTCACCGCGCAGGCCGAACTGATCGCGGCGTGGATGTCGGTCGGCTTCGTACACGGCGTGATGAACACCGACAACATGACGATTTCCGGCGAGACCATCGACTACGGCCCGTGTGCGTTCGTGGAGAGCTACGACCAGCAGGCGGTGTTCAGCTCGATCGACACCGCCGGCCGGTACCGATTCGGCAACCAACCCGCGATCGGAGCCTGGAATCTGTCGCGGTTAGCCGAGGCGTTGCTGCCACTGCTGGCCGACGACGCCGACGACGCGGTGCGGGTCGCGGAGGCCGAGATCGAACGATATTTCGCCGTGTACGACGCGTCCTGGCGACGCCGGATGAGCGACAAGCTCGGGTTGTCGGACGAGGAGGAGACCGATCCGGAGTTGATCGACGACCTGCTCGGGCTGCTGGCCGCGGCGAAGACGGACTACACCTCGGCCTGGCGCGCGCTGGCCGACGATCTCCGCGGCGCCGAGGATGCCGCGCGCGGGCGGCTGCCGGACCCCGCGCCGTACCACGCCTGGCGTCGGCGCTGGCTGGCCCGGCTCGGGGACCGGGACCTCGCCGCGGTGGCCGATCGGATGGATACGATCAACCCGCTCTACCTTCCCCGCAATCACCTCGTGGAAGAGGCACTGGAGAAGGCCCGCGAGGGCGATCTCCGGTTGGTACACGACCTTCTGGACGCCGTGGCTCGGCCGTACCAGAAGCGCCCGGAGTTGTCGCGCTACGCGGAGCCGGCACCGCTCAACTTTACCGAGAATTTCGTCACGTACTGCGGTACCTAGCTAGGCCCGACATCCGGCCGGCGCGGGCCGTAGGCCACACGGTCCATCCCGAAGGCGAGAGCCCATACGCCGAGACCCCCGACGGCCAGCAACACATCGGGCTCCATCCTCGCGAGGTGGGCACACAGCGCAAGCAACAGATCCACCAGGAATCCCGCATAGGCGAAGAGCTTGAGGGTGTGGGAGCGGTTGTGCAGGATCGCCAGCAGCCCGAGCAGCTTGCCGATCCCGTTGAAGAAGACCTGCCACTCGGCGGTGAAGCCAAGGCGGCGATAGACGGCATACGACGCTTCCAGATCACCGAGGGTCAGGATCGCCGACCCGAGAAAGACAGCGGTGAAAACGCCTACCGCGAGCCAGTAGGCCCGCACCGATCTGACAGACCCCGGGATGGCTAGGTCAGGGCGGAATCGCATGTTGCCTCCTATGTTCTACGGTGTAGAAATCTCTTGTAGTCTACGTTGTAGAATTCGTTCGATGCCAGCCCGAAGATCCCCCGTGCCACTCACCGTCGAGCGCATTCAGATGATGTCGCGCGATCTCATCGCCCGGCACGGCGTGGCCGGGTTGTCGATGCGCGGCCTGGCCCGAGCGTTGGACGTGGACCCGATGGCCATTTATCACCACGTACCCAACAAGGCGGCCTTGCTGGCGCAGGTACGCGAAGGCGTGATCGCCGAGCTGTTCATGGGCGAGGCGGTCGAGGTCGACTGGCAGTCGCGGCTGAAGGACCTGCTCCGCAGATTTCGGGCACTCGCCATCGAGAATCCGAACATCTTCCCGGATCTCATCGCCTCCTCGACCACCTCGCCAGGGATGAACCGGGCCGTTGACGCCGTCCTGGGCACCCTGCTTCAAGCTGGGTTCCGGTCGACCCGCGCCGTGCGGATGGGTGATGTCGTGTTCTCCTTCGTCACCGGCTTCGTGCTGCTGGAGCTCAACAGTCAGGACGACGCCGAGAGCCCGCCGCCCGATGCCCTGGTGGCATTGCCACATGTACGGGCCTTGCACGAGGACCTGGTGGCCAACGAGTTCGCGGACAGCTTCGAGTCCGCCCTCGATTTCGTCGTCGCCGGGCTGGAACGGCAGTTGGCCGAGGAAGGCGAGGAGGCGGCGCCCGGCCGTTGACACGACTTGAACGGCGGATCCGATCACCACTCGGGCCGGAACGGGTCCCGCGCGTCGCTCAAGGCCACCCGTGCGCGGTCGCGGCTCAGTAGGGTGTGCCCATGTCCGAAACTCAGCGGCCCGAACCAACCGAGGCCGCTCCGGAGCGGCCCGCTCCGAGTACCGTCAGCCGCCTGGGAGTGCTGGCCCTCGCCATCGTCTTCCTGGCGCTGCTGCTCGGCGTACGTTGGTGGTACAACACCACCTCCACGCTGCGCGAGATCGACATCACGGCTAGCGCGCCCTCCTGCTCCGATGCCCAAGTGAGCTCCGCAGCCGTACAAGGGGAGCCGGTTCGCGCGTTGACGCCCACATCCGGTGCCGAGTGCGAGATCGTGATCACCGTGCTCAATCCCACCCGCGCTACGGTCACCGTGAGCCGGCTACTGGCTCCCGGGCTCGGCCCCGACTCACGAGTCGGCATGCGAGCGGTCCAAGACGAGCGAACCGAACCACTCGACAAGGGCAGCGGACCGAACGCCGCCTACGTCGTGGAGTCCGAACTCGGCCCCGACGGGTTCCTCGAACTCATCGTCGCCTACGAGTACTCCGCCGAATCCTGCCCCGGCACGGGTTTCGAGGCTCGCAACTGGCCGGCTGTCGAGGTCGAGATGACCGGACGGACCCGTACCGCCGAGGCCACCCGACCCTTCTCGATCCTCCCTGGTTGCTAGTCGCGCTGCGAGCCGGCGGCGCTAACTGCAGCCGCTGGTGCTCCCGCAGCCTTCGCACACATAGCAGCTGCCGGCGGGACGCATCTTGGTTCCGCAGGTCATACACAATGGCGAATCCACCGCCTGGCCGGTGATCTGCTCCATCAGTTCGGCACTGGTGTGCGCCGTCGCCGTCCCGGTAATGGCCTGGGTAGCTGCGACAGCCGGGGACTCGGCCCCCGGAAGTGACGCCTCGCCCTGCGTTTGTGACGCCTCGGCACGGATTTCGTCGGTCCGAAGCTCGTCGGCGCTGCCGGTCTCCTCGACGATCGGCTCGTACGAGCCGGTCTCCAGGTGCCGGCGGCGTTCGTCGGCGGAGTAGATGCCGAGCGCGGAGCGCTCCTCGAAGGACATGTAGTCCAGCGCCAGCCGACGGAAGATGTAGTCCATGATCGACTGCGCCATCCGCACGTCCGGGTCGTCGGTCAGGCCGGCCGGCTCGAATCGCAGATTGGTGAACTTGGAGACGTAGGTCTCCAGGGGTACGCCGTACTGCAACCCGATGGACACCGCGATCGAGAAGGCATCCATCACGCCGGCAAGCGTGGACCCCTGCTTACCGAGCTTGAGGAACACCTCGCCGAGCTCGCCGTCGTCGTGCGCGCCGGCGGTCATGTATCCCTCCGCGCCACCGACGGTGAACGAGGTGGTGCGCGACTGGCGCGACTTCGGCAGCCTCTTGCGGGTCGGCCGGTACTCCACGATGGTCTCGGGCCGGCCGGCGTCCTCGACCGAGTCGGCCACCGGTGCGGCACCCTTGGCATCGGCGCCCTTGGCATCGGAGAGGGGCTGGCCGACCTTGCAGTTGTCGCGATAGATCGCGGTGGCCTTCAGACCCAGCTTCCACGACTGCAGATAGACCTCCTCGATCTCCTCGACAGTCGCGCTCTCGGGCAGGTTGACGGTCTTGGAGATGGCACCGGACAGGAAAGGCTGGCAGGCCGCCATCATCCGCACGTGGCCCATCGGCGCCAGCGCGCGGGCGCCCATCGCGGTGTCGAAGACTTCGTAGTGCTCGACCTTGAGTCCCGGCGCATCGATCACATGCCCCTGCTCGGCGATGTACTCGAGGATCGCCTCGGCCTGCTCGGGCTGGTAGCCCAGCCTGACCAGGGCCCGGGGGATGGTCTGGTTCACGATCTGCATCGACCCGCCACCGACCAGCTTCTTGAACTTGACCAGCGAGAAGTCCGGCTCGATGCCGGTGGTGTCGCAATCCATCATGAAGCCGATGGTGCCGGTCGGCGCCAGCACCGAGGCTTGGGCATTGCGGAAACCGTTGATCTCGCCGAGCTTGATCACCCGGTTCCACGCGGCCGTCGCCAACGCGTGCACCGCCCCGTCGACCGTGCCCAGCGTCCGCACCTCGTCGTTGGCCGCCTGGTGCTTGCGCATCACCCGCTGGTGCGCATCGGCGTTACGCGCATACCCCGCGTACGCCCCGACCACACCCGCGAGCTCCGCGGACCGCTCGTACGACGCACCGGTCATCAGGCTGGTGATCGCCGCGGCCATGGCACGCCCGCCGTCGGAGTCGTAACCCAGGCCCATCGCCATCAGCAGGGCGCCGAGATTGGCGTAGCCGATACCCAACTGCCGGTAATCACGGGTGGTCTGCGCGATCGGCTCGGTCGGGAAGTCGGCGAAACTGATCGAGATGTCCATCGCGGTGATGATCATCGTGACGGCCTTGACGAACAACGAGGCGTCGAAGGTGTCGTCGGAGCGCAGGAACTTCAACAGATTCAGCGAAGCCAGGTTGCACGAGGAATTGTCGAGCGACATGTACTCCGAGCACGGATTGGACGCCGTGATCCGTCCGCTCTCCGGATTGGTGTGCCAATCGTTGATCGTGTCGTCGTACTGCAACCCCGGATCCGCACACTCCCATGCCGCCTGGCTGATCTTGCGGAACAATCCCCGGGCGTCAACGGTCTCGATGGCCTCGCCGGTCGATCGCGCCCTCAGCCCGAAGCTCCCGCCGTCTTCGACCGCGCGCATGAACTCGTTCGTCACCCGTACCGAGTTGTTGGCGTTCTGATACTGCACCGAGGTGATGTCCGCGCCGCCGAGGTCCATGTCGAAGCCGGCATCGCGGAGTGCCCGGATCTTGTCCTCCTCGCGCGCCTTGGTCAGCACGAACTCCTCGATGTCCGGATGGTCGACATCGAGCACCACCATCTTCGCCGCGCGCCGAGTGGCGCCACCGGACTTGATGGTGCCGGCCGACGCGTCGGCTCCCCGCATAAAGGACACCGGCCCCGACGCGGTGCCACCCGAGGACAACAACTCCTTGGAGGAGCGGATCCGGGACAGGTTCAGTCCGGCACCCGAGCCGCCCTTGAAGATGAACCCCTCTTCCTTGTACCAATTCAAGATCGAGTCCATCGAGTCGTCGACCGACAAGATGAAGCAGGCCGACACCTGCTGCGGCGAAGCCGTGCCGACGTTGAACCAGACCGGCGAGTTGAACGAGAAGTACTGATGCACCAGCAACCAGGTCAGCTCGCGCTCGAACAGATCCGCGTCGGCCGGGGTCGCGAAGTAGCCGTGCTTCTCGCCTCCCCTTCGGTAGGTCTTCACCACCCGATCGACGAGCTGGCGCAGGCTCCACTCGCGGGCCTCGGTGCCGACGGCGCCGCGGAAGTACTTCGTGGTCACGATGGTGGAGGCGTTCACACTCCAGAAGTCCGGGAACTCCACCCCGGACTGCTCGAAGACCACCTCGCCGGTGCGCCAGTTCGTCTGGACCACATCGCGACGCTCCCAGGTGAGCTCGTCGTAGGGGTGAACCCCCTCGGTGGAGAACACTCGCTCGATTGTCAGCCCACCGATCGTGGACTCGGACGCCGCTGTGGAGCCGCTCACCGTTTCGGTCATCGATTTCCTCTGTCTTCCTGCTGAGTTCCGTGCTGGGGATGCTGGGGTGGGGGGATGGGTGGTGCACCCGGCACGCAGCTTCCCCACTACGTGCCGGGTGGTCTGTGGTTATCCAGTGGTCACGGGCTCGACCGGCCGGTCTGCTTCCCGCTCCTCGGGCCGCGAGGGGACCTGGCCGACCCGCTCCCGCGACGAACGTTCCATGCGGAGCAAGGCGATCTCCGCCTCGAAGTCTCCAGCCGACTCGAAAGCCCGGTACACGCTGGCGAATCGCAAGTAGGCGACCTCGTCCAGTTCGCGCAGCGGCCCCAAGATCGCCATCCCCACCTCGTGGGCCGGCACCTCCGCCCAGCCGTCACCCCGCAAGGTCTCCTCGACGGTCTGGCCCAGCCTGGCCAGATCGTCCTCAGAGACCGGGCGTCCCTGGCATGCCTTGCGCACCCCTGCCACCACTTTGTCTCGATTGAAGGGCTCGGTCGTCCCCGGCCGCTTGAGCACCATCAGCTGCATCAGTTCGATCGTCGAGAACCGCTTGCCGCAGCCTCCGGACTCGCAAGCGCAGCTGCGGCGGCGGCGGATCGACGCCCCGTCCTCGGCCACCCGCGAGTCCAGCACCTTGGTATCGGTGCTGCGACAAAACGGGCAATGCATCTGCGCGCTCCTTCGTGCCGGATGATGTGGGGTCGAGTTGTGATCCAGTGGCGGTAGCAGTGCGGGCTGCCTGCCTGTGGATATAGAACGATTTCCTGTGGGGAAACCATCCCTGGTTGTGGACTAGATGTGGATGAACTACATCTATGTAACTACTAGATGTAGTGGTAACCGTACGTCGCCTCGCCAGCCGTTGGCAAGACCTCCGGCGAAAGAACCCGATCACTGACCAGCGGCGAGATCAGTGCCCGGTGCGTCACAATAGAGGGGTGACGGGGATCAGGGACCACGACGGGGACATGAGTAGCGGCACGAGCGGCGGAAAGCGCGGGGGCGCTCGTCGTGGCGCGCCCCCCACCCGCCGGTTCACACCGGCGGCATTCGGCTGCGCCGCGGGCGCCATCCTCGCGGTCGCCGCCTGGGGCTACCTGGTGTACGTGGCGATCGGGTTCGGCCAGACCGCCCGGGCCGGAGACACTTTCGCCTGGGTCAAGCTGATCGGCGCGACCGGGATCGCCGTGGCCTGCCTGTTCGGCGCGCTGATCCTGGTCGCCCGGCTCCTGAAGATTCTCGAGGTGAGCCGATCGACGGCGCCATCAGCGCCTCGGAACGCGATCGCTCAAGCGACGGACGAACTTCAGCGCTGACCACGTGTCGGCGACCGCGACCACCCTTGACATCGACGAAGCCCAGCGCTGGCCCAGATCGCCGACCCGTCCTTCAGTAGCGGCCGACCCGTCCCTCGGTAGCTACCGAGGGACGGGCCGGCGCTGCGTTGGGTTCCGCCAGCCGGGGTCGAAGCGACTGGCGGAATTCTCATGGCCGATCGACTACCCCGCCGGCTGCTCCGTCACCACCGGGACCCGGAGCTTCTGGCCGGCTTGCAACATCGAGGACTCCAACGCGTTCAGCTCCTCGATATCGGACATCACGTCTCGCACGTCCTGCACATCGGTGCGCGCGGCGATCTCGCTGGC
The DNA here is from genome assembly GCA_051657705.1 of Nocardioides sp. Classification (GTDB taxonomy): domain Bacteria; phylum Actinomycetota; class Actinomycetes; order Propionibacteriales; family Nocardioidaceae; genus Nocardioides. The sequence goes on along the minus strand of JBOFLE010000265.1, from coordinate 48,257 downwards.
GATGTCCCACAACGTCACCCCATCGGCCACCACGATCACCTTCGTCGGCGCGGGCTGGGCGGCCTCATTCGACGCGATCGAGCCGCTCCCGATCAGAACCGAGATCGCGAGGAACAGAACGACTCCCAGCGCGAGCAACAGGGCCTTGCCACGCCGGGTCAGTCGCAACCGACCCGAACTCGGAGCACCCACACGTGGTCGTCCACGGCCGCGGATGCGCATGTCCGCCGCACCGGTCTCCACCGGCGCGTCGCCCATCGCCTCGACTACAGACGGACCGGCAGTGACACGCCGCATGCCGGCCCCGGTACTGACCCCGGCGCTGACTGAGTCAATCGCAGTGACACTCATGGTGACTCCTGAGCAAGTAGTGAGCCGGACATTCCCTCGTCGACCGGATGTCTAACAGCGGCCGCCGACATCCCTCGTCGCCGATCGAACACGTGTACGAATTTAGAGCATATGTTCGATCGATGACCGGCGACACGCCGAACGTTTGTTCGATCGCGTCGCCGACCTAGCCCGCGCCAGACTCGCCCGCGGCCCGCGCCGGCGGGGCAATGTCGGGGCAATGTCGGGACGACACGCCCTTCGAACAGGTGTTTGAATCCGTGCTCGGGAGCCGCTAGCGTGGCAGGACGCAACCGGACGGCCCCGCCACCCGGGATCGCTCCGGACGAAGAGAGAGAGTGCGCCATGTCACGAGTCAGGGAACTGCCCGACGGACCCCCCGACGCGACCGGCTTGACCCCGCGTCAACAACTGGTGCTGGCTCACATCAGAGACGCCATCGAGTCCAAGGGCTACCCGCCCTCGATGCGTGAGATCGGCGACGCGGTCGGGCTGACCAGTTCGTCCTCCGTGGCACACCAACTGCGAGTGCTTGAGGAGAAGGGCTTCCTGCGTCGCGACCCCAACCGACCCCGCGCCCTCGAGGTCTTCCTGCCCGAGGTCATGGCGGCCAGGAAGTCGATCTCGGCGGCCGATGAGATCGCATACGATCCGACCGGAATGGGTGATTCCGTACCTCAGGCCAGCTATGTGCCCGTCGTGGGCAAGATCGCCGCCGGTGGTCCGATCCTGGCGGAGGAGCGTATCGAAGACATCTTCCCGCTGCCCAAGTCACTCGTCGGCGAAGGGACGCTCTTCTTGTTGGAGGTCAGTGGGGAGTCGATGGTCGACGCCGCGATCTGCGATGGCGACTATGTCGTCATCAGGCAACAGGCCACCGCCGATAACGGCGATATCGTCGCGGCGATGATCGATGGCGAGGCCACCGTCAAGACATTCCAGCGTCGTGACGGCCAGGTGTGGCTGCTGCCGCACAACGACGCCTTCGACCCCATCGACGGCACGCATGCCACGATCCTCGGCAAGGTCACCGCGGTCCTCCGGAGCGTCTAGCCCGCCTCATGCCCCGCCGTGCGGGGCGATACCGCCGGCAACCTGATTCGATAGCTGGCCAACAGACCTGTCCGCGACTAGCGTCACCAGAATGGACATCATGGTCCCGCGGTTCCGACTCGAAGACGGTGGCTATGACATCAAGGAAGTCGATGCTTTTCTCAACGAGTTCTTCGCCACGCTTCGATCCGGATCCACGCCGGTTGACGTCTCCCGGATCCGGGCCGCTGGGTTCGGCATCACGCCGGACCGGCCCGGATATCACGTGAGACAGGTTGACGATTGGCTCCACCACGCTGCCCGGCAGTTGTCTCCGGACCGCACCGCGGCACCGTCCGGCGGCCAGACAAGCATGACCGAGATAGACGCGGGGTTCGAGCTGCCACCCCCGATGGTTACCTTCCTTCGGAACCGACGACCGGCGGACCCGGGCTCTGATCCACATACCGATCCGGGCTACAACGCGATTCGCGAACTTCCCGCCAACCCACCGTGGCTGACGATCTCCATCGTGGTGGTGCTACTCGCTCTCGTCGTCATGCTCGGCCTCCAGTACGTCGACTGAGGCCGCCAGCCGGCTCAGCGCCTGGCGCACGACCGCGGGATCGTCGGTGCGCCACATCGGCGGCAGGCTGGCTCGCAAGAAGGTGCCGTATCTGGCGGTCGCCAACCGTGGGTCCAAGACGGCGACCACCCCCTTGTCGTGAATGGTCCGGATCAGCCGGCCCGAGCCCTGCGCCAACAGCAGAGCGGCATGAGCGGCGGCGATCCGCATGAAGCCGTTGCCTCCGGAGCGTTCGACCGCCCGCTGCCGCGCGGACATCAGCGGATCGTCGGGTCGCGGGAACGGAAGGCGGTCGATCACGACCAACTGGCACGTGGGGCCAGGCACATCCAATCCCTGCCAGAGACTCAACGTGCCGAACAGGCAGGTCCGCGGTTCGCCGACGAAGCGCTTGGCCAGTTCGGGCAACTGAGCGTCTCCTTGCGCGAGTATCTCGATGTCGGCAAGCCGCTCCCGAACGGCCTCAGCGGCTTCCTCCGCCGCCCGGCGCGAGGAGAAGAGACCCAGCGTCCGGCCACCGGCGGCCCGGACCAGACCCACGATCTCGTCGATCGCAGCCGGATCCACGCCGTGCCGTCCCGGCGGGGGGAGGTGCTTCGCGACGTACAGGATCCCCTGTGTTTCGTAGTCGAACGGAGAGCCGACGTCGATACCGCGCCAGGCCGACGAGCCGGCGGAACCCCCGCCATCGGGCTGCGGACCGGTGACGGAGTCGGCGACCGAGTCGGCGACAGGGGCGCCGGGCAGTGCCGATTCCTCGACCCCGATCTCGATCCCGGTGCGATTCGCCGGATCCAAGCCGAGCGAGGCGGCCACGGCAGCGAACTCACCGCCGAGCATCAACGTCGCGCTGGTGAAGATCACCACCTTGTCGGCCAGGAGTCGCTCACGCACCGGCCCGGCCACATCCAACGGGGCAACGCACAGGCGTGCGGGAAAGCGCTCGCGTGCCTCGACCAGCCACATCACGTCGGAGGACGCGCCCGCCGCCATCCGCTCGGCAATCGTGAACACCTCCTGAACGGCACCACGGGCCTGCGTCCGGCCGGCATCGGCCTCGCCGCCGGACTCTTTCGGATAGGCCGACAGACAGGCGCGCGCCGCGTCTCGAGTGGCGGCCAACGCGGAGGCGAGTTCATCGGCGATGAGGTCGATCCGGCCGGGCGCGATGCCGTTGATGGCCGATGCCAGCTGATCGGCGACATCGGCCAGCGCCTCAGCTTCGCCGCCTTCGACCCAGCGCTGGGAACGCCGGGCCGCGCGCTCTACCTCCGCGACGCTCAGCTCGTCGGTGGCGGCCTGGGTGATCCGGGTTGCGAGTTCGTGCGCCTCGTCGACCACCACCGCGTCGTACTCCGGGATCATCGGCACGCCTTGGATCGCGTCGATGGCCAGCAGCGAGTGATTGGTGATCACCAGATGTGCGCGCATCGCCCGATCGCGAGCACTCTCGGCGAAGCACTCCAGGGCATAGGCACATCGGGCCGCTCCGAGGCACTCCCGATGATTGACGCTGACCTGCCGCCACTCGCGTTCGGTGTGGGCCGGCGCTCGATCCCGCTCTCCCGTGCCACCGGAGACGATCTGGGCCTCCGCCCACGTCCGCAACCGGACCACCGCCCTTCCGGTGCCGCTGGACGCGCCACCATCGGGTACGTCGACCAAGATGCCCTGGTCGTCCGGGACACCTTCTCGGATCCGATGCAAGCAGGCGTAGTTCGAGCGACCCTTGAGCACCGCATAGGACCGCGGCTCAGGCAGGATCTCGGCGATCGATTCCATCAGCGTCGGCAAGTCTCGCTCCACCAACTGATGCTGGAGCGCGAGTGTCGCGGTGGCGACGACGACGCGATCGCGGTGAAGCAGGGCGGGCACCAGATAGGCCAGCGACTTACCGGTGCCGGTCCCGGCCTGGACGAGGAGGTGCTCGCCGCCGGACAGTGCGCTGGCGACCGCGTCGGCCATGACCAGCTGCCCTGGACGATCCTGACCGCCGAGGGCGGCCACGGCGGTGGACAGAACGGAGTGGACGGTGGCGGCGTCAACACCCGGCGCGGTCGGCAACACCCGTCGCCGTGATCACTTGTCGCCGTCGAAGCCTGGCTGCTCCGTGCGGTGAGCGGTAAACGCGGGCTGGCCCTGAGAGCACTGTCCGAACACGGCGGTGACCTCGCGGCCGTCGACGGCAGACCGGAACATCGCCACGACCTGCTCGCCTTGCGGCTGCCGAATCTCCACCCAGTATCCGATCCAGGCCTGGCTCCCGGTCAGCACGATGTAGTCGTCGGTGCAGGCGGCCCGCACCTGCCCCCCGAAGCCGCTCCAGTCCTCCGACATCGTCCGAATCGCTTCCGGCGCCGGGGTGCCATCGCCGGCGCCACCACCGTCGCCGGCCGGATCACTCGGACCGCTCGGGCCAGGCGTGGGTTCCTGCTCGGGCTCCTCCTGGGCGGATCGCGGGCCCGGCTCCTGATCGCGCTCACTGGACGAGCCGTCGCGTTGCGACTCCTTCGACCGGATCACCATCCCGGCGGCCTTGCGCTGCGGCCGCTCCGGTGCCGATTCAATCGTCGTCACCTGCTGGGCAGGTGCTGCCTGGGCCTGCTGGGCACTCGCCTCGAAAGCCGGTGTCACCCTGCGCACGAAGTCCCACCCTGCTTGGGTCGCGACCATCGACACCAATGTGGAGCCGACGACGACCACCGAGAGCCACGCCGCGACCATGCCGAGCGGGCCACGGAAGCGGGTCATGAGCCACATTGTTGCACTACTTGTGGGCCGGCGCCGCACCTGCGCACAGTGTCCGGTCCCGGCGTGAGTTAGGTTTCACCCATGTCCAGTGTTCTGGTGATCGAGGACGACGACGCGATCCGGGCCGCCATCCGGCGGGGCTTGACGGAGCGGGGGCATGCGGTGGCCGTTGCCGCTACCGGATTCGCCGGCCTCGAGCACGCCCTCAAGGACACTCCCCAGGTCGTCCTGCTCGATCTCGGCCTGCCCGATATCGACGGTCTCACGGTGATCTCGATGATCAGGGCCACCAGCGCTGTCCCGATCATCGTGATCACCGCGCAAGACGACGACCCGACCATGGTCAAGGCGCTCGATTCCGGAGCGGATGACTATGTCGTCAAGCCGTTCGGCACCGACCAGGTCGCGGCCCGGATCCGGGCGGTTCTCCGCCGCGGAGCTCCCAATACCGGAAGCGGTGAGCCGATTCGGGTCGGCGAACTGGAGATCGATGAAGGCACCCGAAGCGCCACCTTGGCCGGCGTCGAACTCGACTTGGCGCGCAAGGAGTTCGATCTCCTGCTCGCGCTGGCACACCGCCGTGGCGACGTGGTCACCAAGCGCGAGTTGTTGGCCGACGTGTGGCAGCAGGCTTACGGTGGATCCGATCGTACGGTCGACGTCCATCTTTCCTGGTTGCGGCGCAAGCTCGGCGAGACCGCCGCGGCGCCGCGCTACCTGCTGAGCGTTCGTGGGGTGGGCGTCCGATTGGTCGACCCGGAGTCCCAGAGTCCCGATCATGCTCACGACCCGGCCGAGCCCGCCGGCAAGGACGCGGGACCCCGCAGCACCCAGCCCGACAGCGGCCGGTCCGACAGCGGCCGGTCCAATAGGGCCGGGTCGAGCGGCGCCGGATCCGGTGAATAGGCCACCGCCAGGCTCACCCGTCACACCGCGGACAACCCGCCTGGAGACGACGATGGAGAGCCGGCCTTGAGACGCCAGATCGCGTGGCTCGTCGTCGCGACCAGTTCGACGATCGTGGTCTGCTTCGTGATCCCGCTCTGTCTACTGGTCCAAGCGCTTGCCCAGGCGAGGGCCCAAGCGGACGCCGATCGCGAGGCCCGCGACGTGGCGATCGTCGTGACCGGGCAATACAGCCCCGACGAAACGGATCTGCTCCGCAAGAGCGTCAGGAAAGTAGATCTCGGAATCCCCCGGTCGAAGACCAGGGTGTTGCTGCCGAACGGACTCTGGATCGGCGGGGCTGCTCCCGAGCTCAACGGCCGGATGCAAGCGGAACTCGACCGAGCCCGGGACGGCAAGGGCACGATCAGTACCGACAGCGACGGGGTGCGTGTGCTGTTGCCGATCAGCGTGCAGGACGAGGGGAACGCGGTCGTCCGTTCCTTCATGCCGATGGCCGAGGTCCGGCGAGGCGTGGCAAAGGCCTGGGTGACCATCATCGGCCTGAGCGCCTTGTTGTTGGCAAGCGCATTGGGGCTCGCGTTCTGGCTGGGGCGACGCGTGAGTCGACCGCTGCTGGGCGCCGCCGACGTGGCACACGAACTCCGCGAGGGCAACCTCCGGGCCCGGGCCACTGTCGCCGGTACCCCCGAGACTCAGGAGCTGGCCCGCGCTCTCAACGGGCTCGCCGAACGGACCGAGGAGTTGCTTGCGGCCGAACGGGCATCCGTCGCCGACCTGAGCCACCGACTGCGGACCCCGGTCACCGCGCTCCGACTCGATGCCGAGGCGGTACCGGACGAGGAGGTGTCAGGCCGCCTGCAAAGTCATATCGCCGCATTGCAACGCACCATCGACGCGATCGTGCGGGAGGCTCGCCGACCGGTTCAGAGCGATCTGGCCGCCGTGTGCGACGCCACGACAGTCGTCACCAATCGAGTCAGATTCTGGGCGCCGCTGGCCGAGGATCAAGGCCGCCACATGCGCTTGAACCTGCCCAACGGACCGCTGCCGGTACCGGTGGCGGCCGGCGACCTGGCTGACGTCGTCGACATCATGATCGACAACGTCTTCGACCACACGCCGGAGGGTACGACGTTCGAGGTTCGGTTGGGCTGGGCCACCGACCGAGTACTGCTCACCGTGCACGACGCCGGCCCCGGGCCGAAGGGAAACCTGAGGCCCGGTGACACACCGGTCACCAGCAAACCCCGTGAGGTCGGAAGCACCGGGCTCGGGCTTGATATCGCCAGACGCACGGCCACCGGCTGCGGCGGCTCGTTGATCAGTGGACCGGGGCCCCTGGGCGGCACCCGCGTGGATGTTCGCCTACCTCTGGTGACCGCGGAGTAGGCCGGGGAAACCCGACCCAGGTCCGGGAAAGCCAGGATCGGCCTGGCTCCACAGCGAATGATGGCGTGACTCCCGCGAGTGCGGGAGCCACCCCATCGGCGTTCGGTGGCAGCGACTAGCTCTCGTCAGCCTTCCTCGCCCTCGCCCTCCTCAGCGCCGCCCTCGTCGGCGTCGGCGTCGGCGTCATCTTCCTCGTCGATGGCCGACTCGTCGTCGACCGTGTCGATCGAGTCCTCCATGGAGTCGTCGGCATCGGTCATCGTGTCTCCCTCGTCGACAGAAGAGTCGTCAGGGTCGGTCGCCGTATCGTCGCCCTCTGAGACGTCGTCGTCCAGGTCGGTCGCATCGTCGGCAGCGTCCTCGTCGTCGACCGATTCTTCATCTTCGGCCGCCTCGTCCTCGGAGCGACCCTGGTCACCGTCGTCGAGGCCGTCATCGCCGTCCGGGGTCTCCGCGGGCCCGGTCGGCTCATCCTCCACCTCGGCGGGCACCACCGAATCATCGACGCCGGAGCCGGGATCGGCGGGCTGGCTGGTCTTGCTGACCGGCTTCGGACTGGCCGCGTCGGCGGCGAGTTGGTAGGTGGCTACGCCACCGCCGACGCCGAGCGCGACGGCAACGGCGGCGATAACGCTTGTCATCGATTTCATGAAACGGAATGCTTATTCATCTGGGCTATTTTGTGAATAGCGAAAGAGGTGAATGGGGGTGAGATGCTTCTTAGCTAAGAGAGTTCTCATGGGGCGAGCGGCTTCACGGCGGATTATTCGAAACTTAAGGCGCCCATGATGCATGCCGATGGCACCCTCGGGCATCATGGGCCGGTGTACACCGCCAAGACCCGTGATCGATACCGCCTGGCCGTGGCCGCGGTAACGGGAGTGACCTCCCTCGGAGCCCTCACCGCCACGGGTTGGTTCGTCGGCGTCGTCGCCGCCGACTATGCGACCCAGGAGGCCGAGAGTCAGGCGGCGGCGAAGGCGGCCAGCGATCAAGCGCAAGCCGAGTACGCGCAGCAACTTGCTGCCTACGAAGCCGAGCAGGCCAGAACCAATGCGGCGACAGGCGGTGACCGGCCGCAGCGACTCGTCAAGGCCGGCGAACCCATCGTCAAGAGAGTCCGCCTCCCGGCCGAGAGAGTTGCCAGCCGCTACACCGATCCGGATCCGGTGGAGACCGGTGGCTCCGACCCGGCAGGTGGTGGCGGATCGACCCCCGATCCCACCCCGGCCCCGGATCCCACCCCGACACCCGAGCCGGATCCGACACCTGAGCCGGATCCGGCTCCCAAGCCCGACGCGGAGCCGCCGCCGCCGCCTCCGCCTCCGCCTCCGCCGACACCGTCGTCGGGTTCGTAGCCACCTCCCTGCCCACGTCGAATCGCGAGATAGTTGCGAGATCAGGCTCGATGGCGGAGTTCGCGAGCGACCGAACCAGCACCTTCCGGGCAATCGGCACCTACGTCCACCTGTCGACGACCGAACCCGGCGATATCGACCTCGCCCGCGAACTGGCCCGCTCGATCCTCGCCGATATCGATGACACCTGCTCCAGGTTCCGGCCCGACTCCGACCTCTCGATCGTCAACCGCCACGCCGGCAGCTGGGTCGAGGTCGACCCGCTGCTCATCGAGGCTGTTCGAGTAGCCGTCGAGGCGGCGGAGCACACCGGCGGACTGGTCAATCCCCTCCTGGGCCGCACGCTTATCTCCCTCGGGTATGACCGTGACTTCACCGAACTCGTCGAACGCGAAGATCCCCGGATTTTTCCCGCTCCCGATGTCCCATCGATCGACGCCTGGCGCGCCATCGACATCGACGCCGGCGGACTGGTGCGGATCCCGGCGCTCACCGCGCTGGACCTCGGGGCCACGGCAAAGGCCTGGGCCGCCGATCTGATCGCGAGGGCCATCGCGTACGAGACTGCCAACGGTGGGATCGTCAGCGTCGGCGGCGACATAGCCGTGAGCACCCCGGCCGGCGTCCCGGGGCCCGCGTGGCCGGTGGCGATCTCGGAGTATCCCGATGGACCGGTCCAAGCCGCCTGCTCCTTGCCGGCCGGTGGCCTGGCCACCTCGAGCACTCGCGTGCGCAGCTGGCGGCGTGGCGGCACTAGGCTGCATCACCTCATCGATCCCCGCACCGGACACCCCTGCGCGGAGGTCTGGCGCACCGTCACCGTGATCGCTCCGACCTGCACCGAGGCCAACACGGCCAGCACCAACGCGGTCGTACTCGGTTCCGGTGCGCCGTCGTGGCTGGAGCGCCGTGGACTGTCCGCGCGATTGGTATCGGGGGATGGTTCAGTCCGTACTATCGGCGCATGGGCGGACGCATGATCGAGGACATCGTGAACGGCCCCTACCTCTGGTTCCTCAATCGCAGCTCCGGGATCGTGCTGCTCGGCCTACTCGCCGTCGTCACCCTGTTCGGCGTGGTGGCGTCGCACAGCCGAGCCCGCGGCAGGGTGCCCTCCTTCGTCAGCCAGCAGGTGCATCGCAATCTGTCGCTGCTCGCGGTGATCCTGCTGGTCGTCCACGTATCGAGCGCGGTCATCGACACCTACGTCGACATCCGCTGGTGGCATGCGCTGGTTCCGTTCGGGGCCACCTACAAGCGGGTCTGGATGGCCGCCGGAGCGGTCGCGCTCGATCTGATCGCCGTCGTCGTCCTCACCAGCCTGATCCGGACCAGGATGCCGGCGGGTGCGTGGCGCATGGTTCACCTGACGTCGTACGCCGCCTTCGGCCTGGGTGCCGCGCACGGGCTCGGCATCGGCACCGACGCCGAGCCCTACGACAGTTGGGGCTTCCAGGTGACAGCGGCTTGCGTCGCACTGGTCGGCCTGGCACTCATCTGGCGCCTGGTACGCATCAGGCGCGGACGTCTCGACGACGAACAGAGCCTGGTGTGAGCGGGCACGCGCTCGCCTCCCACGTGCGCCGGGCACTCCCGCCGATCGGTGTCCCCGCAGAGATCACCATCCTTCCGGGACCCGCACTGCTGGCGACCGGACTGGACGAACCGTCCCTGGCGGGTCATCGGCGTCATTGTCCGGAGCCGGAACAGTACTCGGTGCTCGAATTGGCCGAGCTGGCCAGGAGGGTCCGGTTGCGTGGCCGGGGCGGCGCGGGGTTCCCGTTCAGCACGAAACTCCAGACGGTGGCCGCCGCTGATGGACGCGCGGTGGTGGTCGTCAACCTGAGCGAAGGCGAGCCCGCGAGCGCCAAGGATACGGCTCTCGCCATCGCCCGCCCGCACCTGATCCTCGACGGTGCGATGGTCGCCGCGCAGGCCCTGGGCACCCGCGAGATCCACATCGCCCTCCCGGGTGAGCGACCGTTGGTGACGTCCTCGATCAACCGGGCGGTCGCGGAGCGCGCCGACCGGATTCGGTGGCGGACCCATGTCGGCGCGCGCACATTCGTGGCCGGGCAGGCGAGCGCGGTGATCGAACTCATCGGCGGCCGGACCAATCGCCCGGTCACCACCGTGGCGCCGGAAGCGGTGTCCGGACACCGGGGGCGGCCGACGCTGTTGTCCAACGCCGAGACCTGGGCACAACTGGCACAGTTGGTAGCCTTCGGCGCCTCGGCCTACGTGGCGCGCGGCCTGCCGAACGAACCGGGCACGACCCTACTCACGATCACCACACCGACCGGGCCGGGCGGGCCGACAATCCTTCCGACCGTGGTCGAGGTGGAGTACGGATCGAGCTGGGCGGATGTCCTGCCGGCGAGCGTACGCGGGTGGCCGCTGCTGGTGGGCGGCTTCCACGGCAACTGGATATCGGGCTCGAAACTTGCCGCAACGACGATCTCGATCAACTCGTTGCGCTCGGTGGGCGCAACCCTCGGAGCCGGAGCCGTCATCCTGCCCGGTACCACGTGTCCGGTGGTCACCACCTCCAAGATCACCGACTATCTCGCCGATCAGAGCGCACGCGCCTGCGGTCCGTGCCTCAATGGTCTTCCCAGGCTCGCCCGCGCGCTCCGGTCACTGGCGCGCGGCGAGAGCGGGGGGGACGACGAGACGCGGCGCCTGATCGACCTGGTGGTCGGGCGTGGCGCCTGTTCTCATCCCGACGGTACGGCCCGGCTGATCACCTCGATGATTCGCGAGTTCCCCCGAGAGCTTGCCATCCATGCCACCGGAGCCTGTAGCAGCCCGGCGCGGGAGCCGGTGTGAGGCGCTCGCGACCGACGACGGTGCGGGTGGACTGGCAGGCCTGTCAGGGACGTGGGCTGTGCCATGAGGTCTTCCCCGAGCGCATCGACCTGGACGACTGGGGCTACCCGCTGGTTCGCGGCGACGTGCCCCCGGAACTGTTGGACAGGGCCAATGCGGCCGTGCGGGCTTGTCCGCATCTTGCGCTCACCCTGGAGCACAGCGAGTGAGGAAGGCGTCCACCAACACATGAGCCCGGATCTCGGCGGCGGCCCCCTCGGTCACCGTCTGCCGCATCAAGGCATCGGGGTCGAGCCCGAGGGCTGTCGCTTCGGCTACGCCGCCGAATCGGAGCCAACCGGCCAGCGCGGCGGCCGTCAGCTCCGGGTGGAACTGCAGGGCCAGATTGCGGCGTAGGACGAACGCCTGGGAGGCGTTCGCGTTCCAGGCGAGTTCGCGCGCCCCGGGAGGCACCGTCCAGCGGTCGTAGTGCCACTGAAACCACGGTCCCGGACTCACGAACTCCGGGTCGGCGGACTCCACGCGCGTCCAGCCGATCTCGGGGTGTGGCGAGCGCTCGACGGAGCCACCCAGGGCTTCGGCGAGCAGTTGGCCGCCGAAACAGATGCCGAAGACGGGAACTCCGGCCGTGTCGGCCTGGCGAATCAGGTCGAGCTCGGGCACGAGCCACGGACCGATCCGGTCCCGGTCGTAGACCGAGAAGATCGAACCCATCGGCACGATCAGGTCGAAGTCGGTCGCCGGCGCGAACTCGGCCGGTCCGAACTGGCCACCGGCACCGGTCTCCGCGATCTGTTCACGGGTCAGCAGCTGGTGCCGCACCACCTGGTAGCCATGGGCTTCCAAGCGGTCCGCGATCGGACCGAGCGGAGAGATGTGGTCGTGTTGGATGACCAGAGCGCGCATCCGCTATCTCCCTCAGGTCGTCGCGGCCCGTCGCCGAGTCCGGAACTCGTGGTACCGGCCGGCGACCTCCGGCATGGTCGTGAGGATCCTAATGTTTATGAGTTCGGTGCGCGACCCCCACCGAGTCACCCAAGCGGCCGATGCGCTCACCACCGGGGACGCTTCGCCGGAGAGCTACCTGGTGAGAATCAGGAAGGCCACGCCGAGGACGAAGGCCGCGAAGAGCGCAACCTCGGCGGCCCGGTCGAGCCTGATCGCCTTGACCGTCGCGGCGGGAGTCCCGTCCCGCGCCCAATGCGAGGTGACGATGGTGACCAACATCAGGGCCACCACCAGCGCGTAACTGAGCACGTAGATCTTGTCGAGCAACACCAAGTTGCCGGTCTCCGGCAAGGTGCTGGTGTAGGCCTGCTGCAAGAAGACCAGCGCCAGGAGCGCCGTGGCCGGCGCGGCGAGCCGGACTTCGATCTGACTGGGGTGTACGACGAGAATGCTCAACGCGATCAAGATCACGATCAGCAGCGGCAGCATCAGCTTCCAGACGAAGAAGTTGCCCGGCCGCTCGATGTCGATACCGAACGAGGCCCGTGAATACGTATCCTCCGCTCCTTCGGCCTCGCCGAACTTCGTCGTGTAGGTATGCTTGGTGACGATCATCTCGCTTCCGGTGATCGACCAACCCGGAATCTTCAGCCCTGAGTCGAGGGCGGACTGCTCAGTGTCGGCCAGATACACCAACCCTTCGACTGTGGTCTGGTTGTCCTCCATCTCGAAGGAGAGTCGATGTCTGTCGAGCGGATAGTCAGTGAGCTCCAGTGCGGAGAAGAACTTGCCTTGCACGTGGTACTGCTGAGTGAGCTGACCGTTCGGTAGCTCCTTCGGCTTCTCGTAGACCGGGTTCTGAGTCAGCCCCCAGCGTTCCAGGTTGTTGACGAACTCCATGGTCGCCGACGGGTCGAACTCCGGGTCGTCGGTGGCGTCCCAACGCATCCACAAGTAGAAGTCGCCATAGAAGGAGCTGTTCTGTTGATCGAGTTCCTGGATCGTCATGGCATAGGCGCCGACATAGACCTCGACCGGCTCCTCGGCAGCGGCAACCGCCGCCGGGCCGGACATGACACCGAAGCTCAGCATCGCGGTGAGCGCGAAAACGAGCGAGGACACACGCATCCGGGCCATATCGATCACTCCTCAGACCGGACCCTAAGGCCAGCGGTCCGATTTAGCGAGGGGTGATCCGGACCGGGAACCGCTTGATGCCGTTGATGAAGTTGCTGCGCACCCGGCGTACCCCGCCTTCGGTTCCGGGCCCGGTGTCGTCGGCGAGTTCGATATCGGCCAGTCGCGGGATCAGCTCCTCGAACATCAACCGGATCTCCATCCGGGCCAGGTTGTTGCCCAGGCACAGATGCGGACTTCCCTTGCCGAAGGCCATGTGACCGACGTCGCTCCGGGTCACGTCCAGCGCGTAGGGATCGATGAAGACCTCCTCGTCGCGGTTGCCGGAGGCAAACCACATCACCACCTTGTCGCCTTCCTTGATCTCCTTGCCACCGAGGTCGGTGTCACGGGTGGCGGTACGCCGGAAGTAATAGACCGGAGAGGCCCAGCGCAGGAACTCCTCGACCGCTCCCGGGATCAGCGACGGGTCGTCCTGGAGGATGCGGAGCTGATCGCGCTGCTCGATCAATGCCAGCATGGAGCTGCTGATCGCGTGCCGGGTGGTCTCGTTGCCCGCGATGACCAGCAGCGAGAAGTAGTTGTTGAAGTCCTGTGGTGACATCGGGATGTCGTCGTCGGGCAGTTTGTTGGCCAGGATCGAGATCAGGTCGGTCCCGTCGCCGCCGAGCCGTCGCTCGCGGAGCGCGTTCCCGTAGTCCCAGACCTCCTGCACGGCGGGGGAACGGAACGGCAGGTGACGATACTGGTCACTCTCGGCGAGGTCGGCCCGCACCTTCGCGTAGTCCGGGTCCGTGTTGGCGACCATCTCGTTGCCCCACGCGATCAGCTGGGGCGTCTGCTCACGAGGTATGTCGAGAAGCCGGGCCAGCACCTGGATCGGGAAGTCCGCACTGAGCTCGGAGACGAAGTCGATCTCGCCGTCGTTTCCCGCGGCCTTGGCCAACGCCGCCGTCACCGTGTCCTCGGTGATGCGGCGCAACAACGTTTCGTAGTTCGTCATCAGGTTGCGCGGGGTGAACTCGCGCTGGATCAGCCGTCGCAGCGCGAGGTGGCGGGCGCCGTCGGTCTCCAGGATCGAGCGCCGGAAGTCCATCAGGTCGTCGTCGACCTCTTCGATGTTGACGAAGCGCTCGGAGGTGAACGTCTCCGAGTCCTTCTCTACCGCCCAGATGTCGTGATACTTCGTGACCGCCCAGAACCCCTTGTTCGGTGCGGCCTCCGGATTCCAGCGCACGGGATCGGAGGCACGGAGGGTATCGAACTGCGCGAAACCCCGGAGATCGTCGAAGCCGTCGATGTCGGACAGATCCACCTTGGCCAGCGGCACCGGCGGATGCCGGCGGGCGGGTACGGCGGCTGGCGGGTGGCTCGACATCGGTGGTTCCTCCTCGGCTGTGCTGAACCTGGGTTGAATCCGGGTCGGCTCGGGTTGCCCCTGACGGGGCCGGGCTGACCGGGCTAGAGGTGATAGCTGTACTCGGCGAATTCCCAGTCGGTGACCCAGGCGTTGAAGCGAGCGATCTCGTCTCGCTTGTAGGCCGTGAAAGCGTCCACGAAGGGCTTGCCGAGCACCTCGGCGATCTCCGCATCGGCCTCGAGCGCGTCGAGCGCCTGGTCGAGGCTGGTCGGCAACATCTCCGCCTTCGAAGGGTCGTAGCCGTAGCCGACCAGCGGCTCCGGCGGATCGAGCTTGTCGCGGATGCCGATCAACGCAGCGCCGAGCACACCGGCGACGGCCAGATAGGAGTTGGCACTGGCGTCCCCCAGCCGCAGTTCAAGCCGACTGGCGGCCCCGCGCTCGGGGGGGATCCGCACCATCGCGCTGCGATTGTCCAGGCCCCAGTCGATCAGCCACGGAGCAAGGGTGTCCGGCCCGAAGCGCTTGTAGGAGTTGATCGTCGGGTTGGAGATGGCCGCAAGCGCCGGAGCGTGAGCCAGGATGCCGGCAATCGCGTGCCGAGCCACATCGGACAGCCCGTCGGCGCCGTCGGGATCATCGAACAGGGCCCGGCCGCCCGCCTCCGGGTCTCCGGACCAGGTCGAGAAGTGCAGGTGGTAGCCCGAGCCGCCCTCGTCGTTGAACGGCTTGGACATGAAGGTCGCCATCCGGCCCTCGCGGCGGGCCAGTTCCTTGATCGCTCCCTTGAATCGATGAGCCCGGTCGGCGGCGCCGAGCGCGTCACCGTGCCACAGATTGATCTCGAACTGCCCGGAGCTGAACTCGTGATTGCCGGCGACCACGTCGAGGCCGTACTCGCCGAGTCCGCGGATCGAGTTCAGCAGGAACCCGTCGGGGTCGCCCTTGGAGCCGGCGACGTAGACGTTGCCGGTCCCCTCGCCGTACCGCCGCCACCCGCTCGGGGCACTCTCATCGGGTTCGAGCAGATAGAACTCGAGCTCCGGGCCGACGATCGGAGTCATGCCCAGTTCGGCGAAGCGCGCCACCAGACTCTTCAGCACCATCCGCGGGCTCTCGGCGGACGGCGTGCCGTCGGGATTGTAGAGATCGGCGATGCAGTGCGCGACCCCCGGCTCCCACGGCACCTTCTGCACCGTGCTCAGGTCCGGAAAAGCCAGGATATCGGGGAGGCCGGCCGACAGGCCGCCCTCGATGTCCACGACTCCGCCGCGCGGGGTGGTTCCGTATACCGAGCGACAGAACGCCACCCCGTCGCCGACCGTGCGCGCGAATTTGTCGACCAGCAGATCCCTGCCGCGATCGGTACCGATGAGGTCGGCATACCCGAGCCTGACCACGTCGATTCCGTCAGCAGCGAGCCGGTCGGCAGCGGCCTGCAGACCCGAGGAATCGAAATGGCTCATGGTCACTCTTTCGCTCGCAGTTCGAGCGCACCCACCCGGTCGGCGAACAGGCACCGGCCGACGCGCTCTCGCGCTTCGCGCATAGTCATTTCTTCGCTCGCAGTTCGAGCGCACCCACCCGGTCGGCGAACAGGCACCGGCCGACGCGCTCTCGCGCTTCGCTCACTGGATTCTCCTGACCTGTGAGTTCTGAACCCACAGAAGGCAAGATCGTTTGGGTCCGAACCATACCGAGCGGCACGTCCGCGGACAAGCGTTCCGCAGAGCCGCGCCGACAGGTACCGTACGGATCCTAACGAACGAGGGAGTCGCATGTGAGCCATCTCGCTGCCGACGATCGGCCCGAACGCCCGCTCGAGGGCTTCTTCTACCCGCGGACGGCGACCGGTCGATCGTCGCTGATTCCGGCCCCGCCGTGGTTCTACTCGGGCGACCTGCTGACCGTGGAATACCGGACCGACCCGGCCCGGGTCGCCGAACTCCTGCCGGCACCGCTCCAACTCGCCCCCGACGATCCCGGTGCGGTGGCGATGATCTGGGCGGACTGGCAGTCCTGCTCCGCCGATCGGGCCGAACTGCTCGATCCGGTCCGCGCGCAGTACAAGGAGGCCTTCGTCGTCGTCCGCTGCTCGTTCCAGGGCACGACGTACTCTCGGTGCGTCTACATCTGGGTGGACTCCGACTTCGCGATCGCGCGCGGACTGCACCAGGGCTACCCCAAGAAACTGGGGCGGATATGGCAGACCCGGCCGCACGCCTTCGGGCATGCCGCTCCGGCGATCGGCCCGGGCGGCACCTTCGGCGCGACCCTGGCCGCCGGCGATCGTCGGCTGGCCGAGGCCGTGGTGAGCTTGCGTGAGGAGTCCGAACACAACGGATTCGTCAACGCCCACCCGATGGCCCACCACCGGGTCTACCCCGGCATCGACCCCGGCATCGACGGCGATGCCTTCGCGGAACTGATCGAGTCGGGGGCCGCCGAGTTCGAGGCCGGCCCGGCGTGGCGCGGCGACGCCGAGTTGCGTCTCTTCGATGCGCCGACCGAGGAACTGGCCCGGCTCGACGTGCGGGAGGTCATCGGTGGCTACTTCCGCCAGGTCGGCGTGGTCTGGAACGGTGGACGCACCCTCGCCCGGCTCAGCGACTGAGCCCATGGCTAACCCGCGCCATCTATCCGTGCTACACGGGATCAGTGTTATCATTGACCATGGCCAATCTCACCATTACCGTCGATGAGGACACGCTGAAGCGCGCCCGGATCAAGGCCATCGAGCGTGGTGAATCGGTCAATTCCTACCTCGCCGAACAGCTCCGAAGGTATGCGGGCCGCGCGGATCGGCAAGCCCACGCCGTTGCCAGACTCAGGGAACTGGCCGACAGACACCACGCTGGCACTACTGGCGCCGGGCGGACATGGACACGTGAGGAGCTTTACGACGAACGCCTCGCACGACCGTGAAGGTATTCATCGACACCAATATCTTCGTCTATCAGTTCGACATGGGGGACGAAACGAAGCGATCCAGGGCGCTCGACGTCGTAGCCAGCACAGCACATCAGATAGTGATCAGCACTCAGGTCCTGTTCGAGTTCTACACCGCTATCTCCCGAAAGTTGGCCCCTCCTCTGACGGCGGCCGAGGCCGCCGAGACGACTCGCGCCCTGGCCGCCTTCGACGTGGTCACCATGGATGCCGACCTCGCGCTGCGCTCCGTCGATACCGCTGCCCGCCACCGACTGTCCATGTGGGATGCCGCCATGGTCGAAGCAGCCGCGTCGGCCGGCTGCGAAGAGCTATGGACAGAGGACATGGACACCGGAGCGACCCTGCGCGGAGTACGGATCGTCAACCCACTCGGGTGACCCCGTAGGGTTCCCGATATGCCCGATCAGCACACGCTGGCGGAGACCGAGCGGGCGATGAATGCCCGGGTCGGACACCTGCCATTGGACTTCGCGGCCGCCCAGGCCGTCTCCAGCATCTACCGGGCTGCCAACGCCGCGCGGAGTCACCTGACCAACAGCGTGTTGCGTCGACACGAGCTGACCTGGACGGGATTCCTGGTGCTGTGGCTGCTGTGGATCTGGGATCGCATGGAGACCAGGCGGGTCGCGGAGAACGTGGGCATCTCCAAGGCCACCCTGTCCGGCGTGGCCAACACCCTGGTCTCCCGCGGTTTCATCCGCCGGGTCGACTCCGCGATCGACCGGCGACTGGTCGAACTCGAGTTGACCGAGGAGGGCGAGGTCCTGATGGAGCAGCTCTTTCCCGAGTTCAACGCGGCCGAGGCCCGGTTGGTGGCCGACATCCCGGCCGACCAGATGACGTCCTTCACCGGGTGTCTGCGCCAGATCGTGACCACGGCCGAGGAGCTCGAACGCAGCCGGTAATCCGCCACTTTAGGCACCAATTTCGCGTCGAAATTGGTGCCTAAAGTGGCGGATTGTCTCCAGAGCAGGCCCCGACGAAGGCGCGGAAGATCGCCGATTGACCGGGCTGGTCACCCCAGTTGTCCTCGGGATGCCACTGGACGCCGAAGAACCATCCCGTGCCGGCCGGGGGCTCCGCCAACTCCACTGCCTCGATGACACCGTCCTCCGCGGTGGCCGTGACCATCAGGCCCGAACCGATCCGGTCGACGCACTGGTGGTGGTAGCAGGAGGCGGTCACCCGCGGGCCGAGGAGCTCGGCCGTGCGGGTGCCGGCGACGGTCCGCACCTCGTGCACCCGATGCCGATGCTGGCGCAGGTCGCCGCCCGACCCGCTCCTGCCCGAGTTGCTCCCGGCCGAGTCCATGTCGAGCACCAGCGTGCCGCCGAGGGCGACGTTGACCACCTGCAGGCCCCGGCACACAGCCAGCAGCGGCAGTCCGGAGCCCAACGCGTGGCGCGCCACCGCCAGGTCGAAGGCATCCTGCTCCTCATCGACGTCGTACAGCGCCTCGTGCCCCGGCTGCCCGGCCCACCGCGGCGCCAGATCCCCGCCGCCCGGCAGCAGGACGCCGTCGGCCCAGGCGAGTCGCTCCCTCGGGGGCTCGCCACTGGCGGGATGGACGAGGAGGGGCTCTCCGCCGGCGGCGTACACCGCGGAGATCAGGTCGCGCGAACCGACCTCGGCGCGGTAACGCAACGCCGAAGCCGTGGCGGAGAACCGCGAGGGGATCGCGATCAACGGGCGAGTCATGAGGCGCCGGACCGGCCGGTATCGATTCCGTCCTCAGCCGCCGGGCGGCATGGGTTTGCGAATACCGCGGAACTCCCAGTCGCCGCCTTGAGCGGTGGAGAGCACCTCCTCGGACTCCGAGGGCTGGGCCCCGACATCGTCGCGAATCGGGGTGGGACCGGCCACGATGTGATTCCTGAGCGTGCCAAGGCCCTCCACCTCCACCTCCACCACATCCCCTGGATAGACGGTGCGCGAGATCGCCGGCGTCCCCGACAACAGCAGGTCGCCCGGTTGCAAGGTGATGGTCCGGGCGATATCGGCGACCAGATAGTGCATGTCCCACGTCATCTCGTCGGTGGTGCCGTCTTGCCGCACCTCGCCGTTGACGAGCGTCCGGATCCGCTTGCCACGGAAGTCCCAGCCCTCGACCACGCCCGGACCGACCGGACACAACGTGTCGGCACCCTTGACCCGGAGCATGGAGCCCGCGTCCGTGTCGCGGAAGTCGTGCAGACCGTAGTCGTTGGCGACGGAGAATCCGCGGATGTAGTCGCCGGCCTCGCCCGGCGACACGTTGCGGCACGTGCGGCCGATGACGATGGCGATCTCGCCTTCGTAGTTGAGCCACTTGCAACCCTCGGGCCGGACCACGGCCGCCTCATGGGAGTTCAGCGCCGAGACCGGCTTGTGAAAGTACGTCGGGGCGCCGGGCAGGGTCGCCATCATCTCCTTGACCCGGGAGACGTAGTTCAGATGAACGCAGACGATCTTCGACGGGGTCACCGGCGGCAGGTGCACCGCGTCGGCAATGCCTACCTCGCGCCCGTCACCGGCGACCAGGGTGTCGGCCTGCCGCACCACGTCGACCGGATACCCGTCGAGCAGAATCCTGCGCGTCTCCCTCACGATCTCCACTTCTCTCTCACGAACTCCGCGTCAATCTAGCCGGCGGCCGGAATGTCGGCGCCGGGAGCAGCAGTCTGCCGGAGGTAGTCGGGATCGGCCGGCGTACGGCGAGGGGCCGGGAAGCCCACCGCGGGCCGGTCGAACCACAGGTGCACCTGACCGGTGCCGATGGAGTTCTCGTAGTCGCCGTACTGACGGGCGGTCGCCGTACAGCCCGCTTCACCGACCGCACCGATCATCATCAGGTAGTGGCAGAACATCGACTCCGGACGGAACCGCATGAAATCGTCCATGGTGTCCAGGACCCGGGCGTGGTCGCCGGCCTTGAACCACTCGATCCGCTCCTGGTCGGCGGCACGAGCCTCCCGGGTGCGGATATGAGCCAGGTCGGCCGCCTCGTGGTCGCGCAGTTGGCGCAACTTCCAGAACGTATGCGACAGCGCGCCGGAGGCGATCAGGATCACCTTCCGATCCGTCGCGGCGATCGCGGCGCCGAGCGCCCGGCCGCAGCGAAGGAAGTCCTCGGTCTCACCGGTCTGCGCGAAGCTCACCGAGATCCAGCGCTTGTCGAGTCCCTCGCCGAGGAACTTCCAGAGGTTGACGGTCGCGTAGTAGACCGGCAGATAGGGGTCGTCGATGGCAGTGATCCAGGTGCCGTGATCCGCCTGGCGCCCGGCCATCGCGGAGGCGAGTTCCGGGTCTCCGCGGTAGTCGTAGGGAATCCGGCACATGCCGCGCGGCAACTCCTCGGCGGTGAACAGGCCGGCCCGGCGACCGTGGGCCGTGACCACGAACTCGACCGTGGTCGCCCAATGCGAGTCCAGGACCACGACAGTGTCGTAGTCGAGCGTCTCGAACCTCTCCTGTCGCAACCGAGTCAGCGCCGGGCCGAGGGAGAAGTCCGCACCACCGTTGAGTTCCCGTCGGACCGACTCGGGCAGCATCATCGTCGGCACGTGCGCGAGCAGCCCGGCACCCACCACCTCACCCATGCCTCACTCCTTCCATCCGCCGGGCGCGAAGACCGTGTTGTTGATGTCGGTGTAGAAGTCGAACGACCACGCCCCGCCTTCCCGCCCGATCCCGGACATCCCGTTGCCGCCGAAGGGCGCCGTCAGATCCCGCACGAAGAAGCAGTTCACCCAGGTCGTACCGGCATCGAGCAGATGCGAGACCCGCTCGGCCCGCTCGGCGTCGCCGGTCACCAGCGTCGCCGCCAGGCCGAACCGGGTGTCGTTGGCCATCGCGACCGCTTCGGCTTCGGATCCGAACGTCTCGATAGTGACGACGGGTCCGAACACCTCCTCGGTCAGGATCTCCGAACCAGGCTTCGCGTCGACCAGCACGGTCGGCTCGAAGTTGAGGCCACCCAATCGCTCGTTGGGACCGCCGCCGATCAGCGCCCGGGCTCCCCCGGCGAGGGCACGCTCGACGAAACCGGAGATCTGCTCGAAGGCCCGGCGGTGAATCAGCGTGGAGAGGTCGGTGCCGTCGTCCCGTGGGTCACCCTGGACCAGCGCCTCGGTCGCGCGTACCAGCCGATCGGTGAACTCCCCCGCGATCGAGGCGTGCACGAGCATCCGGGCCGCCTTGAGACAGACCTGACCGGCATTGTCGAACTGCTCGACGGCGAGGTGGACCGCGAGGTCGAGGTCGGCGTCCGCGAACACCAGCAACGGCGACTTGCCGCCCAGTTCGAACGACAGCGGGACGATGTTGGGCGCCGCTGCCGCCGCCACGACGCCAGCCGTCGGCACCGAGCCCGTGAAGGCGAGCCGGTCGATGCCCGGGTGGGCACTCAACGGCGCCCCAGCCTCCGGCCCGGTGCCTTGGACGACGTTGAAGACGCCCGCCGGCACCCCGGCCTCGGCCATCAGGTCGGCCAGCAGGCTCGCGGTCAGTGGCGCCCACTCGGGCGGCTTGAGTACGACGGTGTTCCCGGCCGCCAGGGCCGGGCCGATCCGCCAGGTGGCCAGCATCAGCGGCGCGTTCCACGGCGTGATCACCGCCACTACTCCGGCCGGGTGGTAGCTGATGCGCTCGCGGTGCCCGCGCACCGCCAGGTCCGGGTGCCCGAGGCGCCGCTCCGCGTAGTCGGCGAAGTACCGGAAGTTCGTCGCGACCCTCGGCATGACCCCTCGCCGATGGCTGCGCAGCAACGACCCGTTGTCGCGGGTTTCCACCTGGGCGAGTTCCTCGATTCGGGCCTCCACGCGTTCCGCCACGCTCCGCAAGATCGTGGAGCGCTCGGTCACCGGCATGCCGGCCCAGTGTGGAAACGCGGCCCGCGCCGCATCGACGGCCCGGTCGACCTCGACCGCGGTACCGGCATGTACCCGGGCGATTTCGGCTTCGTCGATCGGCGAGATGTCCGCGAAACGGCCGTCCGAAGCGACTCGCTCCCCGCCGATCCAATGGCGGAGGTCGACCTCGGTGCCGGCAACCCGTGCGGTAGCAGCCATCAACGTCCCCATATCGTTTGGGTCCTAACGGCATGCAGGCTATCAAGACTCCCCCGAGACCGGCAGAGGACGGCCGACATCGAACCCGGAGGGGTGGTCCGAGGCGTCCACGCGGACACCCCGAATCACCCCTCCCGCTACGCCGGCCCGTTCGGCCGAACCTCCGGCGCGCGCCCCGACCTACCCTTGGCGGACCTTGCCGCTCCAGCCCGTCCAGTCCAGATCGCCGCCGCCGCGGGCTTCCGCGCCCACCTGCACCCGAATCGGGTCGACGCCACCGAGGCAATCGGCGGGCAGGGACAGATACGCGTAGTCGCCGCGGGCACTGACCTCCGCCTGGACACCGGCACAGTCCTCGCCGCCGCCGTCGACCGACTCGCTGAACACGGTGCCGTCGCGATTCAGCACCGCGAACTGAACGGGCCGCTTCTTGGCGTCGCCGAAGACCCAGATGATGTCGTCGTAGGCGCCCCGTTTGAGGTCGACGAAGTTGATGTACACCTCGACCCCCTCCTTGAAGTAGTCCACCTCGACCGAGGTGATGTCCATGCCCGCGGCACGACCGGTTCCCTGGCCGTCGCCCACCGGATCATCGAAGCTCGCGATCCGCGCGTGCGCCGGAGCCATACCGAGAACCGTCGCCGCTACCGCGACGACCGTCACGATCATCCATCTCTTCATTCCTACCCCCGTACATCGATGGCGCCGGCCGGATGCCGGCAGCCCATGCGCAATAATACTGAGTATTGCCTTCTAGTCAATACTCAGTATTACCACCTCTTCGGCGCGCCGGCCGCCGACGATGACGGCCGCCCGTCCACCTGGGGTGACGAGCTGCAAGGAACGAAATCGCCCCGCCCTCTCTGGCTTCGCAACGAAATCGAGATGATTTCACCTCTGGCGAGAGGGAATCCGCATCGCCTATCGTTCACAGGTGTCAGCGATCAGCGTGCGGGGTCTTCGCAAGAGCTTCGGGCCGGTGACGGCCGTCGATGGCATCGACCTCGAGATCGCCGACGGTGAGTTCTTCTCGATGCTGGGCCCTTCGGGATCCGGCAAGACCACGGTGCTGCGGATGATCGCCGGCTTCGAGGAACCGACGGCCGGGACGATCCGGCTCGCCGGCCGCGAGGTGACCGGGCTCCCGGCGTACGCGCGCGAGGTCAACACCGTCTTCCAGGACTACGCCCTGTTCGGGCACATGAACGTGCAGGACAACGTGGAGTACGGCATGCGGGTGAAGAAGGTCGCCGGACGGAAGATCGGCCGAGCCGAACGCCGCGAACGAGCCGACGAAGCACTGCGGACCGTCCGGCTGGAGGGGTACGGCGACCGGCGACCGAGCCAGCTCTCCGGAGGTCAGCGACAGCGGGTCGCCTTGGCCAGGGCACTGGTCAACCGGCCCCGCGTGCTGCTCCTCGACGAACCACTCGGCGCACTGGACCTCAGGCTGCGCCGGCAGATGCAGATCGAGTTGAAGCAGATCCAGCGCACGGTCGGCATCACCTTCGTCTTCGTCACCCACGACCAGGAGGAAGCCCTCACCATGAGTGACCGGATCGCGGTCTTCAACGAGGGCCGGATCGAACAGGTCGCCACTCCGACCGGGCTCTACGAGTCCCCGGCGAACGAGTTCGTCGCCGGGTTCGTGGGCACCTCCAATCTCATCTCCGGCGACGTGGCACGGTCCCTGCTCGGACGGGACGGCACCTTCGGCATCCGGCCGGAGAAGATCGCGTTCTCGGCCACCACCGGCGCCGCCGGGAGCGTCACCGCGGTGGTGTACCTGGGTTCCGTCAACCACTACGTCGTCGAACTCGACGCCGGAACCCGGCTCACGGTGCTGCGGCAGAACGCGACCCGCGCCGCGAGTGCCGACGCCGCCGGCGGCCACCAGGATGCCGGAGGTCCCGGAGCAATCCGGCGCGGTGATCGCGTCACCCTGTCCTGGGCCGATGAGCACCTCATCGACCTCACCCCCCGTCCGGCCTCGAACCAGGCGCCGGCCCGTCGATAGGAGAACCATGAAAACGACAAGACCCACCGCGGGCGGGGCGAAGACGCTCGCCGCCGGCGCCGCCCTCGCGCTCCTCCTCGCCGGGTGCGGGACCGAAGCGGGCGATTCCGGTGACGGCGCGGCGGCAGACGACGACTCGGCCGGCAGCCAGACCGACGCCTTCACGCCACCCGATCTGCCGATGCTCGAGGAGTTGGGCGACACCGAAGACTCCCTGTCGGTGCTGGCCTGGCCCGGGTACGCCGAGGACGGCAGCACCGACAAGGCGGTCGACTGGGTCACCCCGTTCGAGAAGGAGACCGGCTGCCAGGTGAACGTCAAGACCTTCGGCACCTCCGACGAGGCGGTCCAGCTGATGAAGTCCGGTGAGTACGACGTGGTGTCGGCCTCCGGTGACGCCTCGCTGCGGCTGATCGCCGGCGGCGAGGTCGCCCCGGTCAATACCGACCTCGTGCCGAGCTATGCCGACATCTGGCCGTTCCTCAAGGACCGCCAATGGAACTCCGTCGACGGCCAGATGTACGGCATCCCGCACGGGTACGGCGCGAACCTGCTGATGTACAAGACCGACGTGGTCGAGCCGGCCCCGACCAGTTGGGGGGCGGTCTTCGACCCGGACTCGCCGTACGCGGGCAAGGTGACCGCATACGACTCCCCCATCTACATCGCCGACGCGGCGCTGTACCTGATGAAGACCCGGCCCGAACTGGGCATCGAGGATCCGTACGCGCTGGACGAGAAGCAGTTGGCGGCGGCCGTCGACCTGCTGAAGACCCAGAAGAAGGTCATCGGGGAGTACTGGTCGGACTACACCGTGCAGTTGTCGGCCTTCAAGTCGGGCGACTCCGTCATCGGCACCTCCTGGCAGATCATCGCCAACCTGGCCCAGGCCGAGAAGACCCCGGTCGAGGTGGTCCTGCCCTCCGAAGGAGCCACCGGCTGGTCGGACACCTGGATGGTCGGCGCCAAGACGAAGAGCCCGAACTGCGCCTACGCCTGGATGAACCACATCGCCAGCCCGGAGACCAACGCCGCGGCCACGGAGTGGTTCGGCGAGGCGCCGTCGAGCGCGAAGGCCTGTGAGGTGGCGACCGAAGGTCACTGCGACTCCTTCAAGGCCGGCGACGAGGCGTTCGCGGAGGAGCTGTACTACTGGAACACCCCGATCGAGCAGTGCCTCGACGGTCGTACCGACGTGAAATGCACCTCGTATGCCGACTGGCAGCAGGCCTGGACCGAGATCAAGGGCTGAGTCCTGCGTCCATGAGTGCGCTCCACCGCCACCCCCGGCTCCGGCTGGCGGGCCTCCTCGGCCCGCCGATGCTGTGGCTGGGGGTGGCCTACCTCGGCGCGCTTGCCGCGCTGTTGATCACCTCGCTGTGGACGGCGAACACCTTCACGGGCCAGATCCAGCGGTCCTGGACCCTGGACAACTTCCGGGAACTCGCCTCGCTCCAGGTCTATCGCTCGATCACCCTCAGGACGTTGCTGATCGCGCTCGCGGTGACCGCGATCGACCTGCTCCTGGCGTTCCCGATCGCGCTCTACATGGCCAAGGTGGCCTCGCCGCGGGCGCGGAAGTGGCTCGTGATCGCGGTGCTCACGCCGTTGTGGGCCTCGTACCTGGTCAAGGCCTACGCCTGGCGGGCGATGTTCTCGGGGACCGGGCCGATCGCCTGGCTGGCCGATCCGTTCGGGCTCAGCTCGCCCGGCTACGGACTGACCGCCACCGTGGTCACCCTGGCCTACCTGTGGCTGCCCTACATGATCCTGCCGTTGTACGCCGGCCTCGACCGACTGCCGGACTCCCTGCTCGAGGCATCCTCGGACCTGGGTGCGACCGCCCTGACCACCATCCGGCGGATCGTCCTTCCGGTATTGGTGCCGGCGATGATCGCCGGATCGATCTTCACCTTCTCCCTGACGCTGGGCGACTACATCGCGGTGCGGATCGTCGGCGGCGGCACCCAGATGATCGGCAATGCGGTCTACGAGACCTTCCTGACCGGCAACAACATGCCGTTCGCCGCTGCGATATCGATGATCCCGGTGGCCATCATGCTGGTCTACCTGACCGCGGCCCGGCGGGCCGGCGCCCTGGAGAACCTTTGATACCGAGCGAAGCGAGAGAGCGCATCGGCCCGCACCCAACAGCGGACCGTCACTCTGCGCTCGAACTGCGAGCGAGAAAAATGACGCCGAGCGAAGCGAGAGAGCGCATCGGCCCGCACGTGCCCGCGAGTCCGCGAGTGGTCCGATGACCCTTTCTCCACGGGCGCGGGCGCTCCTGCGCGGCCTCACCGTCCTCGTCCTGGCATTCGTCTACGCGCCGTTGCTGCTGGTGCTGGTCAACGCCTTCAACACCTCGCGCACCTTCGGCTGGCCGCCGAGCGGATTCACCACTCGGTGGTGGGTGGCGGCCTGGAACTCCACGGGCGCCCGAGAGGGTCTGGTGGCCTCCCTCCAGGTGGCCGCGCTCTCGACGGTGATCGCACTGGTGCTGGGCACGATGGCGGCCCTCGCCCTGCAGCGCTACGACTTCTTCGGCCGGGACGCGGTGTCTCTGCTCATCATCTTGCCGATCGCGCTGCCGGGCGTGGTGACCGGTATCGCGCTGGCGAACGCGTTCACCACGATGCTCGGCATCGAGCTCGGCTTCGGCACCCTGGTGGTCGCGCACGCGACGTTCTGCATCGTGACGGTGTTCAACAACGCCATCGCCAGGTTACGCCGCATGGGCGGCAACCTCGAGGAGGCCTCGATGGACCTCGGCGCCGGTCGCTTCACGACCTTCCGGCTGGTGACCCTGCCCCAACTCCGGTCGGCGCTGCTGGCGGGCGGGTTGCTCGCGTTCGCATTGAGCTTCGACGAGATCATCGTCACCACGTTCACCGCCGGCTCCAGCGTGCAGACCCTGCCGATCTGGATCTTCGGCAACCTCTTCCGTCCCAACCAGGCACCGGTGGTCAACGTGGTCGCCGCCGTCCTGATCGTGGTGTCGGTGGTTCCCATCTACCTCGCCCAGCGCCTCGCGGACAACGGCACGACCAGCACCCACTGATCGCGACTGGTGCACATGCACCGGTTCGTGCGGAACCCACCGGATGAAGCCTGTGGAGAGACGCTCGCCCGGGCAGGCAGCGGCATGTCAGCCTGGCACACGCGACCGCGTTCGACTCGCAGGCTCCCTTCACACGACAGCACATCGCGCGCCACGCCCAGCGGGAACATGATCTCGACCGGCGAGAGGAAATCGACCGCGCCGGCTGGCGCATCCTGGTGATCACCAGTCGTGGGATCTATACGGAACCGGATCGCACGTTGCAGCGGATCTGGAGCACCGTGAGCGCGGCCGGGCTACTGGGTGCCGGCCAGGATGCGAACGGACTGGAAGCGTCATTTCCCCACCCGTACGCACCGGAACGGCACGCACACCTGCACCCATGCGGCGGACGACGCTAGAACTACCGAGACCAGACCACTGACCCAAATGTGACCGGAGTCACTTAGAGTGAAGCCAGCGAACGCCATTTGAACGGCGGGTCAGCCGCCTCGAGCTAACGGGAGACCACCATGAGCGAACCCAGCGGCGACTCCGCGACCGGCACCGTCGGCGAGGCGGGCCCGGGCGAGAAGGGCTTGAAGGAGGGCGCGATCGGTTTCTGGGACGGGCTGGCGATCGGACTGGACTCCACCGCGCCGGCGTACTCCCTGGCCGCCGTGCTCGGTTCGATGGTGGTGATCGCCGGAGTGAAGGCGCCGGCCGTGCTGCTGGTGTCGTTCGTCCCGATGTTCCTGATCGCCGGAGCGTTCTACTACATGAACCGCGCCGACCAGGACTGCGGCACGACGTTCTCCTGGGTGACCCGGGCGATGGGGCCATGGGTCGGCTGGATGGGCGGCTGGGCGGTGTTCACCACCGGCGTCATCGTGGTGGGCGCCCAGTCCGACGTGGCGGCGTACTACATCTTCGACCTGCTCGGCATGGACACGGCGCGCGACACCTTCGGTATCCGGGCGATCCTCGCGATCACCTTGACCATGATCATGACCTACATCTGCGTGGCCGGCACCGAACTCTCCGCGAAGGTTCAGCGGGTGATGGTGCTGGCGCAGATCGGCGCGTTGGCGCTGTTCGTGGTCATGGCGATCGTCGCGGTCGCCCGCGGGCTCGGCGAAGGAGCCGACTTCAGCCTGTCCTGGCTGAGCCCGGTCGGCCTGTCCGGCACCGCCCTGATCTCCGGGATGCTGCTCGGCGTCTTCATGTACTGGGGCTGGGAGTCCGCGGTCAACCTGACCGAGGAGTCCACCGACTCCGAGACCACGCCGGGACGCGCCGCGGTCACCAGCACGGTCATCCTGCTGGCGACGTACGTCGGGGTGGCGATCTCGATCGTCGCGGTGGCCAGCCAGACGACCATCAAGGAGTTCGATGACGACGCCGGCCTCTTCGGCGCGGTCGCCGAGGACGTGATGGGACCGCTGGCGCCGCTGCTGGTGCTCTCGATCGTGATCTCGTGCCTGGCGTCCTCGCAGACCACGATCCTGCCGGCCTCGCGCACGTCGCTGTCGATGGCGACGGCCAAGGCGTTCCCGTCCACATTCTCCGAGGTGCACCCGGTCTTCGGCACGCCGGCCAAGGGCACCTGGTTCATCGGCATCGTCTCGTCGATCTGGTACGTGGTGACCTCCTCGATCTCGGACAACTTCCTGTACGACTCGCTGTCAGCGCTGTCCATCGTGGTCGCGTTCTACTACGCGCTGACCGGGCTCGCCTGCACCATCTACTGGCGCAACGAGCTCGGACGGTCGGTCAAATCGGCACTCATGGTGGGAGTGGGACCGCTGGTCGGCTCGATCACGCTGTTCGTACTGTTGTTCTTCGCCGCGCGCGACTCCGCCGATCCCGACAAGTCGTACACTGGCAACTCGGTGCTCGGGATCGGTCTGCCGATGGCGATCGCGCTGTTCTTGTTCGTGCTGGGCGTGGCCTTGATGTTCGCCCGGTTCCTGTCCGGCAACGGACACACCTACTTCACCCGCAAAGGCTTCGAGCAGGTCTCCGACGAGGTGGCCGAGGCGGCGCTCGGCCCGATCCAACTCGGCGATCCGACGAAGGGCTAGACGCGAATCTGATGCGTTGATGCGTTGATGCTATAGTGTGGATATGCGGACCACGCTGGATATCGACGATCGACTGCTCGCCATTGCCCGTGTTCGGGCTAGCGAGCGCAACATCTCGCTGGGTAAGGCGGTCTCCGAACTCATCGAACAAGGACTCACGTCCCGTCCCGCCTTCGAGCTGAGCGAGACCGGGTGGCCGGTGTTCGACTCGCCCCCAGGCCATATCGTCACCGACGACATGGTGCGGGCAGCATTGGATGAGGAGTAGTGAGCGCTCCACATCTCTTGGACATCAACGTGCTGCTGGCGCTGTCGCTTCGGGCTCACGTCCACCATATGGCCGCCCGTGACTGGCTCGCTGGCATCACCTCGATTGCCACGACGCCGATCACCGAGGCCGGATTCGTACGTCTGATGCTCAACATGTCGGTCACTGGAAGACAGTTCGCTCCAGCCGAGGTGATCCGTACGCTCACCGATCTCCGCTTGCGCCCGGACCACGTCTTCCTTCCCGACGACACCACCCTCGGGGAGTCACGCATCGACCTCACGGCGCTGGCCGGGCACCGGCAGGTCACGGACCTCCATCTCACCAACCTGGCCGCCCGCCACGGTGCGGTCTTCGCGACCTTCGACTCCCGGCTGGTCAACGCGTTGCGGATACCAGACCGCACTCACGTGGTTCACGTTCCATCGTGAGGCGGATCCTCACACGGCGTACGCCGCCAGCTCACCCGCCAGGTCGGCGTTCGCGCGCCCGGTGATCCGAGTGCCGTCGGCGGTGTGTTCGAGAGACTCGATCTCACCGTGCTGGTGCAGCCTGTCGACGAGGTCGCCGCGGCCGTAGGGCACCAACGCGTCGAACGTCTCGCCGGGCCGGGGCAGCTCGCCCTCGATCGTCGCGATCGCCTCGGCGACTCCCTGGCCGGTCTTCGCCGAGACGACGACCGAGTGCGGCTCGCGCTGCTGCAGCCGGGCAAGCACCAGCGGGTCCGCCGCATCGGACTTGTTGATCACCACCAACTCCGGGACGCCGGTCGCCTCGATCTCGGCGAAGACCTCGCGAACCGCCGCGAGCTGGCCCTCCGGATCGGGATGCGACCCGTCGACGACATGCACGATCAGATCGGCCTCGGCGACCTCCTCCAAGGTGGACCGGAACGCCTCGACCAACTCGTGCGGGAGATGCCGGACGAACCCGACCGTGTCCGACATCGTGTAGACCCGGCCGTCCGCCGTCGTCGTCCGCCGCGTGGTCGGATCGAGCGTGGCGAACAGCGCGTCCTCGACCAGCGCACCGGCGTCGGTCAGCCTATTGAGCAACGAGGACTTGCCCGCGTTGGTGTAGCCCGCGATCACCACGCTCGGCACCTGGTTCCGCCGGCGGCCCTGTCGCTTGGTGTCCCGGGTGGTCTTCATGTGCGCCAGCTCGCGGCGAAGCTTCGCGATCTTGGTGTTGATCCGCCGCCGATCGGTCTCGATCTTGGTCTCACCGGGTCCGCGGCCACCGATTCCCTCACCGCCGGAGACCCGGCCGCCGGCCTGCCGGGACAGATTGCCACCCCAGCCGCGCAGCCGCTGCTTCATATAGGAAAGCTGCGCCAGCTCGACCTGGGCCTGCCCCTCCTTGGACTTGGCGTGCTGGGCGAAGATATCCAGGATCAGGGCGGTCCGGTCGACCACCTTGACCTTCAGCTTGTCCTCCAGGTTGCGGAGTTGGGACGGGGCCAGCGCGCCGTCGCAGATCACCGTGTCGGCGCCGGTGGCAGCCACGATCTCGGCCAACCCCTCGACCTTGCCGCGACCGACGTACGTAGCCGGATCGGGTTTGTCGCGGCGCTGAAAGAGCGCATCGAGGACCTCCGAACCGGCGGTCTCCGCCAGCAGGGCCAGCTCGGTCAGCGAGTTCTCCGCATCGGTCACCGTGCCGCTGGTCCACACCCCCACCAGGATGACCCGTTCCAGCCGGAGTTGCCGGTACTCGACCTCGGTGATGTCGTGCAGCTCGGTCGACAGACCCGGGGCACGGCGCAAGGCATGGCGCTCGGCGAGATCCAGCTCGCCGAGCGTCTGCTCGGGGTCGGCGGGGTCGTTGTCGTCCCAGCTCTCGGTGGAGGCCAGTTCTGCGCTCAGATCGAATTCAGGATGAGTCATTTGCTTCCAGGGTAGGTCCCGATCCCAGCCACCGCGACCGCATTCTTCCGGTCCGGCCTGGGCTCCGCGGCGTACTCCGCGGGAGTGCGGCCGATGACGGCCCGGAAGTCACGGTGGAAGTGGGCTTGATCGGCATAGCCCAGCTCTCCGGCCAGCCTGGCCAACCGCGGACGATCCGGCTCGGCGAGACGCTCGATCGCTTCGAGCAGGCGCCGCCGCCTGATCAGCCACAGCGGCGACAGGCCGATCCGCCTGGCCCCCAATCGCTGCAGTGTCCGCTCTCCGAGGCCGAACTTCTCGCAGATCTGGCCGACCCGCCGGACCTCCGGGTCGTGTTCGACGTAGTCGACGATCGCGTTGACAAGTCTGTCCTCATCGGTCAGCGGGAGCAGGCCGGCCAACTCCGTGGCCATCGCCGCC
Organism: Nocardioides sp.; assembly: GCA_051657705.1. Lineage (GTDB taxonomy): Bacteria > Actinomycetota > Actinomycetes > Propionibacteriales > Nocardioidaceae > Nocardioides. Next base: position 15,892 of record JBOFLE010000265.1, on the reverse strand, counting down.
GCCGCGCGGTGCTGGGCGTCTCGATCCGCCGGATCGCGCCCGAGCAGCGCCCGGACCTGCCCCGCCAGCGCGTCGCCGTCGAACCGGCCGAGATCGGCCAGCTCGACATCGGCATCGACGACGTCGGTCATCGGTCTGGCCAGCAGGCGTCCGCCCGCGGCAGGCTGAAGCATCGCTCCCATCGCCCAGCCCGCCCCTGACAGTTCCTTGACCGACATCCCGCGGCGGGGACCGACGACGCGCGCATAGTCCGGCGCTATCACCAGTTGGCAGACCGGATACTGCAGGACGCGTTGCCGCGAGACCGCCCCGGGCGGCAACGACCAGACCGGCACCCAGAACCGGCGGATCACGCCATCCAGGTGAGGTGGCGCCGCGAATCGCCGAACCGGCGGGCTGAAGCCCACCTCGTCGAGCAGATGCGCTCGCTCGATCGGATCGGTGCCCACCTGTCGGATTCTTTCAAGCCAATCCCACGAGGTCACCTCCAGGATGTCCCTATGACTTCGGATGCCACTCGGTTCCTCGCCAATGCCGAACGCTTCTCGGGCGTTGCCGGCGCCACCACCGACTGGGCCGCGCCGTCTCCGTGCGACGGATGGAGCGCCGGCGACGTGCTCGGCCATGTGGTCGACACCCAGCGCGACCTCTTCGCTCAGCGCGGTCGGCCACTGGGCGACCGGCCCGCGGGTCTGCCCGCCGAGGTCTGGTCGGCACACGTGGAGGAGATCACGCCTCACCTGCTCGACGACGAATGGATGAACTCGACCTACGACGGCTACTTCGGTCCGACCACCGTCGGCGACACGGTTTCCCGGTTCTACGGCTTCGACCTCCTGGTACACGGCTGGGACATCGCCGCCGCGTCCGGCGGCGAGTTCGCGTGGACCGACGCCGAGATGGATCAGATCGATTCCTCCGCCGACAGCTTCGGACCCGCCCTGCACTCCGAGGGCATCTGCAAGGCCGGCGTGGCGGCCCCCGCAGGCGCGTCGAGACAGGTCATCCTCCTCGCCCGCCTCGGCCGCAAATCCGGGTAGTCCGCCACCTTTGGCACCAACCTCGGCACCGGAATGGTGCCGAAGGTGGCGGACTACCGGACGTACGAGGCCAGGTGCTGCCCGGTCAGCGTCGAGCGGGCCGCCACCAGGCCGGCCGGAGTGCCTTCGAACACGACACGGCCGCCGTCGTGGCCGGCTCCAGGTCCGAGGTCGATGATCCAGTCGGCATGCGCCATCACCGCTTGGTGGTGCTCGATGACGATGACCGACTTTCCGGACTCGACCAACCGGTCGAGCAGCCCGAGGAGTTGCTCGACGTCGGCCAGGTGCAAGCCGGTGGTCGGCTCGTCGAGGACATAGACCCCGCCTTTCTCGGCCATCCGCATCGCCAGCTTGAGACGCTGCCGCTCGCCACCCGACAGCGTGGTCAGCGCCTGCCCGAGACTCAGGTACCCGAGACCCACGTCGGCCAGCCTCCGGAGGATCGTATGAGCCGCCACGACCGCGGTCTCGCCGCCGGAGAAGAACGCCTCGGCCTCCGTCACCGGCATCGACAACACCTGATGGATATTGCGGCCGCCGAACTCGTACTCCAGCACGGCGGCCTTGAAACGCTTGCCCTCGCACTCCTCGCACACCGACTCGACGGTGGCCATCACTCCCAGCTCGGTGAAGATCACGCCGGCGCCGTTGCAGGCCGGGCACGCACCCTCGGAGTTCGCACTGAACAAGGCCGGCTTGACGCCGTTGGCCTTCGCGAAGGCCTTGCGGATCGGCTCCAGCAAGCCCGTGTAGGTCGCGGGGTTGCTGCGCCGGGAACCCTTGATCGCGCCCTGGTCGACCACGATCACGCCCTCGCGGGTGGCGAGCGATCCGTGAATCAACGAACTCTTGCCGGAGCCGGCCACGCCGGTGACCACGCAGAGCACCCCGGTCGGAATGTCGACATCCACGCCACGCAGGTTGTGCGTCGTCGCCCCCCGGATCTCCAACGCTCCGGAGGCGTCCCGCACTGCCGGCTTGAGCGACGCGCGATCGTCCAGGTGGCGACCGGTGAGGGTGCCGCTGGCCCGCAGGCCCGCCAGATCGCCTTCGAAGCAGACCGTGCCACCGGCCGTGCCCGCCCCGGGTCCGAGATCGACGAGGTGATCGGCAATCGCCATCGTCTCGGGCTTGTGTTCGACGACGAGCACGGTGTTGCCCTTGTCGCGCAACTGCAAGAGCAGCTCGTTCATCCGAGCGATGTCATGCGGGTGCAGGCCGATCGTCGGCTCATCGAAGACATAGGTGACGTCGGTCAACGACGACCCGAGGTGCCGAATCATCTTCGTGCGCTGCGCCTCGCCGCCGGACAATGTGCTCGACGGGCGCTCCAGGCTCAGGTAGCCGAGCCCGATATCGACGAACGAGTCGAGAGTCTCGGTGATCGCCCCCACCAACGGCGCCACGGTCGGCTCATCGAGCTCGCTCAGCCACCGCGCCAGGTCGCTGATCTGCATGGCGCACAACTCCGCGATGTTCTTGCCTCCGTTCGTGCCGATCCGCGACGACAGCGCCTCCTTGCTGAGACGTGTCCCGGCACAGTCGGGACACGTGCTGAACGCCACCGCGCGCTCGACGAATCGGCGCACATGTGGCTGCATCGCCTCGACGTCCTTGGTCAGCATCGACTTCTGGACCTTGCTGAGCACACCCTCATAGGTCAGGTTGACGCCCTCGACCTTGATCTTGTCGGGACCGCCGTACAGCAGTTTCTGTCGTTCGGCCGCGGTGTACTTCCCGATCGGCTTGTCCATCGGCAGCCCGGCACCGCTGAAAATCCGTCCGTACCAGCCGTCCATGCTGTATCCGGGAACCAGCAGGGCGCCGTCGGCAAGCGACTTCGACTCGTCGTAGATCGCGGTGAGGTCGAAGTCGCTGATCGAGCCCATGCCCTCGCAGCGAGAGCACATGCCGCCCTGATAGATCGCGTTCCGGACGACGTTCTTCTCTTCCTTGCCACCCTTCTCCGTCTTCATCACACCGCTGGCGACCCGGGTGGGGACGTTGAACGCGAATGCCGTCGGCGGGCCGATGTGCGGGGTGCCGATCCGGCTGAACAGGATCCGCAACATCGCGTTGACGTCAGTGGCCGTGCCGACGGTCGAGCGTGGGTTGGCCCCCATCCGCTCCTGATCGACGATGATCGCGGTGGTGATCCCGTCGAGTACGTCGACATCCGGCCGCGCCAAGGTCGGCATGAAACCCTGCACGAAGGCGCTGTAGGTCTCGTTGATCAGCCGCTGGGACTCTGCGGCGATCGTGCCGAAGACCAGCGAACTCTTGCCGGAGCCCGAGACCCCGGTGAACACGGTCAGCCGGCGCTTGGGGATCTCGATGTCGATGTCCCGGAGATTGTTGACCCGGGCGCCGTGCACCCTGATCTTCTCGTGGCGGTCGGCGGCGTGCACGCCTGGTCTCGTATCGCTTGCGAGTGTCATCCTGATCGTTCCCCTTCTCCGGATCGATCCGATCTAACCATCTAGCTCGACAGCGTGCGCTCGGCGAGCACTCGGAACTCGTCCGGTACGGCGGCGGCCCGGCGTAGCTGGGCGGGGAGGTAGCCGACCGCATCCCGGCCGAACCGATCGCGAGCGCGGTCGACCGCTCCGTCCAGCGCGGCGCGCGCGGCCCCGCTCCGAGATCCGGGACGCCGCGGATCATCCGGAGGTAGAACGAGTTCGAGCTGGACGGGCCGGACCGCGCTGAGGTTCGAGACCGAGATCGCCAGCAAGCTGATGCGATCCGCACGCTCCGCACGGATCACCTCCCAGGCCAACTGCTCGGCGATCTCGGTCAGCGTGAGGGTGGCGGCGACCGGCGCCCTCAGCGTCAGTGCCCGGGTGACCGAACGCATCGGCGGGAACCGCACTCGCACGGTCACAGTCCGTCCGGTCCACCCCGCGGCCCGCAGCCGCGAACCCACCCGATCGGCGAGATGGCCGAGCACGTCGCGCACCAGATCCGGAGTGGGGTTGCTGGCCCCCAGCGCGGACTGCGCACCGACCGAACGCTCTAGGCCGGCGCTCCGCACGCGGCGCGGGTCCTCGTCGTGCGCGAGTGCGCTGAGCTTGGTGCCGGCCGCGCGACCGAGCAGCCGGGCCACGCTCGCCGGGGACACTCGCGCCAGGTCTCCGATCGTCCGGATCCCCGACTCCGCCAGCCGCCGCCGGGTCACCGGTCCGACCCCCCAGAGGAGGCCGACCGGCAGCGGATCGAGAAACTCTTGCTCCGTGCCGGGCTCGACCACGAGCAGGCCGTCGGGCTTCGCCACCTGGGAGGCAACCTTGGCGAGGTGCTTGGTGCCCGCGGCTCCGACCGAGATCGGCAGGCCCAGTTCGTCGCGAACTCGTCGACGCACCAACGCGCCGATGGCGGCCGGCGGTCCGAAGAGGCGCACCGCCCCGGTGACGTCCAGGAATGCCTCGTCGATGGAGACCCGCTCCACGTCCGGCGTGACGTCGCCGAGAATCCGCATCACCTCGTCGGCCAGGCGTTGGTATTCGCGGAAATGTCCACCGGTGAACACCAGATCGGGACACAGCCGCCTGGCCCGGCTCCCGGACATGCCGCCATGCACGCCGTACGCCCTGGCTTCGTACGACGCGGCGAGCACCACGCCTCCTCGATCGCTGCCGCCCACCGCCACCGGCCGTCCGCGCAGCGCTGGTTGCAGCAACTGCTCCACGGAGGCATAGAACGCGTCCAGATCCGCGTGGAGCACCCCTGGCGGCGAAGCCATACCCGAACGATACTCGAACATCCGTTCGAATTTGAGGTAGACCGGCGCGATTCCGACAATCCGGTCGTCTCCAACCAAACGGAGTCGTGCCCCACTATCGTGAGCGGTGCCGGATAGGTGCCGGCTGGATCAAACTCGTCATGGTCGGAACGAGGTGATCGATGGCGCACGACAGTGAGCGACGGATCGGACTCGGCGAACTCGCCGGCCTGTGGGTCGTGTGGCTCGTGCTGTCCGCGGTCGCCGCCACCTGGTTGTTCTTCTCCAGCGAGCGGACGATGGTGATCGCCAGTCACGACGCGATCGTCCGGCCGACAATGACGGGCAAAGCCGTACTGCACACCGGGCCGCTGCTTCCCGACATCCGCCGGGATTCCGGCGGCCGACTCGGGGTCGACATCCTGCTGGGCAAGACCGAGGCCGCCACCACGACCGAACTGCTCCAGCGCTACGCCCTGATCGCCAGCCAGCCCGAGGCGCAGATCGACAAGGTCCGCGAAGGGCTCTACGACATGGCCTTGGCGTCGCTGTGGCGGGGGGCGCTGATCGGCGCCGTGCCGGTCGCGGCCTGGTTGCTCGTTGGCGGGACGCGTCGCCGCGAACTCTGGAACCGGTTCCGGGATGCCCGGCGACGGGACCGGGCGCTGATCGCGGGATCGATGACGTTGGTGGTTGTTTCGGTCGCGACAGTGGTGTTGCGGCCGTTGCTGGACACCGAGCCGCGATCCACCTCGGCGGCTTGGGAGGAACTGCGCGACTTCCTCGGTCCGGCCGTTCCGGTGCCGGCCGAGGCGACCGGCGTTCAAGTCCGCTCCAGCGTCACCACCAGGCAGACCCGCCGGTTGATCGCCAGTGCCGTGGACACCTACGACCGAAGCAAGGTTTTCTACGCGGCGGCCGAGGAGGCCGCCGGCGATCTGGAACTGCGCGAGTCGGCCGACGACGAGACCGTAGCGGTCCTGGTGTCCGATCGGCACGATAACATCGGCATGGATCCGGTCGTGCGGGCGATTGCCGATGCCGGCGGCGCCACCGCGATCTTGAACGCCGGCGACGACACCTCGAGCGGGGAGTCCTGGGAAGCGTTCAGTCTGGACTCGCTGGAGGAGGAGTTCTCGGACTACGACCGATTCCACGTCGCCGGCAATCACGACAGCGGCACCTTCGTCAGCCGATATCTGGAGGACCTCGGATGGACCGTCCTGGACGGTGAGGTCGTGGACGGACCCGGCGGTACCCGGCTCATCGGGGTCGCCGATCCACGGTCGAGCGGGCTCGGCACCTGGCGTGACGAGACAGGGTTGAGCCTCGGCGAACAGTCCCGGTCGATCGCCGACGACGTCTGCGCGGCCGAGGAGAGGATCAATGTGCTCATGGTGCACGATCCGGCCAGCGGCGGCCCCACGCTCGGTGACGGGTGTGTGGACCTGGTGATCGGGGGTCACCTGCACGTCCAGGTCGGGCCCAGCGCGGTCAAGGGCCGCAACGGCGAGACCGGCTACTCTTACACCAACGGCACCACCGGTGGCGCCGCGTACGCGATCGCGGTCGGTAGCAAGTTACGCCGCGAGGCGCAGGTCACGCTGATCACCTTCCGCGACCGCCGACCGGTCGGTTTGCAACCGGTGAAGCTGCAGACCAACGGCGTCTTCGTGGTCGAGCCGTACCTCGAACTGGAGTACCCGTCGCCCGACGAGTCGACACAAAGCCGGAAGACCCGCGGCCAGCCTGGCAGCGAAAGCGGCCGACAGCAGAGCGATCGACCCGGCAGTTAGCCCTCGACACGCCGTAAATCTGGCCAGACAACTGCCGGGTCGACGAAGTCGACCAGGCAGTTGTCGTGACTGCCGGGTCGGCCTATTTGGGGGGGAGGCGGACGCCGCCGTCCACGCGGATGGTCTCCCCGTTCACATACGGATTACGCACGCACTCGGCGACCATGCTGGCCAGTTCGTCGGGTGTGCCGAGCCGACGCGGGAACAACACGCTCTCGCCCAGCCTGGCCTTGAAAGCCTCGGCATCGCCGCCGAACTCGTAGATCGGGGTGTCGATCAGCCCGGGAGCGATGGCGTTCACCCGGATGCCGACCACGGCCAGGTCACGGGCGATCGGCAGCGTCATACCGACGATTCCACCCTTCGACGCCGAGTAGGCCGCCTGGCCGATCTGACCGTCGAAGGCGGCCACGCTCGCCATGCTGACGATCACCCCGCGCTCGCCGGACTCCTGCGGCTCGTTGGCCGCCATCGCGGTCGCCGCCAGGCGGATGCAGTCGTAGCTGCCGACCAGGTTGACCGCGAGCACCTTCTTGAAGGCGTCGAGATCGGCCGCGGTCTCGCGGGTGGCCTCCCGGCCGACCGTGCGCTGCGCCCAGCCGATCCCGGCACAGTTCACCAACACCCGGAGCGGAGCGAGCGCGGACGCGACGTCGACCGCCGCCGCGATCCGCGCGGTGTCGGTGACGTCCACGGGCACGAAGACGCCGCCGATCTGGTCCGCGATCGCCGGGCCGGCGTCCTCCGCTAGATCCGCCACCACTACGCGCGCACCGTCTTCGGCCAGCCTGCGGGCCACCGCGGCGCCGATACCCGACGCCGCGCCGGTCACGATCGCCGATGCTCCACTGAGATCCACGGGCCCAGACTACGCACCTGCACGCACCGACCTCGCCGACGGCCGATCAGAGACGCGTCGTACCGGCCGCGACGAGGATGGCCGGGCCGGTCAGCAGCAGCGTGTCCGCACCGTCCCTCGCGGTCCACTCGACCGCGAGGCTGCCGCCGGGTACCTGCACCCCGTACGTCGTGCCCGGCCCGGCGCCGTCGGCCAGAGCCGCCGCCACCATCACCGCGCAGGCGCCGGTGCCACACGAACGGGTCTCGCCGACGCCCCTCTCGAGCACCCGCATCGCCACCTGCCGATCCGCGAGGCGAGCCACGAACTCGACATTGACCCCCTCCGGATAGACGTCGGCGTCGTAGGTCAGCTCGGACAGGTCGCCGAGTTCACCGAGTTCGGCGACCGAGTCAACGAAGACCACGGCATGCGGGTTGCCGGTCGCGATCTGCCGCGCCGGCCACGACCGGCCCCGCAACCCCAGGACCGACTCGCCGCCGATCTCGGGCCGGCCCATGTCGACGGTGATGAACTCGCCATCCACCCGTACCGTCTTGTCGCCGTCGCGGGTACCGACCATGAAGTCCTCCCCGACCGGTGCGAGGCCTTCCTCGACGAGATAGCGCGCGAAGACCCGGATCCCGTTGCCGCACATCTCGGAGACCGAACCGTCGGCGTTGCGGTAGTCCATGAACCACGCTGCCGTCGACACCGCGCTCGCCTCACGCTCCGGTCCACCACGGTCCGGTCCACCACACTCCGGGCCACCTTCGAGGCGATCGGCCCGGAGCACCCGCAGCACTCCGTCGCCGCCGATGCCCGACCGGCGGTCGCACAGCGCCCGCACCCGGCCGGCGTCCAGGCCGCCGTGCACCGAGCCGTCGGGGTCGGGGAGCAGGACGAAGTCGTTCTCCGTGCCGTGCCCCTTCGCAAAGGGGTAGTTCACGCCGACGATTCTCGCATTCGCCCGGATCCCAGGAGACCGGCCTGGGCCGGGCGCACGAAAAGCGTAAGGTCGGCGACCGTCGCGACTCCTATCGGGCAGATACCTGTTAGCGACCGGAAAGGGATCGATGTGCACTCGGCCGAGTCGCCGCATCGCCGATGCGCCACCTCCACCGTGGTTCCAGCCCGGCGGTCCCGCTCTCGCTCTAGGCTGGTTCGATGACCGCGAGCGGCGGGACATCGGACGCAGCCCTGGTCGAGGGCGTGCTGAATGGCGATCGCGACGCCTTCGCCCAGGTCTACGAACGCTACGCCGACCGGTTGTTCGACTTCGCCCACGGCATGCTCCGCGACCGGGAGGATGCGGCGGATGCCGTCGCGGACTCGTTCGTCACCATGGCTGATCGGCTCCACCAATTGCGCGACCACAGTCGCCTGCGGCCCTGGCTGTACGCCGTAACGCGGCGCGAATGCCTCCGCAGGCTGAAGGCGCGCGGCCGGATCGCGTTCAGCGACGACGAGCGGATGGAGTCCTTCCCCGACGCCGCCGCGTCTCCGGAACAGCAGGTAGAGACCGCGGAGTTGCGCGAGTTGGTGTGGGACGCCGCGGCCGGGCTCGGCGAGCGGGACCGGGTCGTGCTCGACCTGCACCTGCGCCACGGTCTGGAGGGCCAGGAGTTGGCGGAGGCGATGGGGATCAGTGCCGGTAACGCCTATGTCAGCCTCAACCGTCTCCGTGGTCAGGTCGAACGCTCGCTCGGCGCGCTCCTGATCGCCCGCCTCGGTCGCGACGACTGCGCCGAGCTGGGGTCGATTCTGGAGGGGTGGGACGGCAACTTCTCGGTACTGCTCCGCAAGCGGGTCGCCCGCCACGTCGACCAGTGCCTGGTCTGTCGCGAGCGCCGCGCCGTGCTGAGCCCACTCTCGGTGATCGCCGGGGTACCGCTTCTCGTGGCCCCGGCTTCGTTGCGCGACCGGGTGCTCGGCGACCTGCGGCTGGTAGGCCTCGCCACCGAGGATCCTTCCGGCGGGAGCCCGCAGCGCCACGCCGGACCGCGGGCTTCCGCCGGCCGGGTACGCCGATTGGTCCGGGCAGCGCCCGTCATCGCCGCGGCCGTGGCGATTGCGGTCCTGGTGACCGCCTGGCTGACCACGCCCGGCTCGGATGCCGGCCGTGCTGCCGACGACCCCACGCCCGCCGTTGTCACCGCCCCGTCCGGCTCATCGCCGACCCCGCCGAGTCGTGGACCGCAGGAGCCGACCCCGTCCGAGGACAACCCGGACCGGGCAACCTCGACTCCGTCGGAGGCCCCGCCAACCAGTACGACCTCAGCGCCTGAGGCGGCACCGACGGGTCTCGAGCTCAGTCCGCCGCTACTCGACCTCGGCGAGGTTTCCCGCGCCGGCGACGTCACGCTGACCAACATCGGGACCAGGTCGCTCAAGTATGGATTCGCGACCTCGGTCGCGTGGGTCATCAGGCCATCCGGCGGCTCGCTCGGACCGGGCGAGTCGATCACCGTGTCGATCTTCGTCGATCGTTCGAGGCTGCCGCCGGGGACCTCCGAGGCTGTTGTCGAAGCCACGTGGGCCGGTGGGTCGATGCCCATCGTCATCCGCGCCGCCATGCCCACCGAGCCGTCCGCCGGACCGACTCTGACAGCGCCCGGAGAAGTGCCCTGAAGCTGTAAGGAATGCCGGCCCCTCGGTCTCCTACCTGTGACACACCGACCAGGAGGAGTACCGATGCGCCGAATCACCTGTCTCGCCGTCGTCGCTGTCGCCATCATGATCGCGACCGCCGGCGTTCTTATCGGCCTGCAGACCCTGCGGGAGCCTGTCGTTCCGCAACCAGCCGGCAGCGCTCGCGTCCCTACCCCGCATACGGCCGCTCCAGCGGTCGGCGAGCCGGTCCGGGTCGTGATCCCCGCGATCGGCGTCGACGAAGGACTGTCCGGGTTGGGCCTGGAGCCGGACGGCGCCATGACCGTGCCGGCATTCGGCGCCGCCGGGTGGTACGACGAAGGTCCCCGGCCCGGTGACTCCGGACCGGCCGTGGTGGTGGCGCACGTGCGTGGGCCGAGCGGTCCTGATGTCTTCGGGGACCTCGCCACGCTGCGTGCGGGCGACCGCATCACGGTCTACGGGACGCGCGGAGAAGCTGTCTTTGCCGTCGAGACGGTGGAGACCGTCGCCAAGGACGAGCTGCCGTACGACCGCGTCTGGCCCGCGACCGACGACTCATTGCTGCGGCTGATCACCTGCGGCGGCCGGCCCGATCCGGGTGGTGGCGGCTTCCCGGCCAACACCATCGTCTATGCGCATCGGATCTGACGATCGTCGGTCGGCGCGCTGTCCGCGCGAACTCTCGTCGAAAAGGTGTGAGATTTCGGCGCCGCCCGCCTCCTATCCATGACTCACCACATTCACCACCAACGAACCAAGGAGCACCCTCATGAACATTCACCTCACTGCCGCCGGTCACCACACCGTTCGGAATGCCGTTCGCGCTGTCGGCCTCGCGGCGCTGGCCGCCCCGATGGCGGTTGCTCTGACGGTCGGAGCCGCACCGTCGGCGCACGCCGACGCGAAGCCCGAGCAGGCACCGGTCGTCGCCCTCGACGATCTCGACCCGATCGTGCCTGAGATCCCCGAGGATCTGGCCGTCGATGACGACGACTGCGAGCAGACCGATACCTGCGGCGGGACCGAGGATCCCGATCCCGGGGAAGACCCGGCCGGTCCGGCCGGTCCGGACGACCTGACCACCGAGGACGACTGCGAGCAGACCGACACCTGCGGCGGCGGCACGGACGGCGGCGAGGGGGGCGCCGACGGCGGGGACATCGAGGAGGATCAGAGCGACGATGCCGGCGACTACGCCAAGCCGAACCGCATCGACGCCGGCACGACGGAAGCCTCGGACAGCGGTGTGCCCGAGGGCCTGCCCTGGGTCCTGTCCGGCGGCGTCATCGTCAGCGCGGCCGGCCTGGCCCTGGCGGGACGCCGCCTCCGAGGCGGCGAAGCCGGCTGAGAGAGCCGTACGCTTCGTCACCCCACGCGCCGCCCCGGCCGGAGGGCCGGGGCGGCCACGGCTCAATCCGCCGCGACTCCCTCGATCACGTGCAACGCCCGAGCCAGCCGATCCGGATCGTCCCAGCGCAGCCAGACGATCCGCGGATCGCGGCGGTGCCAGGTGGCCTGTCTCCGGGCGAACCGGCGCGTCGCCCGGACGGTGCGCTCCCTGGCTTCGGCCAGCGAGCACTCTCCGGCGAGGTGGGCCGCCACCTCCCGATAGCCGATGGCCCGGCTCGCGGTACGCCCCGACATCAGGCCCCGGTCGAGCAAGCCCGCCACCTCTCCGACGAACCCGCGATCGAACATCGACTCCACCCGCAGCGCGATCCGCCGGTCCAGCACCTCGCGATCGATGGCGATCCCGAGTTGGACGGTGCGCGGGTCGGCGTAGGCCAGCGGAGGCAGGCTCGCGCCGAAGGGCTGGCCACTCAGCTCGATCACCTCGAGCGCGCGGACGATCCGGCGAGCGTTGTCGGGCTGGATCTTCGCCGCCGCCTCCGGGTCCAGCCTGCCCAGTCGGTCGTAGAGCGCGGCAAGGCCCTCCTCGGCCAGATCCCGTTCGAGCGCTGCCCTTACCTCGGCGTCGGTGCCGGGGAACTCGAACCGATCCAGCACCGCGCGCGTGTAAAGCGCCGAGCCCCCGACCAGGACCGGCGTGCGACCCCGGCGGCGGATCCCGACGATGGCGTCCCGGGCCCGGCCCTGGAATTCCGCCACGGTGGCCGGCTGAGTCACGTCCAGCAGGTCCAGGAGGTGATGCCGGATCCCCCGGCGTTCGGTCTCGGGTTGCTTCGCGGTGCCGATGTCCATGCCGCGATAGAGCGCCATCGCGTCGGTGTTGACGATCTCGCCGCCCACCGCCGCGGCCAGATCGAGCGCCAGTTCCGACTTGCCGGCCGCGGTCGGCCCGGAGATGGCGACGATCACGGGCACCGCTTGCAGCGCGTCGGGAGACACGCGGGTTAGTCTTTCAGGCCTACACCTCGAGTCGAGGCTCGGTCGGAGCCCCGACGACACCGGAAGGAATCACGATGGGTTTTCTCGATGACGCCAAGGACAAGTTGACCGACGCGGTGGACCAGCACGGCGACAAGGTGTCCGACGCGGTGGACAAGGCCAAAGACGTCGTCGACGAGAAGACCGGCGGCAAGCTCGGAGACAAGCTCGACATGGGAGCCGACAAAGCCAAGGACGCGCTGGACGGTCTGGACGGCAGAAACGACGACATCGGCTGACCGAGCCGATGCCGGTGAGACGGTTCGTCGTAGTGCCGGCCACCTACGTCTACCTGTTCCGCACGGGCAGCGCGGGCGACGAGGTGTTGCTGGGACTACGACGCAACACCGGCTTCATGGACGGCCACTGGGCCGCGGCTGCGGCCGGACACATCGAGGACGGCGAGTCGGCCTACCGGGCCGCGATCCGTGAGGCAGCCGAGGAGATCGGTGTCGACCCGGTCCTCGACTTCGCCACCACCCAGCACCGTCGGCACTCCCCCGCGCCCGTCGACCAGCGCATCGACATCTACTTCACCGCACGCTCCTGGACCGGCGAACCGGCGGTCCAGGAGCCGGCCAAGTGCGCCGGACTGCGGTGGTTCTCATTGACCGAGCTCCCCGATCCGATGCCGCCGCACGAGCGCCACGTCCTGGCGGGCCTGGCCACCGGCACACTGGCCCCGTTCGGCACGTTCGGCTTCTAGCGGCCGATCCGGACGAGGCCGGTCGCTCCTCACGTCGTCCTGATGAAATCGTCGATCCGGCGGGCGATGTCAGGGCCCTGGTCCTCCTGGAGGAAGTGGCCGGCATCGGGATACCGATGATGTGGCTGGCACCTCGCGCCGAGGATCTGCGTCGACATCCACTGCTGCCCGTCACCCTCCTCGGAATTCAGCCCGGGGTCGCCGGCACCGAAGATCGTCAAGAACGGCCGTTGGTAACGGGTCAGCGCTCGCCGGACGCCCTCGGTGCGGCCCACGAGGTCGTTCAGCAGGCGGGGGAACACGCGGGGCGAGGCCAGGTAGTCCCGGCTGGGGAACGGAGCGTCATAGGCAGCTTCCTCCGCGGGCGAAAGATCCCGGCAGGTCAGTGCCTCCAGCATGTACGACGGTCTGAACGACTCGTCGTGGTAGGCGTACCCCGCCCACTGCGCAAAGGCCGAGGTATCGGCCTGAGCCGGCTCGGTGGGCGCCGGGGTCGGGCTGGTCGGGCTGGTCGGCTGGCAGAACGGCGGTTGTTCGGCCGGAATGCTGGTCAGTTGTTGTCCGAACGCCGCGATGGACGGGTCGTCGGCCGCCGGGAGTTCGAAGCTCTGCGGAGCGTCGGGCATGCCACCGTTGCCGATGACGACACGGTCGAAGAGTCTCCGGTTCTTCGCGGTGTTCCACAGGCCGATGACGCTGCCCCAGTCCTGCGCGAACAAGGTGGTGCGCTTCAGCCTCAACGCCCTCATGAAGGAGCTGAGTCGCTTGGTGTGCTTGTCAAACGTGTAGAACTCGGGATCTACCGGCTTGTCGGAGCGGCCCATCCCCAGGTTGTCCATGGCGATCACTCGGTGTCCCTTCGCGACGAGCTCGGGGATCATCTGCCGGTACAGGTAGGACCAGGACGGCTGCCCGTGCAGGAGCAGGATCGGATCCGCGTCGGTGGGCCCCTCGTCGACGTACGCCTGCCGGAGACCACCGATCTCGACGTAGCGCGGCTCGTAGGGCCAGTCCGGCAGGCCCTCGAAGCACGAGTCGGGTGTTCGGACGAAGTCCACACCGCGAGAAGTGGTCAACACCTCGGGCGGCGCCTGGCAGGCTCCGGGCGCTGGCTCTGTTTCATACTCCGACGGCGACGTGTCGACGCTGCTCGCCGAGGCGCTCACGGCGACAGCTGTGAGCGCCAGGGCCGTCGCTATCGCCGCCAGGCGAACCGGCGACCTCCGTGGCGGTCGATGGAATGGGCGCATAACTAGGCTCCTTACGTGGTGAGTTGAGTGGGGTCGAGCGGAGATATCCGCTCGCTACCGGATGACAGCGAGCGCTCAGCCGGTGGTCTCCACCAGCGAGACGATGGCGGCCACCAGTTGCGGCGCGACCTCCTCCTCCTGGATGAAGTGACCGGACGGGAAGTCCTGGTGTGGCATGTTCCGACCGCCCGGGACCTGCTCGCGGAAGAACTGGGTGTAGTCGGCGGGCAGGATCGCCTCGTCCTCCGACCACAACGTCAGCATCGGCTTCTCCCAACTTCGGAAGAACTCGCGTGCCGCCAGGTTCGCCGCGCCCTGTTCCACGTTCCGACCACTGCCGGGGACCTCCCACGGCATCTGCCGCGGCGCACCTCGCAGTTGTTCGGTTGGCCACGGTGCGTCGAACGCGGCCACCTCCGCGTCGGTCAGGTCTCGCAGGCTGTCGGAGTCGATGAGTGGGCCGAAGGCGGGCGTGGTCTGGGAGATCTGCTCCTGCCAGACCACGAACGACTCCTCGTACGGATCGGTATCGAGGGGCAATCCGGTGTTGGCGATCGCGATGCGGGCGAAACGGTCGGGCATTTCGGCTGCGACCCGCAAATAGATCAGGCCACCCCAGTCATGGGCGAACATCGTGACGTCGCGCAGGTTCAGACGCCTGACCAAGGCGCAGGCCCAGTCCACTTGGCGCTGGTAGGTGTACTGCTCTCGGTCCAGCTTGTCGCTGCGACCGAAACCGATCAGGTCCGGCGCGATCACTCGGTATCCGCGCGCGACCAACGGCGGGATCCACGAGCGGTAGGTGTAGCTCCAGGCCGGGTTGCCGTGCAGGAGAAGGACCACCGGACCGTCGCGGCGGCCGGCATCGACATAGCTCATCAGCAGCCCGCAACGATCGACCTGGGCGAAGCGCGGACGGAAAGGGAACTCGGGCAGGTGCCGGAACGCCCGCGCCGGCGTCCGGTAGATGGTCCCATAGGGTGTCGACGGGCTATCTGTCGACCATCTCCTTCCAACTGCCCCTCCGGCGTACCCCGCCGATGCGTTGGTCGCGGTCCATCCGGTTCCGGCGGCGACAACTGCCGCGGCGCCGAGACCGATGAAGCTTCGTCGTTCCATGAGCGATCCTCTCCCTTGGTTGTCAGCGGATTCGACGGTGTGGTCTCAGTGGCTTACCGGATCAAGGTGCGGCAGCGCGCGATCGAGTGGACGAGGCAGCCACCACGAGCGTTCGTCGAGAAGCGAGAGGACGGC
The DNA here is from genome assembly GCA_051657705.1 of Nocardioides sp. Taxonomy (GTDB): domain Bacteria; phylum Actinomycetota; class Actinomycetes; order Propionibacteriales; family Nocardioidaceae; genus Nocardioides. The sequence continues at coordinate 265 of JBOFLE010000265.1, read as the reverse complement.
CGGAGTGAGGACGAGGCGCACCAGCGTGACGTCGACGAGGACGGCGGTGGCGAGGCCGAGCCCGATCATCTTGATTTGCGATTCGTCTTCCAGCACGAAGCCGAGGAACACCAGCCCCATGATCAAGCCGGCCGCGCCGATCACCCCCGCCGTCTGACCGATCGCCTTGACGACCGCGTCGTGAGCACTGTCGCCTCCGAGCCAGCGCTCTCGCACCCGGCTGAGGAGGAAGACGTTGTAGTCCATGCTCAAACCGAAGAGGATC
>JBOFLE010000264.1:0-1668 GCA_051657705.1 Nocardioides sp. | reverse complement strand
TGGTGCGGACCCGAGCGCCGGGCCGAGCGCAGCTCGTGGTGCTCGATCCTCGTCGTACCCTGCTCGGGGAGCTACCCGATGATCACCTGCTCCACTATGCGGCCTCGGCCACCGAGATCGTGACGGCGATCGGAGCGGTGGCGGAGGCGCTGGGTGGCCGGCTGCCGCCGGCGGACGTGACCCCTCGGGCCCTCCGCGACCGGTCCTGGTGGACCGGACCTGAGGTGTTCGTCCTGGCCGACGACTATCAGCTGCTCGCCGCCGACTCGCCGCTGCGACCGCTGCTGGCCCTACTGCCGTACTCCCGGGAGGTCGGGCTGCACCTGGTGCTGAGCCGGTGTACGGCGGGCCTCGCTCCCGGCTTGCACGATCCCGTCGTCACCGGGTTGCGCGAGTGCGGCGCGAGCACTGTCTTGTTGTCGGGGAACCCCGAGGAGGGGCCGGTCGCCGGCGTCCACCGGCTCCGGCCGGCTGTTCCGGGGCGTGCTCGCCTGATCGGACCCGACGGCGTCCGTCGCCTGCAACTGGCCTGGAAGCCGCCGCGCGACCTAGTCTCCCCGGCGTGATGTTCGCATGGCGCGGCACCCGAGCCGCCATGACCCGAGTCCTCCCTACCCGACCTGCCCGACTCCTCTTTGCCCGACTCCTCTTTGCCGGGACGCTCCTGGTGATCCTGGTGACCGGCCCGCAGGCAGCGGGAGCGACCTCCGACCAGGCGCGACCGGCCGAGGCCGGGTCGGGAGAGGAGGTGGTGATCTCCACCAAGCCGATCGCGCCCTTCGTCTTCGTCGGCGAGGACGGCGAGGTGAGCGGCTACTCCGTCGACCTCTGGAACGAGATCGCCGATCGGATCGACGTGACGTCGCGTTACGTCGCTCGGGACGACGTCGCGGACCTCATCGACGATGTCGCTTCCGGAAAGGCAGCGGTCGGCATCGCGGCGATATCGATGACTCCGGAACGCGAGGACGTCGTCGGCTTCAGCTACCCGTACTACGACTCGGGGTTGAAGATCCTGGTCCGCAAGGAGGGTTCCGGCACCTGGGACACCGTTCGCGCCAAGCTGACCTCGCCTCAGGTCCTCTACCCGGTCGCCGGCTTCGGCTTGCTGATCGTCGCGATCGCGCACCTGGTCTGGCTCTTCGAGCGTCGGACCGAGAGCGACGACTTCCCGAAACCGTACCTGCGCGGAGTCTGGGAAGGGCTGTTCTGGTCGGTGGTCACCGTGACCACCGGAGGCGACGCGGAGAAGCGGCTTCGGCGCGTCGGTGGACGGGTGGTCGGCATGGCCTGGATGCTGTTCGGCCTGTTCGTGGTCGCGTACCTCACCGCGTCGGTGACCTCGGCCCTGACCATCGCCGAGCTGAAGTCGGGAATCACCGGATTCGGCGACCTCCCCGCCGGCTCGGTGGTGACCGTCGAGGACACGGTGGCCGAGCAGTACCTCACCGACCGCCAGATCGAGCACCGGACCGTGCCGACGATCGAACGGGCCCAGGACGCCTTGCTCGACGGACGGGTGGACGCCTTCGTGTACGACGCGCCCGTGCTCGACTATTTCGCCGGGACGGCGGGATCGGGCAAGGTCGAGGTCGTCGGCGCGATGGCCAAACCCGATACCTATGGCATCGCGTTGCATGACGACACGTACAGCGAGCTGATCAACCG
>JBOFLE010000263.1:0-8921 GCA_051657705.1 Nocardioides sp. | reverse complement strand
CCGGGTTCCTCGCTGGCGCTGGTCGGCCGCTCCGGGGCGGGCAAGTCCTCCTTGGCGCACCTGCTGCTCCGGCTGTGGGACCCCACTCGAGGCCGGATCCTCCTCGACGGAGAACCGCTCAGCGGACTGTGCCAGCGGGACGTGCCCACGATCGTGGGCCTGGTGCCGCAGGAGGTCTACCTGTTCGCCATCTCGTTGCGCGAGAACATCCGGCTGGCTCGGCCGGAGGCCACGGATGCCGACATCGATCTGGTCTGTCAGCGCGCGCTGGTCGACGAGTTCGCCGGGGACCTCCCGGACGGGCTCGACACAGTGCTGCCCGAGCGGGGAGCGAGCCTGTCCGGCGGACAGCGACAACGCATCGCCGTTGCCCGCGCGCTGCTCACCGATCCAGGAGTCCTGATCCTCGACGAGGCATCCGCGACCCTCGATGCCACCTCCGAGGCATTGCTCTCGGCCGCGATCGAGGAGGTTCGTGCCGGCCGCACCACGGTGGTCATCGCCCATCGACTCTCCACCCTGCGCCATGCGGACCGGGTGGTCGTCATCGATGACGGGCGGATCCTCCAGGACGGCGACCTCGCCGGATTGCTCGCCGAGCCCGGTCTCTTCCGGGAGCTGATGGCCCCGCAGCTGGAAGCGACCGGGCCGTGATCCGCTGGCTGGTCGGGTTGACCGTGATCCTCCTCGGCTCGATGGTGCTCGCGATCTCGGTGGGCTCCGTACGCATTCCACCGGATGTCGTCGCCGCGGCGATCGGACACCGGCTCGTCGGCTACCCTGCCGAGATCTCGTGGCCGCGATCCTCGGACGCGATCGTCTGGCTCGTCAGGCTTCCGCGGGTGCTCCTCGCCGTCGTCGTCGGAGCGGGGCTCGCCATCTCCGGAGTGGTGTTGCAGGCGCTGTCGCGCAATGTCCTCGCCGAGCCGTACCTGATCGGCGTCGCTTCCGGCGCCTCGGTCGGCGCGGCGGTCGCCATCCTGTTCGGCCTGAGCGTGGGGGGACTGGCCCTGGGCGTGCCGCTGGCGGCCTTCGTGGGCGCGCTCGCGGCCATGCTCCTCGTCTTCGGACTGGCCGGGATCGGCGGCACCTTCACACCCGCTCGGCTGGTCCTGGCCGGCATCACGGTGTCCTACGCGCTCTCGGCACTCACCAGCTTCCTGGTCTTCGCCGTCGACGCCCGCGACGGTGCCCGCGCCGTACTCTTCTGGCTGCTGGGCTCCCTGGCCCGGGCCGACTGGGCCGATCTCACCTGGCCCGGTCTCACCGTGCTCGCGTCGTCGGCATCGCTGTGGTGGTGGAGCCGCAGCCTGGACGCGGTCGCGATAGGCGACGACACGGCGCTCTCGCTCGGAGTCGACCCGGGGCGGTTCCGGGTCGCCTGTTTCGCGCTGGTCGCCCTTGGTGTCGGCGCCGTGGTGGCGGTCGCGGGGCCGATCGGCTTCGTCGGCCTGGTCGTGCCGCACCTGGCGCGTGGGCTGGTCGGCGGCCTGCACCAGCGGGTGCTGCCGGTGGCGGCACTGCTCGGCGCCGTGCTGATGTTGTGGGCCGATATCGCCGCGCGGACCTTGTTCGCTCCACAAGAGCTTCCCCTCGGCGTCGTGACCGCACTCGTCGGAGCGCCGTTCCTGTTGTTCCTGGTGCTCCGGGCCCAGCGAGCTACCTGATCACCCACTTTCGAAAGGAACCTCGATGTACCAGCTTCGACCCCGCTTCCGCAGGACCGGTTCGGGCAGGACCGGCCGCGGCAGCCTGGGGACTGTTCCACTCGCGTTCGCGGTGCTGCTCACCGCGGCCTGCGGAGCCGAATCCCCGCAGCGCGAGAGCGCCGAAGCCGAGCGCGCGGATCGCTTCCCGCTCACCGTCGACAGTTGCGGTGACGCGGTCGAGATCACTGACGAACCGACACAGATCCTGACCGTCGGGACGACCGCGGTCAACACACTGGCCGCACTCGGGAAGGCCGACCTGATCGTCGCTCGGGCCGGTGAGTTCGGCTCTCCGCTGACCGGTGAAGCAGCCGAGGCCGCCGACGACGTACCGGTCATCACCGACGAGGATCCGACCCAGGAGCAGATCATCGGCTCCGGGGCCGACCTGGTCATCGGCTACGGACTCTTCAACGCCGACGCCGACGATCTGGCTGCCGCCGGTGTCCAGTCGCTGGTCACGGCGGGGGACTGTGGTCACGACGGGGCCGCGGAACTGCCCACGGGCTTCGATGCCGTGAAGACCGACCTGGAGAATCTCGGCACTCTCCTCGGCGCTACCGAGACCGCGGCCGACGTACGCGTCGGAATGGACGAGCGGCTCCGGTCGGTGCGCGAGCAGGTGTCGGGCGAGGAGCCGACCACCGCCGCCGCCGTCTACTTCTTCGCCGACGCGCTGTCCGTCAACGGCAATCGCAGCTTCGTGCATGCGCAGCTTGAGCAGATCGGCGTGACGAACGTCTTCGCGGATCTCGACGAGTCGTTCGTGGAAGGCAACCGTGAAGAACTCATCGCCAGCGACCCGGATGTCATCGTGCTGTCCTACGGATTCGCCGGCGAGACGTTCGAGAAGGCCAAGGCGCAGTTCCTCCAGGTGCCGGGTGTGGACCGGATGCGCGCCGTGGCCGCCGGCCGGATCGTCGGCATCCCGACCGACCTGCGCGATCCCGACCCGTCCGCGGTCGAGGGAGTGGAACTCCTCGCCGGCGAGATCTTCGGAAGTGGGTGACCATGCTCGCGGCTCATCGGGTCTGGGTGACCTATCGCGGGCAGGGGACGCCGGCGTTGGCGGAGGTCTCGCTCGCGCTGGTGCCCGGTCAACTCACCGCGCTCGTCGGTCCCAACGGGTCGGGGAAGAGCACGCTGTTGAGGCTGCTCTACGGTGCGGTGACGCCGGACAGTGGGGAGGTCGTCCTCGATGAAAGGCCACTCGGCCGGTGGCCGGTGCGGGAACGAGCCTCCCGGATCGCCGTCGTCGCCCAGGAGTCCCCGAGCGAGATCGACCTCACCGTCGCGGAGTACGCCGGTCTCGGGCTGATGGTCCGTCGGCGCCCGCTCGCGGGCCGGCTGTCCGGTGACCTCGCGGCGGTCCGGTCAGCGCTGCGGGCGGTGAACGCCGAGGGCTTCGAATCGCGCTCGCTCGCGTCGCTCTCCGGGGGGGAGCGGCAGCGGGTCCATCTCGCTCGCGCGATCGTGCAACGTGCCGACCACCTGTTGCTCGACGAGCCGACCAACCACCTGGACGTGCGACACCAGCACGAAGTGCTGAATCTCGTCGCCGGGCTCGGTTTCACCAGCTTGGTCGTCCTGCACGACCTCAACCTGGCGGCCCGGTACGCCGACCGGATCCTTCTCCTCCACCAAGGCCGGGTGGTGATCGACGGTCCGCCGGCGCAGGCGTGCGCGCCCCCCCTGGTCGAACGGGTCTACGGCGTGCGCTGCGCCCTGGTGCCCGACCGCGTCCCACCGCATTTGGTCTTCGACCCGATCGGTGGGCGACCGGTAACCACCATCGAGAGGGGAAAGGAGGTGACACACTCATGATCGCTCGCATCGAGCCGCGTCGTTGGAAGACGGCGCTCGCGCCCAATGCCAACCATCACTCGCACTCGTCGGCCCTCGGCCTGGCAGCGCGATTCGCCTGGAACGACTGATCGCGTTCCTGACAGCCTCGCCGGGCGCCGTGCAGATCGGCGCCCGGCGAGGTACCTCCATCATCCGCCCGCGTTGCCGGCTTCGCCGGGACCCCACCTACGAAGGAGCGACCGTGTCCACCACCGCCCCGATCACCACGCCGAGCCCACCCGCGCTGCCCGAGCTGACACATCTCGATATCCGGTCCTACCTCGAGAGCGAGAGCCTCGTGGTCGGGGCCGACGGCGCCCTGTTCCACGTCACCAGGTCCCCCGAAGAGCTGACCGCGCTCCTGCGCCGGTGCGACGGGCTCACATCCAGTGAGCGGATCGCCGACGGCGATCCGGAGGTGAGCGAGCTCCTTGCCGTGCTGGGAGACGCGGGAGTACTGCGCGACCGAGCCGCCGCCTCGACCGCTCGGCCGGTGGTCCTCGCCGGGGACCCCGAACTCGTCGCGCTGACGGCCGGGTTGCTCGAGGATGCCCTGTCTGTCCCGTGCCAACCCGACGCCGACCCGGCCGAGCTGGCCCGGCTGGTCGCCGACCATGACGCCGTACTCCTGCATTGCCGGCGCAACGAGCAGGTCGACCAGATGCTCGCGCTCGACCGAGCCTTCGCCGAAGCGAAGCGGAGCTGGGTCTCCTTCTTCGTCGACGGCCAGACCGCCTATATCGGTCCCACCTTCGTCCCCGGCCGAACCTCTTCCTACACCGACCTGATCGAGCGTCGCCGCTGCGTGATCGACCTGCAGGACGTCTTCGACTCCCTGCTCCGCGAACCGAGCGAGAATCGCCCCCTCCCTCCGGCCGGCCAGCTCTCGCCGATGATCGGCGTCGCCGTTGACGAGGTCGGCCGAGTCGCGGCGGACATCAACGTGCGCACGCACTCGGTTGAACTTGAGCTACGTCCCGGGGACCTGGCCGTCAAACGCCATCCCGTGCTGCCGATGCCCAGTCGCCCGCTCGAGGGTGACCTGTTGATCTCGGCGCCGGCTGACGTCGAACTCCTGGTCAGCGAGCGGACCGGGATCATCGCCCGGACCCGGGTGATCGAGCACCACCCGGACGTTCCCGCTCGACTGCATACCGTTCAGGCGCACTGCGCGAGCATGGGACGAATCGACCCGGAGTGGGCCAACGACGTGATCTGCGGCGGGAGCACGGTCGACGACCTGGCCCAGGCCCGCGCCTCCGCCATCGGTGAGGCGGTGGAGCGCTACTGCGGGAACTACATGGGACAGAACGACCTTCGCCTCGCGTCCTACGACGAGATCGTGGCCGGGGGAGAGCACGCGGTCGATCCGGATTCGCTGGTGCTCTACAGCGAGGCGACCTATGACGCGCCGGGGTGCCCGTTCGTGCGGTTCGGCCGGGATCTTCAGGTCCAATGGGTGAAAGGAAGGTCACTGACCAGGGACTGCGACGCCTGGTTGCCCGTCACGCTCGTCTACGTCAACTGGTTGGCCGGGGAGTTCGAAGGGCACCCGCTGACCAACTACATGAACTTCTCCGGGGTGGCGGCCGGTCGAGAACTCGACCACGCCATCGTCTCCGGCATCGAGGAACTTGTCGAGCGCGACGCCACCATGATCTGGTGGATGAACGGCTATCCCCTGCCGGCGTTGCGACAGGACGGACCGGGCAGCGAATTGGCGGCCTTCGTGGACAGTTCGGCGCGCGCGGCCGGCCAACGGGCCTGGGCCGTCCCGCTGCCCAACGAGTTCGGGATTCCGGTGGTCGCGGGCGTGGTGCACCACACCGAGCACGACTACTACACGATCGGTTTCGCGACTCGTCCGTCCGTCGAGGAGGCCACGTTCAAGGCCTGGACCGAAGCCTTCACCCTGCAGGAGGGTAGCCGCGATCTCGAACGGCCGGACTCGCTGATCCAGCAAGCGGTGGAGTGGGGGATGGCGGCGTACGCCGGACTCAAGGAGCATCGTGCCGATCGTCGGTACCTCGACGACTACCGGGCGGACTTCAAGGACGTCACGGACCTGATGTGCCAGCAGCAGATCTTCCTCGACCGTCGCGCGGTCGAGCGCGTCAATCGGTTCGTCGATACGCCTCGGACGGTCGATCCGGCGTCGGTGCCCGCGTTGGCTGATCGATCGCTTGCCAGCTACCGCGAGCGCCTGGAGTCACGCGGGTTCGAGATCTTCTTCGCCGATCTCACCACCCAGGACGTGGCGGCCGCGGGCATGCACGGTGTCCGGGTGGTCGTCCCGGGCCTGGTGCCCAACTTCCCGGCCGCCTTTCCCACGCTCGGGCGAGGACGGGTGCAGCAGATGGCCGTCGAGTTGGGCTGGCGGGAGGCGCCGTTGCCGGAGGCCGATCTGAACTACTGGCCGGTCCCGCACGCCTGAGCGAAGTCGGCCCGCGCGGCGCCGTCCTGCACTAGCGTTGGGCGGTGTCCTCCCCCTTCGCGATTCGTGCCCGGCACGCGTTCGACGGCGTCCGGTTCTTGCCGGACGGCGCCCTGGTCCACATCGACGGTGGTCGGATCGCTGCCGTCGAGCCCGGGGATGCCGCCGCGCCGGACGGGCTCGCGGTCGTGGAGCGGCCGGGTGCGACCGTCCTGCCCGGACTGATCGACACACACGTCCATCTCGTCGCCGGCGGCGAGCCCGATGCGCTCGTTCTCGACGAAGCGAGATCCGCGAGCGGTCGCGAGGAGGTGATCGTCCGCTCGCTGCGTCAGCACCTGCTGGCCGGAGTCACCACCGTGCGCGACCTCGGCGATCACGGTTTCGCGGTTGTCGACCGGACGCCACGCCCCGACGAGCCGCGGGTGGTCGGCTCAGGGCCGCCGATCACCACACCCGGCGGACACTGTGCGGCCTGGGGCGGTGGAGCGCGTGCTCCCAGGGCGTTGCGCGCGGCGGTCGCAGCGCGGGCGGACCACGGGGCACAGATCGTCAAGCTCGTGGTCAGCGGCGGCGCGATGACTCGCGGATCCGACCTGTTGTCGTTGCAATACGACCTGGCTGACGTGCGTACGGTGGTCGCGGCCGCGCGCCGTCGACGGTTGTCCGTCGCGGCACACGCGCATTCCCTGGACTCCGTCGAGGTATGCCTGGAGGCCGGGGTGGATCAGATCGAGCACGGCACGTGCCTGACCCCGACCGGGATCCACACGCCGGATGCCGTCATGGAACGTCTGGCGGCGCGGCAGGTCATCGTCTGCCCCACGTTCGGCCGGCTACCGGGCCTTCCGCCCTCACCTCAGGCGGTAGAGGTCATGAGGCGTACGGGGATGTCGCTCGAGGCGCGTTTCGCCCAGGTGGGGCGGCTACACGCCGCGGGCGTGCGACTCACGGCGGGCTCGGATGCCGGGATTCATCCGGCCAAGCCGCATGGCGTGGTGGCCCATGCGGTACTGGAGCTCGTGACATCCGGACTCGCACCCGGTGCCGCGCTCGCCGCGGCGACATCGGTCGCGGCCGAGGCCTGCGGACTGGACGGTACGGCGGGTCGGCTGCGCGCTGGTCTCTCCGCGGATGTCCTGGTCGTCGACGGCGACTTGGCCGTCGATCCCTCGGCGCTACTCCGGACTCGAGATGTGGTGCTCCGTGGACGTCGCGTGGTCACCCTCGGCGTGCCACGAGGACCGAATTGATCACCCCGTGGAACGGGTGTAGCAGAACCTGGAGCCCGAGCCCCGCGGCCTCGACGTCATCGAGGTCGACGACCGGATAGAGCAGGCTGCGCAGACCGTTCGCGCTGCGCATGACGACGATGGTGCCCGGCGCCAGCGCCCGCGCTATCGCTCGCAACGACGCTTGCTTCTGCGTGCGGTCGAGTCCGACGAGGGCCGCGACCACGACCAGGTCACAGCCGGAGGCGACCTCCGCGACGGCCTCCGGCGACGTCGCGTCGGCATGCCGGACGTGGATCGGCGCTCCCGGACGTACCCGCCTGACGAGGGCCCTCGCGAGTTCGACGGCCTTCTCGTCACGATCGATGACGGTCACCGGTGAGCCGAGGGCCTGGTGCATCAGGATGGCGCTCAGGGGCAATGCTCCGCCGCCCACGAAGCAGACGTGGCGAATGCCTGGCATCGGGTGACCCACCCCGGCGAGCGCATGGACCTCGAGCCGGGTCAGGTCTTGGTAGTTCCCGAAGTAGGGGAAGCGGGTCACCGCCGCGCTCGGGTCATCCGCCTGGAGTGTTCGCCTGGCCCAGACGTCCTCGAGGAGACCCTCGCCTTCGGCGCAGATTCTCACGAGGTCGGGGCGCAGCCGGTCGAGACGGGGATCGGCAAGCGCCCGGGCGTGCTCCGGGCCGGAGGTGGTCAAGCACGTCTGGACGAGGCTGCCGAAGAGTCCGTCGACCAGTACCGACGGCGCCAGGCTGCTCACGGCGGCGAGCTTGGTGTAGATGCCGACGATCCGGTCGCCGGCCGGTGTCGGACCGGGCGCGAGCCCGCCCGAGTCGGTGGCGATCAGCATCGAGGCCGGGCGGACCCGAGCAGGGCGTCGATGTCGAACTCGAAGTGAACGGTATTGAACGGGTCCGGACGGCAATCGAGCACTTCGGTGGTCGGCAGCGATCGCCAGAACCGTTCGGCACCGGTCACGCCGGCGTCGGTGTGTAGGTAGACGCGCTCGTACCCACCGGCACCCACAGCCCACGCCACCGTCCGGACGACCAGCGCGGTGGCGACACCGCGGCGCCGCGCCGCCCCCGATACCCACACTCGGACCAACTGGCAGACCTCGGGACGGTTGTACTCCGCGACCAACCAGTCCGGATTGGGTGGGCTCGCCAAGCGGCACGGGACGGCGGCGGCGGTGCCCAGAATCCCGGACTCGTCCTGGGCCACCATGAGCGTGCAACCGGGCCGGCTCACGTAGGCCGCGTCGAGGTCGTCGAGGTCGGCGTGCCACTGAGGTCGGTACCCGCCCAGGTCTTGGTCGAGCACCTCACGCATCAGTCGCCCGGCATCGGCAAGGTCTGTCGGAGCGGCGGGCCCGATCGTGAGTGCCGGGCATGGGACGGGATCGGTGGCGATGGCGTGTGGCATTGCTCCCCAAGAAGGTAGTTCGTGCTGAGAACGGTTCTCATTATGTCTCATCGAAGTGTCCCTGTCACGCGGGCTCCGTCCGGTCCGTGCGGTCGGGTCGATCCCCGGAGGGAGATCCCCGCGTAAGATCGTTACTTGTCACGTATAGCACCCCAACTATTTACCTCGGATGCACTGAATTCCTACCAGAGACCGGGCACTGTGAAGGATATGGCGAACACATCGAAACCCACGCGAACCCTCTTGCCGATGGCGGGCCTCACGCACTCGAAC
>JBOFLE010000262.1:0-14984 GCA_051657705.1 Nocardioides sp. | reverse complement strand
CGACAGGTCACAAAAGCACGTGCTTTTGTGACCTGTCGCCGTGCATTTGTGACGCCTCGGCGCTAGGGGAGCGCTAGGCTGACCGGGGCCAAACCGGGGCACACGGGGGAATGCATGAGTGACCTGATCGTCAGCGCGAGCACGCTGGAAGACAGCCAGCGCGCCCTCACGGCACTGAAGTCGGAGTTCGACTCGATCGAGAATCGGCGTCAGGACACCGAACGAGTCTGGGGGCACGACGGGCTGCGCAACGCCATGGGCGAGTTCGCGTCCAACTGGGATCACCACCGCGACGCGCTGTCGCAGAAGATCCAGGACAACGGTGAGAAGGTGGCGACCACGCTCGACACGTGGCGTGAGGCCGACCAGAAGCTCGCCGACGAGTTGGCGCGCAACAGCTCTCGTGAGGAGGGTCCCCGATGACCGGCCGACCCGTCGACTGGTCGCCGCTGGACCGCGAGCAAGACCCGGTCCCCGGCGACGCGGGCGCCCTCGAGTTCGAGGCGAAGCACTACCAGGAGGTCGCCACCACCATCAGCGACCAGGTCGCGCGGCTCCGCCGGATCGCCGAGAGCGACGAGGTGTTGAAAGGGGAGTACGCCCAGGCTCTTCGTGAGTCCTGCGACAACCTCGCCGGCGACCTGGAGCGGACCCACGGCCGGTTCGCGACGGTGGGTGAGGAGCTCGGCCGGCTCCCTGGGCCGCTCGAGGCCGCGCTCACCCAGACCAAGATCGCCCTCGACGACGCGATCGCCGCCGAAGACCAGATGCGCTCGGCGGCCGCTGCCGGCTATACGCCCGGAACCAGCACCGACTCGGCCGACGGCTCGGAGGATCCGGCACTGGTAGTCGCGAAGAGGCGACACGACGATGCCCGCGGCGACCTGGAGCTCGCCAAGGCCCGATGCGGCTCGGCGGTCGCGGCCTGGGACGAGGTCGCCGCACCCGCGGCGGCGCGGATCCGTGAGGCGGCCGACGACGACCTGAAGGACGGGTGGTTCGATGGCTTCAAGGCCTGGGTGCAGGCCAACGCGGGCTGGCTGAAGGAACTGTCGACGTGGCTCGGCCGGCTCGTGCTGGTGTTGGCCGTGGTGATCCTGTTGGTCAGCAACCCGGCCGGCTGGTTGATGGCGCTGGCCTTGATCTCCTCGCTCGCGCTTCTCGCTGTCGATGCGGCGTTGGCGTCGGCGGGTGAAGGGTCCTGGGCCGACGTCGCCTTCGACGTGATCGGGGTGCTGACCTTAGGTGGCGGCGCCGTCCTGGGAAAGGCCGCCCGATTCGGCCGCTCAGTGACGCTGACCACAGGAGGCGTTCAGCACGGCACCAGGTCGGGCCTGCAGACTCTCCGCAACGCGTTCAACAATCCCGGCGTTCGCGGCGCGGTCACCAACGTCGCCAACGTGTTCCGGCCGAGCAGCTACGCCAACGCGGTACGCGACGGCGTGGCCGTGTTCCGGGCGGTCCGCGCCACGCCGGTCATCACCTCCCCGGTCCGCGCGGGATCCTTCCTGTTCGGACGCAGCACGATCACGATGCTCGACGATGTCGCCGGCCTGAGGTCGATGCTCGGACCCGGGGCGATCTCCGGTGTGCAGAATGCCGCCGTCAACGGGGTCAGGAACCTCGCCGGGGTGGCTACCGTCACTACGGCGATCGACAACGTGACGGACGAAGGGATCCCCGGTTTCGACCAGCTCGACGACCTGCTGGACGACTGGACCACGTTCGAGCTCGGCCGGCTCTGACCGGATCGCGGTGACCCTCATCCCTGCCGAGTTGGACTTCGACCTCGACGACCTGCCGTTCCTGGTCGGGCCGACCGAGGCTCGTCCGTTCGCCCGATGGTTGCCGGACGCGGTGGCCCTGATGACCCAGGTGTTCGCCGCCGAGGGCGCCGACCCGGCTACGGCCGAGCCCTACCTCACCGAGGTGCTCACCCGGATCGGACAGGCCGACGACTCGCCGCTGCCCTATCGACTGATTCGGTGGCTCACCCCTGACGAGCTCCCGGTCGTCGCCACCTTCGGCCTCGTCGAGCGCGGGACCGAGCAGGATCTGGACGGCTACCTCGCCGCGGTCGACGCCGCGCCGGTCGAGGCGCCGGTCGTGGAGACGCTCGTGGCGGACCCGCGTCGCACGGTCCGGCGGTCCTTCTCCTACAGCTCCCTGGCCGGCAACGCTCCCGGTGACCAGGGACTCGTCGTCGAATTGCGGTACGTCGTCGATGACGCGCACCCCGAACTGGTGGCGCTGATCCACGCCGCCGACCGAAGCCCCGGCGCGCTGGTCAAGACGCGCGACGCCCTCGACGAGGTCGCCGGTCGGATGCGGATCCGCCCCTCGCCCGGAGCGCCGGGCCGATCGGGGACGGCGGAGGACTGATGTCCGGGTACAGCATCGTGTTGCCGCCGCCGTGGCAGCGGATCATGCTGCGGCAGGACCGCCGTCAGCAGGTCGCCCGGGCCCTGGACCACGCCATGGGTCGGGCGCCCAGCCAGATTCCGCCCGATCAGTTGGCGCCGGTCCGTCGTCGCCTGGAACGCGAACTCGCCCACCAGCTCGACGAGGCGGCCGGGCGGGGCGGCGTCGACTTCTACTATCCGGCCGGCGAACTCCACGGCGTGGCGCTCAACGCCAGCTTCGTGGTCTGTTCCGTGCGGCCACCGGCTCCGGCTCACGACGGGCTGACGACGCCGACCCTGGCCGAGCTGATCCGGCACGGCGCGGAGGCGGTGACGGTCGCCGACACCGTCTGGGTGCGATCGGAGCGGCTCGATGAGAGCGACGGCCGCGATGTCGCGGCCGGGCTGCGATCGCGGCGGGTCGAGTACCTCACCGCCGTGCCCGACGACGAGCGCCGCTGGGTGGTGGTGTCGTGTTCGGTGATCGGGGACGGCGATCCGGACAGTCTGCCGACGGGGCTGGTCGTGGAGTTGTTCGACGCGATCATGTCGACCTGGCGGTGGCAGGCAGGCGGCGCCGAGGCCGATCTGACGACCGCGGCCGGGGCGCCGGTTCGTGGGATGCTCGACTCGTGAGCGACTCCTCCGGTCGGCACCCGGGCAGACTCGACCGCTTCCGCGGGAGCGCCCTCCCGGTTGCCGCCGGGTGCCTCCTCGCTGCCGGGCTCGGCTTCGGGCTCGAGGCCACCCTGCCCGGTTCGGGACTCGAGGAGCGACGGGCCGATCCGCAGTTCGAGGTAGCCCTGCGCCTGCGTGCCGCCGCCGCCGTACTCCTCTCACTCGCGACGCTCTGGCTGGCTCGCGGCCTGTGGCTGGACCGCGGACTGGTCGCGGCCCCGGATGACCGGTTGGCCTCGGAGTACCTGGGTGCCGGTCTCCTGGCCGCCCTCTTCTCCGCGATGACCGGTGCGGTAGCGGGCGTCGCCGTGACCGCTGGACTCGTGGCGGGCGTCGCGGCGATCCGGCGGCGTACGGCGGATCCACTGGGGACACCGGCCCGGGACCTGCGCAATGCCGCGGTGGTGACCCTCGCCGGCAGCGTCGGCCTGCTCGGCGTACCCGAGGCCATCCGTGCCTGGGCCCGGTGGCGCTACGGCTTCGGGGCCGAGGAGTCGACCGTCGCGGCGTCCGCCGATCGCTTCGGCCTGATCGTGCTGGAACCGCTGTTGCTGGTCGTGGCCGCCGCCTGTGCCCTGACTGTGCCCGCCGTGGCATGGTGGCATCGGCGGCGACTCAGCCAGGTCAGGGGCCTGGCACTGATCGCCGGCGGTGTCCCGGTCGCGGCCGGCGCGCTAGCTGGCAGCCTCGCGTTGTTGGTCGTCGGGGGTCTGGCGCTGGCATTCGTCGGCGCCCTGCTCGTGCGGAGTACGACGAACCCGGAGTCCCCGCCCCCCGATCGCTGAGGCGTCACAAAAGCAGGCCGAGGCGTCACAAAGCACGAGCTTTTGTGACGCCTCAGCGTGCATTTCCGACCTCTCAGCGGGGAGGGGCGAGGAAGGCCCGCACGGAGTCGAGGTACTCCGGGATATCCAGCAGGAACGAGTCGTGTCCGTAGGGCGACCGGATCTCGGCGAAGGTCACCTCGACGCCCGCGAGCCGCTCGACGATTCGTCTCGAATGGGCGGTGGAGAAACGCCAGTCCGAGTCGAAGGACAGCACCAGGAAACGCGGCGCCTCCGCGCCCGCCGTACGCACCGCGTCGAGCGCGTCGGCAGCCGCGAACGGGTCGAAATGGTCCAGGCTCCGAGTGAGGTAGAGGTAGCTGAGTGGATCGAAGCGGGCCAGGAAACTCTCCCGTTGATGGTAGAGGTAGGACTCGACCGCGAAGTCCACTCCGAGCGACCGGCGGGACTCTCCGTCCTGATATCGCCGCCCGAACCTGGTGTCCATCGACTCGGCCGACAGGTAGGTGACGTGCCCGAGCATCCGGGCCAGCCCCAGCCCGATCCGGCCGTGGGTCGCACCGGCCTCGGGGTCGAACGGCTTGTCGGGGTAGGGGTTGAATCCGGGATCGTCCAAGATTGCCGCCCGGGCCACCGCGGACAATGCGATGTTCTGCGCGGTCAGCCGGCTGGACGCCGCCACCAGGACCGCCCGCGCGATCTCGGTGGGCGCCTCCAGTGCCCACTGCAGGATCTGCATGCCTCCCTGCGACCCGCCGATACCGGCGTACAGTCGGTCGATGCCGAGATGCGCGAGCAGCGCCCGGTGTACGGCGACCAGGTCCTCGATGTCGACCAGCGGGAAGTCCAGGCCGTAGGGCCGCCCGGTCGCCGGATCGACCGACGACGGCCCGGTCGTGCCCTGACAGCCACCGAGGAGATTCGGACAGATCACGAAGAATCGGTCGGTGTCCACCGGTCGCCCCGGCCCCACCATGGTGTCCCACCAACCCGGGTGGCCGGCCGAGCCGCACGCGAACGAGTCGCCGGTCAACGCATGGGCCACGAAGACCGCGTTGCCGCGGTCCGGGTCGAGGTCACCCCAGGTCTGGTAGGAGACCTCGACGTGTTCCAACACGCCGCCGGCATGGAGGCGTAGTGGACTCTCCGGGGTGAAGAGGCGAACCCTCAAGCGTTTGCGAGCGCCTGCTCAACGTCGGCGATCAGATCGTCGACGTGCTCGATGCCCACCGACAGCCGGATCATGTCCTCGGGTACGCCGGCCGCCTCCAGTTCGTCGGCCGTGAGCTGGCTGTGGGTCGTCGTGGCATTGTGGATGGCCAGCGACTTGGCGTCACCGATGTTCGCCAGATGGCTGAACAACCGCAGCGCCTCGACGAACTTCTGTCCGCCTTCCCGGCCGGACTTGATGCCGAAGGAGATCAGCCCGCCGTATCCCAGCCCGGTGAACACCCGGTCCGCGACCTCCTTGTTCGCGTCCCCCGGCAGGCCGGGATAGTTCACCCAGGACACCGCGTCGTGCGCGACCAGGAACTCCGCGACCCGCTGCGCGTTGGCACTGTGCCGTTCCATCCGCAGGTGCAGGGTCTCCAGACCCTGGAGGAACAGCCACGAGTTGAGCGGCGCGACGGCGGCGCCGGTGTTGCGCAGCAGCACGGTGCGGGCGCGGATGATGTAGGCCAGGTTGCCGACGGCCTCGGTCCACACCACGCCGTGATACGCGCCGTCCGGTTGGGTCAGCCCGGGAAACCGGGCGGCATGCGCGGCCCAGTCGAAGTTGCCGGAATCCACGATCACGCCGCCGATCGAGGTGCCGTGCCCGCCGATGTACTTGGTCGCGGAGTGGATCGAGACGTCCACGCCGTGGTCGAAGGCCCGGCACAGGAACGGCGTCGGCGCGGTGTTGTCCACCAGGAACGGCAGGCCCAGTCCGTGCGCGGCCGCGCTCCAGGCGTCCAGGTCGATCACGTTGATCTTCGGGTTGCCGATGGTCTCGCCGAAGACCAGCTTCGTCTTGTCGTCGACGTGCTGGGCGAGGTCGCCCGGCTTGTCTGGGTCGACGAACCGGACCTCGATGCCGAACTGCGGCAGGGTGTGGGCGAACAGGGCGTACGTGCCGCCGTACAGCGTCGAGAGCGCGACGATGTTGTCGCCGGCGTAGCAGAGGTTGAGCACGGCGTAGGTCACCGCGGACGAGCCCGAGGCCACCGCCAGCGCCCCGACGCCGCCTTCGAGCGCGGTCATCCTGGTCTCGAAAGCGGTCTGGGTCGGGTTCATGATCCGGGTGTAGATGTTGCCCGGTACTCGCAAGGCGAACAGGTCGGCGGCGTGCTCGGTGTCGTTGAAGACGTAGGAGGTGGTCTGATAGATCGGCACCGCGCGGGCGTTGGTCGCCGGATCTGGTTCTTCCTGGCCGGCGTGTACGGCGAGGGTGTCGGGGTGGTAGGTCACGGATGCCTCCAGGGTTCACAGCCGAGAGCGGATTGCCCGAACCTAGCGCGCCTCGGGTCACCGCGAACGGGAGTCCGGCGGCCGAGACGCCGGCCGCCGCCTCGGCCTCCTCATCGGGTGCCGGATCGGTCTCGGCTTGGCGGCCACGTCGGATGTTGGCGACGACGTCGGCCGCGGGCAAGCCCGGGTTCAGGAGCCGTTCACGAGGTGCGCCTGACATAGGGTCATGAACTACCCCACGGTGTCGGTTTCGCTCGACGGCTTGGTAGTCGCCGGCAAGGTGATGGATCGCGTCGCCGACGGCTGTACGGCCTCGTCGCGCGCGGTCGGCTCTCGCGAGTTGCCGCGCCGTGCCTTCGGTGCCGTGACCCACTCGGACCTCATCGCGGACATGGCCGGTGAGTTCCGGATCGCGATCCATGCGCGGCTGCGCTCGTCGGGCACCGACGCGGATGTCCTGACGGAACGACTGATCCGGCTCGCGGCGGACTATCGAGAAGCGGACCACCGGGCCGTCGATGCCGTGGGTCGGGTGTTGCCGGTCATCGCCAGCGTCGAAGCCGCCCTCGCCCAGGTGGCGTCGGCGCCCTGATCATCCGCGATCGGCGGCGTGGCTGGCACCGGTCCTGTTCTCATGCCCCCGGTGACGAGCCGGTGCCGCCGTCGGGTACGTCTATCAGCCCGCCCCCGGGAAGCAGCGGATCGCGCGGCAGCGGTCGCAGCAGGATCTCGCCTCCCGACCGGCGGCTCTCGGGTGATCCGAGCCGGGCATAGGACGCCTCGACCAGATCGCGCCGCACGTCGGCCGGACCGCCCTTGATGCCCAGGTTCAACGGGCCGAGGCCGACGTCCGCCGAGAACTCGCCCGACCCGCGTTCGACCGCATATCGCTGGACGGTCAGGACCCCGTCCCGCTCGATCCGCTGGGCCAGTTGCTCGGCCCCGGTGGTTGAGAGCCGAGACTGCTGGTACGCCGCGAGATTGCGCGGGTCGGTGAGGTCCAGGTTGTAGGACGTCACGGTATAGGTCGAATTCTCCGCTCCGCCCTTGGCATGGAGTCCCTTCGGCAACGCGGAACCCGCGTTCTGGACGCCCACATAGGTGTTGTTGGTGCCCAGTTGGTAGTCGTAGTCACCGGTTACCCTGGTCTGCACGACATAGGACGTCGGATTCCCGGCGTTGTCGTAGTCCACCCGCGTCACGGCGGTGCCGGCCAACCCCAGGGTCTCGGTGAGATAGGCGATCTGTCCGCCGGCCTTGGCGTCCGCGCCGACGTAGTCGAGCCAGGTATGGCCGCCACCGGCCTTCCATAGATAGGAGACGCCGCGTTCGGCGCCGCTCGTCGCCGCCGCGCCCCAGGCGGGAGCCACACCGACATCGGCGTTGCCGCGCGCGGTCGTGGCGAAGGAGATCGTGCCCTCGTCGGCCGCCCGATCGGTGGCGAGCGCGCGCAGCGGCCCGCCGACCCCGTCTCGGAGGGCCGCGACCACCTGTTCCACGGGCCCCTTCGGCTGCATCTCCGCAGCGAAGGCCTGAGCATCGGCCAGCGAGTCGAAGTGATAGCGCAGGGTGTAGGTCGCGACACCACCCGCCTCCGCCTCGACGTAGGCGCGCTGCAATTGCGCGCGATCTCCAGAGGGCAGGTTGTCGAAGTTGACCTTCGCCCCGGCGTTCCACTTCCCACCCAACCCGTAGTCGTCGCTGAGCGTGACGGTGTGGCGCCCGTAGGCGTCCCGGCTGAGCGAGATCGCCGCGCGGCGACGCCCGCGCACGCCGGCCAGGGTCAACGCGGTCCCGAACGAGTCCTCGACGAACGTGTCGGTGACCTGCATGATCCCGCGTCGCCATGGCGCGGACTTCCCAACGACGAAACGTCTGGGCATGCTCGCCAGCACGTGGTCGAGCCGCGCCTCTTCGCGGACCACCAACTGCAGGGTCTGCTGGCCCCAGGCGACCGCGACGGGCACGATCCGCGCCAGGCTGGCCGCCCGCACCCGCGCGGGCACCGCGAGCGCCCGACGGTAGAGAAGATCGACTCGCCTGGCGTAGTCGAGGACCACCGCGTTGGCGCGGCGCTGCGCGTCCGACACGGCGACCGCCGCCAGGTCGAGACCTCCGGCGCCGAAGCGCAATGCCTGGGCCGTCGCCGAGATCTCGCCCTCCCAGACCATCAGTCGATAGCGGAACGCCTCGGCGGCCTGGCCCTCCCAGTCGGCCAGTTCCCGGTTGACGACGGCTCGCGCCTCGGTCCACTGTCGGTCGACTTCCGTGGCAACCACCCGCCAGTGGTCCGCGGTCGAGGCCAATGCGCGCGGATCTCCCACCAGCCGGAGCCGGTGGCGCTCGATGGAGAGAGCCGCCGAGCCGAACATCGCCGGTACGCCGGCCAGCCACGCCGGCCCGAGTTCGTCCACGCTCGCCTCCTGTTCGGACGTCATCCGACGACACCGCGCCTCGTCGCGGCATCTCACGTGGGCCTGGGGCACGCGGATCAGCCCACCCGGCACCACTGAGATAGCACTCTTCCCGACGTACCCGACGAATGGGGCCAACGCCGGATGAATGCCGTGGAAGGTCTGGCTGAACTCCGGACGTCCCCCTTCGCCGACCCGTCACATATGCACGCCGAGAGGTCACGAAAACACGCCGAGACGCCACAGAAACACGCCGAGACGTCACAAAAGCCGGCCGAGACGTCACGAATGCGGTCCCGCAGAGTGGCAGTCCGCGAGCGGAGTGGGGGCGCTCGGCGGCGGTCAAGGTGCCGAGCGGCGACTGTCAGTTCTCCCGTGTGCGTACCGCTTCGAGGGCTGATTCGGTGGAAGCCAAGCCTTCCATCGAAAGGTTCGGTCCCATGCTCTCGAAATCCCCAGCCAGCTCATCAGCGCGACGCCTGCGACGCGCCGCCGTTCTCGGCAGTGCCCTGGCGCTGCTCGGAGCCGTGTCCGGAGCGGCGACCGCGGACGTCACCGCCGATCCGGTCGACCCATCGACCGCCTCGGCGGCGCCGGCCGAAGCCGCTTCGTCGTTCACGCTGGTCTTGAGTGACGACTTCGACGGCGCCTCGTTGGACAGCGCGAAGTGGCCGACCGTGTACTCGGGCCAGGACGGCCCGGGAGGCACGCAATGGGACCCGAGCCAAGTCTCGGTGGCGAACGGCTTCCTCAATATCGCCAGCCAGACCGACCCACAGGGCCGGGCCCCGGGAGTCTCCGGCGGCATCTCCAACAGTCAGGCCGGCAATCAGACCTACGGCAAGTACGAGATCCGGATGCGGACCGACGTGGGCCAGGGATACACGCCGGCCGTTCTCCTGTGGCCGGCCGACTTCTCCTGGCCGCCGGAGATCGACTTCATGGAGTGCCCGAGCGCGGCCAAGGACAAGGTGTACTTCACCAACCACTACGACCCGACCAACCAGATGGAATCCCGGGACTTCAGCACCGACTGTTCGGGATGGCACACCTACGCCGTGGAATGGACGCCGAGCCAGA
Organism: Nocardioides sp.; assembly: GCA_051657705.1. Lineage (GTDB taxonomy): Bacteria > Actinomycetota > Actinomycetes > Propionibacteriales > Nocardioidaceae > Nocardioides. Next base: position 5,174 of record JBOFLE010000262.1, on the reverse strand, counting down.
TCGTCTTCAGCGTCGACGGCGTGCCGCTGGCGCCGATCACCGCGAACATACCGTCGATCCCGATGTACGTCGCCATCCAGGCGCAGACCGGCCCCTCGTGCGACGATCCCTGGACGGGCTGCGTGCAAGGTGGGCCCTACTACACACAGGTGGACTGGTTCCGACAGTATGCCTACACACCCGGCGGGTAGTCACCAGACCCTCCTCGGATCGACGAGACCCGCGCCGATTCGGGGGCCGTCACCATCTAGCGCCGCGCCGCACGGGCAGCTAGATGGTGACGACGTCACGGCGGGGGTCAGGCGCGGTCCTTGGTTGGCACGGCCACGCATCGGCAACGACCCGACTAGCTTGAGCAGTGAGTCGCGGAGACCGAATATGAACCACCGCGCTCAGGCGACGGCATCCTGTTCACGTCGCCGTTCGCACCAAACCCCCACGCTTCCGGACTATAAGTGCCCGCACGTTTCGTGGAGGTCAAGCAACTATCAAGCCTGGATCCGTGGAGTTGTTCCAGCGGGGCGGGGGTGCCACAGAAGGCGCCACGGTCGATGCAGTCGCCCGCACGGACGGGGTCCTTGATTGGGTGTCGCGCGCATATGTCGCAGTAGTCGGTGAACTGATGTCGGGCTGCGCACATGCGAATTCGGGTGATTTCAAGTGCCATCAGCCGACCTCGAGTCGGGGACAGTCGCCGCAATGGAGATGGAGCGTACAGACGGCCAAGGCGCAGGCAACGGTGTGGCCGGCCAGGCCAAGGTGCACGCGCTCCATGTGCATGAACCGCGAGCCTTTGGCCAGGACCACAGCAGCTTCACCGGGATGGGTGGCGAGGACCTGCCGGGTGACCGCGAGCGCGTCACGCGCCGAATTGACGTCCCACATCCGTTCGGGTGCGAGGCCGGCTTTCTGAGCGCCAAGACGCAGAGGCCCGGCATCCGTGCCGACGGTGACGAGGTGGGTGGCGCTGGCAGCAGCGGCCATGCCGACTCGCTCGTGTAGCTCGACCGAGAAGTCGCCGAGCTCACGCATCTCCCCGAGAACGGCGACCTTGAGTGATCCTGGCAGGGACGCCAGCAGGTCGAGGGAGGAAAGCATGGCGTCTGGGGAGCCGTTGTAGCTGTCATCGAGCATCAGCATCCGGTCGTCCAGACGACGTAAAGTTGCCCGGCCGGGTGGCAATTCCACGCTCCGTAGGGCCTCGACGGCGACCTCGGGATCAACGCCGTAGGCGCGGGCGACCGCAACTGCGAGCATCGCGGCGTAGGCGAAATGTCGCCCGGGGGCGGGAAGGAAGAAGGGCACGGCCTTGCCGTCGACCTGGATGGCGCCCCGGGTGCCGTGAACGTCGACGGCGACATCGACAGCTTGCAGGTCGTTGCCCGGGCCTAGCCCTATACGCACCACCCGGGCATGGGCAGCTTCTGGCAATGCTTGGGCGGTCCGAAGGAGAAGGGCGTCGTCGCCGTTGAGGATCCAGGTTCCGCCGGGGCGCGTGAGGCGCAGCAGGTCGGTCTTCTCCTGAGCGAGCTCCGCCTGGTCGTTGAAGTTGCCCAGATGCGCGAAGCCGACGTTGGTCACCACTGAGACTTCAGGATCCACCAGGCCGGTGAGGTGAGCGATCTCACCGCGGTGATTGGTGCCGATCTCGGCGACCACATGCTCATGTCCCGGGTCGATCATGGCCAGCGTCAGCGGGACACCGAGGTGGTTGTTGAAGCTCGCCCGGTTGCTCAGAGTATCCCCGAAGGACTGGTCCAGCACGTGTGCGATGAGTGTCTTGGCGGTCGTCTTCCCGGCGGACCCGGTGACGGCGATGACCGCCGCCCGTGAGCGCCGGCGAACCGCCGCCGCCGTGGACTGGAGGGCCGCCACCGTGTCAGGGACCTGAATCACGGTGGTGGCGGTACGTCCGAGTGCCGCACCGGGAACGTCAGCGGGGGCACGCGAGACGACTATCCCGCCGGCGCCGGCCTCAACCGCGGCAGCGACGAAGTCGTGTCCGTCGCGGGCCGGGCCGGATACGGCGAAGAACAGCTCGCCGCCGGTGATGTCGCGGGTGTCGATACTGGCTCGAGTGAACCGGCTCGCTGCCGTCCGGTGTGCGGTTGCACCCTTGACGCTGGTCAGCACGTCACCTAGCTCGATCACCGGTGCGGCCTTCCGCCTGTGGACACTCGGACCGGCCCGGGTGCAAAGCGTCCGACACGTACCGGGTCAGGCTCACACAGTTGGATGGCACGAGCGCCCAATCCGGGTAGACGAATCAACTGTGCGAGGCCCACGTGAATCCACCCGCGAGGGCTATCGGCGCCGAGCCGGCGGGCTTCGTGCAGGAGCGTGTGCGTGGCTACGGGTTGGCTGGTGAAATGTGTGATGACCATGGCAGTGCAGGCGATCCCGCAGACACGGTCGCTCCAGCGGGCGGAGTCCGCCTCGGCAGCGAAGCCATGATCGCGCCATCGAGAGGCCTCGAGCCGCTGGGGATAGCGCGGGATGTCGAACAGCACTCGCACATCGTCGAGTCTATTGCCTCGATCGCGCCACCATGCCTTCGATCAACGCCCACTGTGCGTCGGTCAGCTCGCGGCGGGCAGGTGGCTGGGGAAGATCGCGACAGGTCGTAACGAGATGCACCGGGCAGCGCTGTGGCCGCGCTCATGAAGGTCCAATCCGGAACCGGGTCGTCGCCGAACTACCGGCGTACACCTACTCCTGGAGGGACACATGAACCATCCACTACCCGACTCGACAAGCGATCGGGCACACACCTCGCTCGAGCCCGAGTCGGCAATCGACACACCGCTTCAGTCCTCACGACGGGTCTTCCTGGCCGCGTCCGGCGGTGGCGCCGCGTCACTGGCCGTGGCCTCGCTGCTCGGTTCCGCCGAAGCGGCTTCCGCCAACGTCAGCCCTGCCGCGACGGTCGGCGAGGGCCCGTTCGTGGCCTATGTCGAGAACGTGAAGTCGGGCAAGGTCACCGTCTTCGCCGGCGAGGGCGCCACCACGTTCACCGATAAGACGATCGTGAGCGCGATCGTGTGGAAGGCAGGGAAGTGACATGTCCAGCCATCGCGAAGCACCCGAGATCTCGAAGGACCCGGCCGCGGACAACACCGATGTCTATGCGTTCGTCAGCCCGGACAGACCGGACACGGTAACGCTGATCGCCAACTACCTGCCGTTCCAGAGCCCGCAGGGTGGGCCGAACTTCTACGAGTTCGCGGACGACGTGCTCTACGAGATCCATGTCAGCAACGCCGGCGACGCCCGGGCGGACGTGACGTATCAGTTCCGGTTCAAGACCAAGATCCGCAACCCCGACACGTTCCTCTACAACACCGGTCCGATCGGCGATATCGCCGACCCCAACTGGAACCGGCCGCAGTACTACTCCGTGACCCGGGTCGCTCGCGGCAAGGCGCCGGTGGTGCTCGGTTCGGACCTCCCGGTCCCACCGGTCAACGTGGGGGTGCGCAGTACGCCGGACTACGAGCGGTTTACGGCCCAGGCCGTCCGTCAGCTCAAGGGCGGTCGACGGGTCTTCGCGGGTCAGCGTGCGGAAGGATTCTTCGTCGACCTGGGCAGCATCTTCGATCTCGGCGCCTTGCGTCCCTTCAACCCCGCCCATCTGATTCCGCTCGCGGCCGCGAACGGCGTCAACGGCACCCAGGGCCTCAATGTGCACTCGATCGCGATCCAGGTGCCGATCACCGATCTGACTAGGAGAGGGGTGCGTCCGACCGACGTGGCCGACTCCAAGGCGGTGATCGGGATCTGGGCGTCGGCGAGCCGGCGCGCGGCCTCGGTTCGCACCGGCACCGGCAAGACGACCACGACCGGTCCCTTCGTCCAGGTGTCCCGCCTGGGCAATCCGTTGTTCAACGAGGTGATCGTGCCGATGGCGATGAAGGACGCCTGGAACGCCGATGACCCGCACGAGGACGCCGCCTACGCCGGGCGGGTGAACTCACCGGAACTGGCCGGCCTGCTGCCGGTGCTCTATCCGGGTGTATTCCCGAATCTAGCGGCGTATAAGAAGCCACGCGCGGACCTGAACGCGATCCTGCTCACGGGTATCCCGGCCGGTGTCGTGCCCGGTTTCCAGAACTACACCGGCGTCACCCAGGCCGACCTGCTGCGGCTCAACGTGGCGGTCCCGCCGGCCGAGAAGCCGAATCCGCTGGGTCTGGTGGCCGGTGACCCGGCCGGGTTCCCGAACGGACGCCGGGTCTTCGACGACGTCGTGACCGTCGAGCTGCGTGCGGTGGCCGGGCTGACCATCCCGCTGGTCGACCCGACGTTTACGCCGGACGAGGCGACGTCGGCGATCACGGACGGCACCAGCAACACCAACGGCGACTACCTGGATCAGTTCCCCTACCTGGCCACCCCGCTGGGCGGCTATCAGGCGAACCCAGGCATTGGTGCGGCATGAGCCAGGCATACCTGGCGGAAAACCCGCATGCCGGGCAGGGACCGGTCATGCTCGAGATTGGTGAGGACACGGGGGCGCTCATCGTGAGCGCCCCCGCGGGTCTGGTCGGCAGGGAGATCGAGATTCACCCGTTCGGAGCCGGGCACCGCCATCGCCATGCTCAGCGCGGTGGTCACGCCCCGCATGTAGCGGTGATCCCCCGGGAGCTGCCGAACGGGAGTCTCGTGCACTGCGCGGTCTTTCCCGATCTGTCGCCCGGCGCCTACACCCTGCGGTTGATCCCGGACGGTTCCGCCAGAGACGACGGTTCCACCCTGTACGCCGTGGTCAGAGCCGGGCAGGTCAGTACGACGGACTGGGCGCCCGCCTGACCGGCCAGCTCCGGATAGTCCGCCATCTTCGGCACCACTCTTGACGACACTGTGGTGCTCAAGGTGGCGGATTATCGTGTGTCGGGACGTCTAGCCGGACTCCAGGAGAGAAAAGTCGATCCGGACTACGGGATCCGTGGTCGGCTGAGTGCTGCCACCGGCCGGTTCGATCGAGATGGCCGCGTCGGTCGCCCGGGCCGCGTCCCCGTCCAGGAGGACGGTCCGGTCTCCGCCGGACTCGATCAATCCGGCGGACACCACCGCGCCGCTGTCGGCGAACAGCCACATCTGATAGGTCCGGCCCTCGGGGGCGGCGGGCGCGTCGTCCAGCACGAACACGGCCTGTCCCAGGCGCTCGGACCGGA
>JBOFLE010000261.1:0-34778 GCA_051657705.1 Nocardioides sp. | reverse complement strand
TCCGGCGGCTCGGTGGGCGGAGCGGGTACTGGCCTCGCTCCGATCCCGATCCACCTCGAACGGATGGGTCATCGGGCATGTCAAGATCGCGGCGGTCACCGAGGCCGGCACGAGCAAGCTCAGCCTCGTGTCGGCGGCTTGGGCACCATCGACGGACCTCGACGACGCCGGAAGCGTCCGGAACGCTACGGCTCGCCTCAACGCGCGCGTGGCCTGTTCCCCCGAGCAACTCGACGAGGCGTTGGGCCAGGCGATCGGCGCGGCCGACGTGGAGTTCGGGACCCGAACCGAGGTGGTCGGCGGCAGTCCGGCGTTCCGACCCGGCTATCCGCGCCCGATCCACCACTTCGGCGTCGCCGATCTCGCCGACGCGGCGAGGACGGCGTGAGCGTCGAACCCTGGCGCCGAGCCTTGGCCGAGGGCCTGGGCACCGGCTGCCTGGTCGCGGCGGTGGTCGGCTCCGGGATCATGGCCGCCCGCCTCAGTGAGGACGTGGGAATCCAGCTGCTCCTCAACGCCCTGGCCACCGTCTCCGCGCTGGCCGTTCTTATCACCGTCCTCGGTCCGGTGTCCGGCGCGCACTTCAATCCGGCCGTGACGCTGGTGGCCGCGGTCAGCGGTCGCCTCAGCTCGCGAGACGTCCTCGGATACCTCGTGGCGCAGTTCGGCGGCGGCTGCGCCGGAGTGGTGGTCGCCAATGCCATGTTCGGCATGCCCGCGGCGTTCCTGTCCGGGCACGATCGCGCCGGACCGGGACAGTGGACCGGTGAGATCGTCGCGACCACCGGGCTCGTCGGCCTGATCGAGGTGCTGACCAGGACCAAGCGCGGCCATCTGGGCGCGGTTCTGGTTCCGTTGTGGATCGGCGCGGCCTATCTCTTTACGGTCTCCACCTCGTTCGCCAATCCGGCGGTGACTGTCGCCCGAGTCTTCAGCGACACCTTCGCGGGCATCGCGCCGTCCAGCATGCCGGGATTCGTGGTGGCCCAGTTGGCGGGAGCGGCACTCGGGTTCTGGACGGTGAGAGTCCTGTTCCCGGACCGCGACCGAACCCGCACGCCGACCAGCGACCTCCATCCGGTCGGCGCGCCCGGTACGCCGGATGAGGCAGGATAGTGACATGTCTCACCGGCCCGAGGAGCCCCCGGTCGGAGGCTCCCTCGACTCGGGCCGGGGGGCCGTCCGGACCCTGACTGACGCGTCGGATCCCGAAGTCCTCCCGCTGACGATCGAGCACTGGCCTGCGGTGCGCCGTATCTACGCCGCGGGAATCGCCACCGGACACGCGACCTTCGAGGAACATCCGCCGACGTGGGAGGCCTTCGACGACGGGAGACTCGCGAGCCAGCGATGGATCGCGGCATCGGGTGAGGACGTGCTGGGCTGGGTCGCGGCGAGCGCCGTCTCCAGTCGCCGGGTCTATGCCGGGGTCGTCGAGCACTCGGTGTACGTCGCCCGCGAGGCCCAGGGCCACGGAGTGGGAAGGCTCCTGCTCGACACGCTGGTCCGGAGCACGGAGCGCGCCGGCATCTGGACCATCCAGTCGGGGATCTTCGGTGAGAACCAGGCGAGCCTCGCCCTGCATCTGGCGGCCGGATTCCGCGTTGTCGGAACCCGGAAGCGGGTCGGCCGCATGACGCACGGCCCGCTGGCCGGGCAGTGGCGAGACGTGATCGCGATCGAGCGGCGCAGCGAGCGGATCGGCACCTGACCGGTCCGCCCGTACCTTCAACGGTCGTGGCACACCAACTTCTGCTCATGGCTCGCAGGCCATTACGCTGCCACGATGGAGATTGATACGGCATCGGGCTCGTCGAGCGCGCTCACGTCGAGATTTCAGTACTCTGCTTTGTTGGCGGATGAAATCGAGCGCCGCTGGCAGGATCGTTGGGAGGCCGAGGGCACCTTTCACACGCCGAACCCGACTGGCGACTTGGCCAATAGTTCGTCCCAGCACCGGTCGAAGTTCTACATCATGGATATGTTCCCGTACCCGTCCGGCGCAGGCCTGCACGTCGGACACCCACTGGGCTACATAGCCACCGATGTCATCGGCCGCTATCGTCGGATGGCCGGCGACAACGTGCTGTACGCGATGGGGTTCGACGCCTACGGCCTCCCGGCCGAGTTGCACGCCATCCAGACCGGTGAGCACCCGCGCACCAACACGCTGGCCAACATCGCGACGATGAAGCGCCAGCTTCGCCGCCTGGGCCTAGCTCACGACGAACGTCGCAGCTTCGCCACGATCGACCCCGAATTCGTCCGCTGGACGCAGTGGATCTTCATCCAGATCTTCGAGTCCTGGTACGACGACGAGCAGCAGCGGGCACGCCCGATCAGCGAGCTGGTCGCCGCCTACGAGTCGGGCGAGCGCACCGCGCCTGACGGCAGCGCCTGGGCCGACCTCGACACCGGCGAGCGGCAACTGTTGATCAACTCGATGCGGCTTGCGTATGCCGACGACTCGCCGGTCAACTGGTGCCCCGGGCTCGGAACCGTCCTCTCGAAGGAGGAGGTCACCGCGGAGGGCCGCAGTGAACGCGGCAACTTCCCGGTGTTCACCCGCAACCTGTACCAGTGGAAGATGCGCATCACCGCGTACGCCGACCGGCTGGTCGACGACCTGGACCGGCTGGACTGGCCCGAGAACATCAAGAAGATGCAACGCAACTGGATCGGCCGGTCGCACGGCGCCCAGGTCGCATTCGCCAGCCCGGCCGGGTCGATCGAGGTGTTCACCACCCGCCCTGACACTCTTTTCGGCGCCAGCTACATGGTGCTGTCGCCCGAACACCCGCTGGTTGACCGGCTAACGGCCGAGGAGTGGCCGGACAATACCCCGCACACCTGGACCAACGGCGCCGACAACCCCGGCGCAGCCGTCACCGCGTACCGCAAGGCCGCGGCCGCCAAGACCGATGTCGAGCGGCAGAAAGGCAGGGAGAAGACCGGCGTCTTCATTGGCGCGTACGCGGTCAACCCCGCCAACGGTGAGCACATCCCGGTGTTCGTCGCGGACTACGTGCTGATGGGCTACGGCACCGGCGCCATCATGGCCGTGCCGTCCGGCGACCAGCGCGACCATGAGTTCGCTACCGCCTACCGACTGCCCATCGTGCCGACACTGGCCGAGCAGGTCGGGCTCGACGAGGCATACCTGGGCGAGGGCACGGTGATCAACTCGGCCAACGACGACGTCGACCTGAACGGCCTTGCTGTCGACGATGCCAAGGCCACGATCATTGGCTGGTTGCAGGATCGCGGCCTCGGCGTCGGCACCACCACCTACCGGTTGAACGACTGGCTGTTCAGCCGTCAGCGCTACTGGGGCGAGCCGTTCCCGATCGTCTACGACGAAGAGAACCAGCCGATCGCGCTGCCGGACTCGATGCTGCCGCTGGACCTGCCCGAGGTGCCCGACTACTCGCCGCGCACATTCGAGCCCGACGCCGCCGACAGCGAACCTGAGCCGCCGCTGGCCCGCGCCGAGGACTGGGTGAACGTCACGCTCGACCTGGGCGACGGTCCGCGAACCTACCGGCGCGAGACCAATACGATGCCCAACTGGGCTGGGTCTTCCTGGTACGAGCTGCGTTACCCCGACCCGCACAACACCGAGGCACTGATCGACCCCGAGCTCGAGCGCTACTGGCTCGGACCGCGCGGTGAGAACGACCCCGGCGGCGTCGACCTGTACGTCGGCGGCGTGGAGCACGCCGTACTGCACCTGTTGTATGCCCGCTTCTGGCACAAGGTGCTGCACGACCTCGGCCATGTGTCGAGCGAGGAGCCGTTCCGTCGGCTGTTCAACCAGGGCTACATCCAGGCCTACGCCTTCACCGACGAGCGCGGCGCCTACGTGCCGGCTGACGACGTCGTCGAGGCCGCGGGTGAGACGTATACATTCGATGGCAAACCCGTCACCCGCAAGTACGGGAAGATGGGAAAGAGCCTGAAGAACATGGTCACTCCCGACGACATGTACGAGGCATACGGCGCGGACACGTTGCGGGTCTACGAGATGTCGATGGGTCCGCTGGACATGTCACGGCCGTGGGAGACCCGCGCGGTCGTGGGGTCGCAGCGGTTTCTGCAGCGACTGTGGCGCCTGGCCGTTGACGAGGATACCGGTGCGCTACTGCTGACCAACGACAAGCTGGACGACGAGACGCTGCACGTCCTTCACCGCACGATCCAGGGCGTCCGCGAGGACATGGAAGGACTGCGCCTCAACACGGCGATCGCCAAGCTGATCGAGCTGGTCAACCACCTGACCAAGGAGGTCGTGCGCGCGCGTGCCGCCGTGGAGCCACTGCTGCTGATGGTGGCTCCGCTCGCGCCGCACCTGGCCGAGGAGCTGTGGTCGCGCGCCGGCCACGCCGCGTCCTTGGCGTACGAGCCGTTCCCCGAGGCCGACCCGCGATACGTGATCGCCGATACGGTCACCTGCGTCGTGCAGGTGTCGGGAAAGCTGCGGGCGAGACTGGAGGTCAGCCCGAATGCGACCGACGACGAGCTGCGCGAGTTGGCCCTGGCCGAACCCAACGTAGCGAGCACAATCGACGGGCGCGAGGTGCGTAAGGTGATCGTCAAGGCCCCGAACCTGGTCAGCATCGTTGTCTGACTGGCGTTCAAGACGCCAGCCCGAACTACCTCGGGTTAGCGGATCAGCTTCCAGGTCATCGGCGGGTCCCACCACTCGCCGCTGTTGGCCTTGACCGCGCCGATGATGTGCAGGATGAACGCGGCCACGATCGCCGCCAGCGCTGTCAGCACTCCCAGCCCGACCAGGAAGACCAGTGGAATCGAGATCAGCAGGACGATCGCCGTGGTGATCTGGATGTTGAGGGAGTTCGCGGAGTGCGCCCGCACGAAAGGCCCCTTGTCCTTGTACATGAGATAGATCACCAGCGAGCCGACGAACCCCAGGGTGCCCGCACTGAGCACCATCGCCGCCAGCGGCGCCAGATGCCCGAACATCCCCCACTGCCGTTCTTGTTCGGGCGATATCTGCGGTCCCGAAATCTGTGGTCCTGGCGCGGTATACGGATCTTGACTCACCGGATTCTCTCCCTCGTGTGGCCGATACACCCACCATAGCCCGTTCCACGGGCCCGGCGCCGAACCCTCAGGGCCGGCTCAGGGCACGCCCGGAGGAGGTCCAGGGCTACCCGCGCACGCTCACTCCAAGATCGCCGCGATGCGGCCGATCTCGGTTGGCCCGACCCGGCAACAGCCGCCGATCATCCCCGCGCCGTGCCGCCGCCAGGACTCGGCCGAGGAGGGCTCGAAGCACGCGTCGCCACGCCAACCGTCCTCGCTGCCGCGCCACTGCTCACCCGAGTTGGGATAGGCCACCGCGGGCTTCCCCGAAGCTTCGAGGGCTACGCCGATCACGTCATCGAGACCGTCCGGCGAGCAACAGTTCACGCCGACCGCGACGATCTCCTCGACCTCCGAGGCCATCGCGAACACCGCCGCGAGCGGTTCCCCACGCCGCGTACGTAGACCTTCGTTGGTCAGCGACAACCAGCAGTCCATCCCGCTGCCGTCGACGAGCGCGAGCACCGCCTCGACCTCTGCCGCGCAGGGAATGGTCTCGATAGCCAGGAGATCCGGCTGGGCTCCGACCAGGGCGTCGAACCGGGGCCGGTGCCACTCGATCAGCTCCGCGACGGACAGCGCGTAGTCACCGACATACTCCTGCCCGTCCCCAAGGCTGGCGCCGTACGGGCCGACCGATGCCGCCACCCAGCGATCTCCCGGGCTCTCGGCGGCCGCCTCGCGCGCCAGCCGAACCGCGAGCCGCAACAGCCGCCTCGTCTCCGTGGCGTCCTTGCCGGCGCGAGCCATGGCCTCGAAGGACACCTGGTACGACGCGGTGACGGCGACCTCGGCGCCGGCTCGGAAGAAGTCGGCGTGGGCCGCGCGGATCTCGTCCGGATCGTCGAGCAGCAACCGCGCCGACCACAGGCCAGCCCCCGACAACCGGTGCCCCCGGGCCTCGAGCCGGGTGGCCAGGCCGCCGTCGAGGACGACGTGACCTCCGGAGTCGAGGCGATTCCGGAGCGCGTCGCTCACCCCAACAGGGCGTCGACGAACGCCTCCGGCACGAACGGAGCCAGATCGTCGGCTCCCTCGCCCAGACCCACCAGCTTGACCGGTACCCCGAGCTCTCGCTGTACCGCGACCACGATGCCTCCCTTGGCCGAACCGTCCAGCTTGGTCAGCACGATGCCGGTCACCTCGACCACCTCACCGAAGACGCGGGCCTGGAGGAGGCCGTTCTGGCCGGTGGTCGCATCCAGTACCAACAGGACCTCGGTCACCGGCGCCTGCTTCTCGATCACCCGCTTCACCTTGCCGAGTTCGTCCATCAACCCGGCCTTGTTCTGCAGCCGGCCGGCGGTGTCGACGACCACCGTCTCCACCTGATTCTCCACCGCTGTCCGTACCGCTTCGAAGGCGACACTCGCCGGGTCCCCGCCTTCGGCTCCGCGAACCACGTCGACTCCGACGCGCTCGCCCCAGGTGGCCAGCTGGTCCGCCGCCGCCGCCCGGAACGTGTCCGCCGCACCGAGCACGACCGACTTGCCCTCGGCCACCAGGATCCGGGCGATCTTGCCCACCGTCGTGGTCTTGCCGGAGCCGTTGACACCGACGACCAGGACCACTCCCGGCATTCCGTCCGCGCCGCTGATCTGGAGGCGGCGGTCCAGTTGCGGATCGACCAGGGAGATCAGCTCCTCGCGCAAGACCTCCCGCGGGTCCGATCTCTCCGCTCCTTCGACCCGCAACCGGGTACGCAGGCTCTCCACCACGTGTTGGGTCGGCGCCACCCCCAGGTCCGCGCCGAGCAAGGTGTCCTCGATGCTCTCCCAGGTCCCCTCGTCGAGCCGGTCCCGGGACAACAGGGCCAGCAGTCCCCGGCCGAGGCCGCTCTGGGACCCGGCCAGTCGGCCGCGCAGCCGCACCAACCGAGACGCGGTGGCCTCCGGCCGATCGAGCGTGGTCTCGGCTTCCCGCCGCGCCGGCTGTCCGGCCTTCGGTTCGCTCGGCGCTTCGCCCTGCAGCTCGGCCGGCAGTTCGGCCGGTGACTCGACTGATGACTCGACTGGGGCCCTGCTCGGTGACGGCGGCACGCTCCTTCGCCGACCGCGAGCGACCAGCCCGACGATCGCGCCGACGACCACGACTGCTGCTGCGAAGAGGATCCACTCGATGCCCATGTGCGAGATCTAATCAGGTCACGCCAGCCGACGGGACATCACGAGTAGGGCATCACGAGTCGAAGCCCAGGCCCAGCCGATCCAACGTGCGCAACCAGAGATTGCGGCTCCCGCTCCGGTCGGCATTGGCCAGCGACCAGCGGGTCATGGTGATCCCGGCGAACCGAGCCGGCTCCGGCGGGAACGGCAGTGGCTTCTCGCGCACCATCCGGAGCCGGGTGCGCTCGGTGTCGGCCCGAGCCAGGTGATCCAGCATCACCTCGGCTCCGAAGCGGGTAGGTCCGACTCCGAGGCCCGTATACCCCAGCGCATAGGCCACCCGGCCGTCGTAGGCCGTTCCCCAGAAGGCCGAGAATCGGGTGCAGGTATCGATCACTCCCGCCCACTTGTGGGTGAATCGGACGCCTTCGAGCTGGGGAAAGGTCTCGAAGAAGTGCCGTGCGAGGGTGGCATGGGTCGTGCCGGACTGCTCCAGCGCCGGGTCGATCCTGCTGCCGTAGTGGTAGACGGCGTCGTAGCCGCCGAACATGATCCGATCGTCCTCGGTGAGCCGGTAGTAGTGGAACATGTTGCCGCCGTCGCCGATGCCTTGCCGGTCGGACCAGCGGATCGACGCCCGCCGCTCGGGCGAGAGCGGCTCGGTGGCGATCACGTAGTCGTAGACCGGCACCGTCATCATCCTCAGCCGCGCCAGCAGCGGCGGGAACGCGCTGGTCGCCAGCGCGACCCGCCGGGCCAGCACCCGGCCGGTCTCCGATCGCAGCACCATCGCGGCGCCGTCCGAGGTCAACGAGGTGATCCGAGTGCGTTCGAAGATGCGCACCCCGAGCTCGAGGCAGGCCTCGCGGAGGCCCCACGCCAGCCGGGCCGGCTCGACCATGGCCACGCCCCGGCGATCGATCAGGCCCGCGAGGTAGGTGGGCGAGGCCACTTCGGCCTGCACCTCCGCGCGGTCCAGCCACCCGACGTCGTGCCCGGCTCCGGACATCGCTTCGTAGTACTCGCGGAGGCCGTCGACTTCGTGCGGGCGAGTCGCGACGTCCAGTTCGCCGGTACGCTCGAAGTTGCAGTCGATCCCGTACCGAGCGACCGCCTGCTCGATCTGATCCAGATTCTCCGCACCGAGCCGGTCGAGCTCCGGCAACTCCTCGGGCCAGCGCTCCATGCCGTTGCCGAAACCATGCGTCAGGCTCGCGCTCACGAAACCACCGTTGCGGCCGCTGGCCTGCCAGCCGCACTGCCCGGCCTCGACCACCACCACGTCGAGACCCGGATCCCGTTCTTTCGCCAGCAGCGCGGTCCACAGGCCGGTATACCCGCCGCCGACAATCGCGAGGTCGGCCGTCACCGTGCCGCCGGCGAGCGGCTCGAGGAACTCCGGCCGCCGGGGGTCGTCGAGCCAGAGCACCTCGGGCTCGGCATCCGCGAGCGCGGCGTGGGTCTCGGCCGGCCCGCCGGCCCGGAGCGAATCGAGCAGCTTCACCATGACCTGACGATACCTCCCCGACCGGGCCGGCTCCCGATCGCGCTCATCGGGACCGGCGCCGGCCGAGCTCGCCGACCAGGACGAGCCCTAGGGCGATCAGAAACATCAGCGTGCCGATCACGTTGATCTGCGGCGGGATTCCGCGCAGGCTCGCGCCCCACACGTACATCGGGAACGTGACCGTCTGGCCGGAGTTGAGGTTGGTGATGATGAAGTCGTCGAACGACAGCGAGAAGCTCAGCAGCGCGGCGGACAGGATGCCGGGGAACACCAAGGGCAAGGTGACCAGGCGGAAGGTGTGCCATTCGTTGGCGTACAGGTCCATGGCGGCCTGTTCCAGTCGGGGATCGAGCCCGGCGAGCCGGGCCTTCACCGTGACGACCACGAAGCTCAGGCAGAACAGGATATGAGCGATCAGGATCGTCCAGAAACCCAGGGCACCGGCGAAGCCGGCGCTCACGAAGAGGGCCAGCAACGACGAGCCCAGCACGATCTCGGGCGATGCCATCGGCAGGAAGGTGAAGACGTTGGCCAGGGCGCGGCCGCGGAACCGATGCCGCACCAGCGCGAAGGCCATCAGCGTGCCCAGCACGGTGGCTCCGAGGGTCGCGGCCAGGCCGATCCGCACCGACAGCAGCACGGCGTCGCACATCCCGATCGGCGCGCAGGGGTTCAGCCAGTTGTCGAGGGTGAAGCCGTCGAAGGAGTAGCCGATCCGCGAGGCGGGATCGTTGAACGACATCAGGACCACGACGAAGATCGGCGCGAACATGTAGAGCAGCACCAGCAACCCGATCCCGAGCACGAGATGCTCGCCGGCCCACCGGCCCAGCGTCGATCTCATACCAGGTCCTCCGTGCCGGCGCGGCGGATGTAGAGCATCACCGCGCCCACGATCAACAGCATCAGGGTCACCGACAGCGCGGCGGCCTCGGGATAGGAGCCCCCGTCGAAGAGGTTCTGGATCACGTTGCCGATCATCTGCGTCCGCGGATTGCCCAATAGCGTGGCATTGATGTAGTCGCCGGCCATCGGGATGAAGGTCAACAGCGTGCCGGCGACCAGCCCCGGCAGCGAGAGCGGCAGGGTGACCTTGCGGAATGTGGTGAACGGCGATGCGTACAGGTCGGCGCCGGCCTCGTGGAGCCGGGGATCGATCTTCTCCAGCGAGGCATACAGCGGCAACACCATGAAAGGCAGGAAGTTGTAGACGAGGCCCGTCACCACCGCCACCGGGGTGTCGAGCAGTTGTCCGTTCGGTCCTAACAGGTGCAGCGTTCGCAGCGTGTCGGCCACCCAGGCCTGGTCGCCCAGGATCAACCGCCACGCCAGGGTCCGGACCAGGAAGCTGGTGAAGAACGGGGCGATGACCGCCACCAGCATCAGGTTCTTCCAGCGCCCTGCCTTGAACGCGATGGCATAGGCCAACGGGTACCCCAGCAGGACGCAGACGACGGTCGCGACCAACGCGTACCACAGCGACCTGAGCAACTGCTCGGCATACGTCGACAGAACCGTCCAATAGTTGCCCACCTCCCAGCTCATCCGGTACCCGTCGTCCAGCGAACCACCGGGGTCGTAGAGCGAGGTGCTGACCATGCTGAACATCGGCACGATGAAGAACAGCAGCAGCCAGATCGCCGCCGGGAGCAGCAAGAGATAGCCGACTTTGCCCCGCTTGCGAGCTGCCTCGGGTGCGGCAACCGCAGGCGGCGCCACGGTCATGCCTCGTCCACGCGTTCGACGCCGGCCTGCGAGTCCTGCCTGGCATCGAGGACGAAGGTGTGCTCGGGCACCCATTGCAGGTCGACGGCGTCACCCACCCGGAACTGCTCGCGGGCGCCGGTGTTCTGCTCGCAGGCCATAAGCTCCTGCCCCCACGGCATCCGCACCAGGTACTGCGTGCTGACGCCGATGAAGCTCGCGTCGGTCACCACACCGTTCGCTACCAGGCCGGCGCCGTCGCCCGGCGCGGTGCCGGCCGACAGCAACAGCACCTTCTCCGGGCGGACGCCGATCCACACCTCGCCGCTGTCTCGGGTGGCCCGAGCCCGTGGCACCCGGAGCTTCGCTCCGTGCGCGTCCACGTGCAGGTCCGCGGCATCGCTGTCGACCACGCGGCCGGCGATGAGATTGGACTGGCCCAAGAAGTTCGCCACGAAGGTGGTCCGCGGCTGCTCGTAGAGCTCGATCGGGGCGCCCAGTTGCTCGATGACGCCGTCGTTCATCACCGCGACCGTGTCGGCCATGGTCATGGCCTCCTCCTGGTCATGGGTCACGTGCACGAAGGTGATCCCGACCTCGGTCTGGATGCGCTTGAGTTCGATCTGCATCTGCCGCCGCAGCTTGAGATCGAGCGCACCCAGCGGCTCGTCCAGGAGCAATACCTTCGGTTGGTTGATCAACGCCCTCGCCAGGGCCACCCGCTGCTGCTGCCCGCCGGAGAGTTGAGCCGGCCGGCGCCTGGCCAGATCGGAGAGCTCGACCAGCTCCAGCATCGCCGCGACCCGCGGCGTCACGTCGGACTTGCCCCGGCGTCGCAATCCGAACGCCACGTTGTCGAAGACGGTCAGGTGCGGGAACAGCGCGTAGGACTGGAACACGGTGTTGACCGGGCGGCGATAGGGCTTGAGGCCGCTGATCTCGGTACCGTCGAGCCGGATCTCCCCGGCCGTCGGGACCTCGAGCCCGGCGACCATCCGCAACGTGGTCGTCTTTCCGCACCCGGACGGTCCCAGCAGGGCGAAGAAGGCGCCCTGCGGAACCGCCAGGTCGAGGTGGTCGACGGCGACGAAGTCGCCGAATCGTTTGGTCAGCCCGGTCAGCACCAGATCCGCGCCGCTGCCGGCCTCACCCGCCGCCGGACCGCTCGGGAGAGCGGAAGTGCCGACCACCGGATCAGGCCCCGATCACCTGATTGAACTCCTTGTCCCACTTCTCGCGGGTCTTGGTGTCGGTGGCCTTGAACGCGAACGTGTTGGCGAGGTCCGATGCGGTCGGGAAGATCAGCGGGCTCTGCGCCAGTTCCTCGTCGATCTCGGCCATCGCCTCCTGAGCACCTTTCACCGGGCAGATGTAGTTCACCCACGCCGCGAGGCGAGCCGCGACCTCCGGTTCGTAGTAGTAGTTCATCAGGGCTTCGGCATTGGCCTTGTGGTCAGCCTTGTTGGGCACCATCATGTTGTCGCTCCACAGGCCCAGGCCCTCGCTCGGAATGACGAACTTGATGTCCGGGTCCTCGAACTGCATCTGCAGAACATCGCCGGACCATGCCAGACAGGCAGCGAGGTTGCCTGTCGCCAGGTCCTCGACGTAGGCGTTGCCGGTGAACTTGCGTACCTGGCCGGAGGCGACGATCTCCTCGAGCTTGGCGAGCCCGGCCTTCCATTCCTCGTCGGTGAAGGTCTCCGGATCGGCCCCGTTCAGCTTGATCACGAACGCCATCGTGTCGCCCATCTCGGTGAGCAAGCTGATCTTGCCCTTGAGATCGGCTCGCGTGACGAGTTCCTCGAACGAGGCGACCTCGCCGGTCACCTTGGCGTTGTAGGCGATCCCGGTCAGGCCGCTCTGCCAGGGAACCGAGTACGTGCGGCCCTTGTCCCAGGCCAGATCCCGCAGGGAATCGACCAGGTTCGCGCGCACGTTCGGGATGTTGTCGTCGTTCAACCGCTGGATCCAGCCGCTGCCGATCATCCGGGCGGCCATCCAGTCGGTCAACACGAAGATATCCCGCTCGGTGGCTTGGCAGTCCCCGAGCTGGTTGCGCACCTTGGCGAAGAACTCGTTGTTGTCGTTGATGTCGGTGGCGTAGGTCACCTCGATGCCGGTCTGCTCCTCGAAGTCCGCGAGCGTCGGGTAGACATCTTCCTCGTCTTCGCTCTGGTCGAGGTATTCCGGCCAGTTCGAGAAGTTCAGGGTCTTCTCATCGGCCGAGATGTCCGTGCTCTTGCAGGAGTCTGCCGACTGCTTGGTTCCCTCCGTGCCGCAGCTCGCTAGCAGCCCCGCCCCGGACACCCCGAGCGCCGAGGCCCCCGCCGTCCGCATGAGCCCCCGCCGAGAGAGCGCCCCGAGCCCGCCCGCGACCTCGGCGGCCAGTCGCTCGGTTGCCGTGTCGCCCCGACGCACGCGGCTGCTGGATCGGTTGGGTAATGTCATAAAGCGGCCCCCTCTTGTCCGACAACAAGTGCCGATCTTCACACGGATGCTGTCATGGAGACAACCGGCTCAGCAAGCCAATCCGTTGTTTTACAGGACCGTAACGACGATATTGGTCGCCGGACCAGATACTCAATGTCTTGTTGACCCAACGGCGCGTTGTTGCAACGATCGTCATCGTGACCAGGTCTCCACGGGGCGGCAGTGCCGGCGCAATCGACACCACCTCCAAAGCCATCATCGAAGAACTGCAGGCGGACGGACGGAAGTCCTATGCCGCTATCGGCCAGGTGGTCGGGTTGTCCGAAGCGGCCGTGCGCCAGCGGGTGCAGCGCCTGACCGACAGCGGCGTCATCCAGATCGTCGGCGTGACCGACCCGCTGCAACTCGGCTTCGCGAGGCAGGCGATGATCGGCGTGAAGGTCAGCGGGAACGTCGAGGACGTCGCCGACGCGCTGGCCGAGATCGAGGCGGTGGACTACGTGGTCATCACCGCCGGGTCATTCGATCTGATCATCGAAGTGGTGTGTGAGAGCGACGAACAACTGCTGGAGATTCTCAGCCGGCAGATCCGCGCCCTGGACGGTGTCCACACCACGGAGACCTTCGTCTATCTCAAGCTTCGCAAGCAGAGTTACGCCTGGGGTGTGCGCTGAGCGTCACCCGAGGTCCTTCGCTGTGGCTGGAGCCGATACAGGGCATCCGGCCGATCGAGTGGCGCGCACCGCTCGAGGGGCCCGGCGAGGCGGATGTGGTCATCGTCGGAGCGGGGTTCACCGGTCTGTGGACCGCCTACTACCTCCTGGAGGCGGACCCCGGGCTCCGAGTCGTGGTGCTGGAGTCCCACTACGCCGGCTTCGGGGCGTCCGGCCGCAACGGCGGCTGGGCCTCGGCGCTCTTCCCGAAGTCCCTGGACAGGCTGGCGGCTGGTTCGAGCCGGGAGGCGGCCCTGGCGCTCGACACCCAGATGCGGGCCGGCGTCCGCGAGGTGCAGCGAGTGGCCGAGGCCGAGGGCATCGAGGCCGAGGTACGGCGCGGCGGCACCATCGTCTTGTGTCGCAATCCCGCTCAACACGATCGGGCATTGAGCGATGTCGAGCATGCGCGCGGTTGGGGTTTGGGGCCGGACAAGCTCGCCTGGCTGGATGAGTCCGAAGCGCGGAACCGGCTCGAGGCCACCCGGGTCAGCGGCGCGACGTACACCCCCGATTGCGCAGCCCTCCATCCGGCCAAGCTGGTCCGCGGCCTGGCCGCCGCGGTCGAGGCTCGCGGCGGGGTGATTCACGAGGGTTCGCCGGTCACCTCGATCGAGCCCCGCCGGGCGGTCACCGGCAACGGTTCGGTGAACGCTCGTCACGTGATCCGGGCGACCGAGGGTTACACTCCCGACCTCGTCGAGCACCACCGCCGGGTGGTTCCGGTCTACTCCTTGATCATCGCCACCGAACCGCTCCGCGACGAGGTGTGGGCGAGAATCGGCCTGACCGAGCGCGAGACCTTCTCCGACCATCGGCACCTGATCATCTACGGGCAGCGCACCGCCGACAATCGACTGGTCTTCGGGGGCCGCGGAGCGCCGTACCACTTCGGGTCCAGGATCCACGCCGACTTCGACCGCGATCCCCGGGTTTTCGCCCGGCTCTATCACACGCTGCTGGACCTGTTCCCGGTGCTGGGCGGCACCCGAATCACCCATGCCTGGGGCGGGCCGCTGGGAATCGCCCGGGACTGGTGGGCATCGGTCGGCCTTGATCCGGCCACCGGCATCGGCTGGGCCGGCGGATATGTCGGAGACGGGGTCACCACGACCAACCTCGCCGGAAGGACCCTGCGGGACCTGATCCTCAGGCGGGACACCGAGCTCACGCGGCTGCCCTGGGTGGGGCACCGGTCCCCGTCCTGGGAGGCCGAACCGCTCCGCTGGCTGATGATCAACGCCGGCCTGCGGGCGGTCCAGGTGGCCGACGCCGAGGAGCGGGCGACCGGGCGCGCCAGCCAGGTGGCCCGCCTGATGTCTCCCTTCATCAGCTAGCCCTCCCCCGCGCCGAGGCGGAAATTGAGTTGCCCGGGTCCCGAAGGGTCGGACATGCTGACTGAGCATGCCCGGGATCCCGGGCACCGGAGCGAAACGAGGAGGAAGCCATGAACGCCTTAGGCCGTCGTGCCCATCCATCCACTCGTTTCCCGGAGTTTCCCGATGACAGATCAGAGTCCACTACCTGAAGGCCACCGTCTCTACCCAGACATAGACCCGCGGTTCGTCTTCGACTTCACGCGGTTCGACGACCCGGACGAGGAGACCCAGCGCTGGTCCACCTGGTGGGAGGTCGACCCGCTCTGCCGGGGCCCCGAGCCGCGTCCGGCCTGGGTCATCACCGATCGAGGCGCTGTCGACACCGAACTCGGCATCCTGAAGACCGGCAAAGAGGCCGAGGTCTACATGCTGGAACGCGGAATACCGGGCGGTCCGAGCGTCACCATGGCCGCGAAGCGCTACCTGGACGCCGACCAGCGCAACTTCCAGCGCGCGCACGTCTACACGGAAGGTCGTTCCACCCGGCGGTCGCGAGACCAACGCGCGATCAACCGCAAGAGCACGTGGGGCCGCGTCGTGGCCGCCACCGAGTGGGCCGTTGCCGAATGGGACACCCTCAAACGACTGTGGTCATGGGGGGTGCCGGTGCCCTACCCGGTCCAGATAGACGGCACCGAGATCGTGATGGAGCTCATCACCGCGAGCGATGGCTTGCCGGCTCCCCGACTGGTTCAGGCCCGACCCGAGCGATCGCTCCTGACCAGCTACTTCGAACAGACCCGTCTGGCCATGTCGATCATGGCCGAGCATGGGCTGGTTCATGGCGATCTCTCGGCCTACAACATGCTGGCGGCAGGCGAACGGATCGTCATCATCGATGTCCCCCAGGCCGTCGACCTACTCGCCAATCCGGCCGGACTGGACTTCCTGATGCGTGATTGCGTGAACGTGTGTCATTGGTTCGCCGCTCGCGGATTGCCGGTCGACGAGAACGCACTTTACGGCGACCTGGTCAGTCGTGCGCTCTGACCGCCCACCCCCCGTACCAGGCCGGGGCTACTCCTGGATTTCGACGACATCGATCTCGCACCGGAAGCCCGGAGCCCGACTCAGCCTGGCGTCAGTGGTCACCAAAGGCAACCGATATGCCTCCGCGAGCGAGACGTAGAGCGCGTCGTAGAACGTGAGGTTGGCGCGCAGTTCGAATGCGCGAGTGAGCAGTGGGGCCAGCGGCGCTCTGGCAATCATGCTGACGGTGAGATCGGCAAGGCAATGCTCGCCCTCGGTGACCGAGAGCAGCCCGCCACGGACCAGACCACGAATCGCGTGACCTGCTTCCGCATCGAGATGCGCTGGACTCACCATGACGTCAGCGCTTCGGACTACACCCGCGGCTGCGCTGGATCGGACGGTGAGCGCTTCGACAATCAGACCGGCATCGACGACGATCATCGACACTCAGCCAGCGCGGCCAACACCTCGGACCGCGTCGGACCACCATCTGGACCGTCGTCACGGCGCGCGATCCGATCACGTGCGCGTTCCATCAGTTCGTCGTTGGACAACGAGTTTGCCGCGCTTGTCGCCAGGTCGGCCATGAAAGCTTGCAACGATTGTCCGGCCCGTTTGGCCTTCGTCGACAACAGAGCAACGACCTGGGGATCGAGGTTGCGGATGATGATCTGAGTGGCCATGATGCCATCTTAGCATCAACCGTGGCGTCCAGCGGAGGGACTACGGAGCCACTTCGATCCCACCGTGACCTCATCGATGAACGACTACTACTCCGCACTCGCGGCGAGTTGCCCGCAGGCGCCGTCGATCTCCCGGCCCCGGGTGTCGCGGACCGTCGCCGGAATGCCCTTGTCGACCAGGCGGCGGAGAAATTCGCGCTCGTCGGCGGGATCGGACGCGGTCCACCGCGAACCCGGCGTCGGGTTCAGCGGAATCAGGTTGACATGAACCCAGCCCCAGTCACCGAAGGACCTGAGCAGGTCGGCGAGCAGGTCGGCGCGCCACGCCTGATCGTTGACGGCCCGGATCAGCGCGTACTCGATCGACACCCGGCGCTTGGTGGTCTCGGCGTACCGCCAAGCCGCCTCGACGGTCTCCCGGACGTTCCACCGGGTGTTGACCGGCACCAACTCGTTGCGCAACTCGTCGTCGGGCGCGTGCAGCGACAGTGCCAGGGTGACCGGGGTGCCGAGTCCGGCCAGGTCGTCGATCCTCGGCACCAAGCCCACGGTGGACACCGTCACCCCGCGGGCCGAGATGCCCAGGCCATCGGGACCGGGATCGGTGAAGCGGCGTATGGCGCCGACGATCGCGCGGTAGTTGGCCAGCGGCTCCCCCATCCCCATGAAGACGATGTTCGACACCCGACCTGGGCCACCCGGGATCTCGCCCCGGGCCAGCGCGCGAGCTCCGGCCACCACCTGCTCGGTGATCTCCGCGGTCGACATGTTCCGCTGCAACCCACCCTGCCCGGTGGCACAGAACGGGCAGGCCATCCCACACCCCGCCTGAGAGGACACGCAGATCGTGCTGCGGCCGGGATAGCGCATCAGTACCGACTCGACCAGGGCTCCGTCGAAGAGCCGCCACAGGGTCTTCACGGTGGTGCCCCGATCAGCGTCCTGACGACGGATCGGAGCCAGCAGTGGCGGCAGCAGAGCGGCCGCCAACACCGCGCGCTCCGCCGCCGGCAGGTCCGTCATCTCCGCCGGATCGTCGACCAGCCGGTTGAAATAGTGGGCCGAAAGCTGCTTGGCCCGGAAACCCGGCATGCCGTGGTCGGCAACCAGGGCGATACGCTCCGCCATATTCAGATCTGCGAGGTGCAGCGGCGGCCTGCCGCGGCCACGTGGCGCGTCGAAGACCAAGGGCAGTGGCGTACGACGCTCCGGTTCGCCCATCAGAACACCAGATAGTGCAGCAGCAACCAGATCGGGGCGATGGTGGCCAGCAACGAGTCGAGCCGGTCCATCAGGCCGCCGTGACCCGGGACCACCTGGGACATGTCCTTGACGCCGAGATCCCGCTTGATCACCGACTCGCAGAGATCGCCGAGGGTGGCCATCACCACCGCGATCAGGCCGAGTGCGACGCCCACCCACCACGCGCCGTCGAGGAGATAGACCACCAACGCGATGCCCGCGACCACGCACGCGACCAGCGAACCCGCGAAACCCTCCCACGACTTCTTCGGCGAGATGACCGGCGCCATCGGGTGCCTGCCGAACAACACGCCCGCCACATAGCCGCCGATATCGGAGGCCACCGTGACTAGGATGAAGGTCACGATGCCCCGCACGCCGTCGTCGAATCGCTCGAAGCCGACCGCACCGCCTTCGGCCAGCATCAACGCGACGAATGATCCGAGGAACGGGACATAAATGAGCGTGAAGACTGCGGCGGTCGCGTTCTGGACGTAGCCGACGACGCCTCGTCGCAGCAGCCACAGCATGATGACCAGCGCCGTCACGGCCGCCGAGGTGATCAATGCCTCCGGACCGAAGAAGTACGCGACCACCACCATCACCGCGCCGCCCACCATCAAGGGCTGCTCGGGAAGGTCGATGCCCTTGGCGGCGAATCCGCGATGCAGCTCCCAGACCGCTACCACGAGGGCGGCGACCACGATGACCATGAAGGCCGTCTTCCAGAACACCAACGACGCGGCGACGGATCCGAGTAGGAGGACCGCCGAGATGACCGCGGCCGAGAGGTCGCGACCGGCGCGGCCGTGTGCCGGCCCGGACGAGGGCCCCTGTGTCGACGCGGTAGGCGCGGAGGTCACGCTCAGACCTCCAGCAATTCGGCTTCCTTGGCCTTCAGCATGTCGTCGATCTGGTCGGTGTGCGTCTTGGTGGCCGAGTCAAGTCGCTTCTCGGCGCCGACCACATCGTCCTTGCCCGCCTCGCCGTCCTTCTCCAGGCGGTCGAGTTGCTGCTTGATCTGGCGGCGTACGTTGCGCACCGACACCCGACCTTCCTCGGCCTTCGCGCGGGCCACCTTGATGTACTCCTTGCGCCGCTCCTCGGTCAGTTCGGGGAACACGCAACGCAGTACCTTGCCGTCATTGGCCGGGTTGACGCCGAGATCGGAGTCGCGGATGGCTTTCTCGACGCCGTCCATCGCCCCGAGGTCGTACGGCGAGACCAGGATGACCCGAGCTTCCGACGCGGTGAACGACGCCAACTGCTGCAGCGGCGTGGGACTGCCGTAGTAGTCCACGACGATCTTGTTGAACATCTGCGGACTGACGCGGCCGGCCCGGATCGTGGCGAACTCCTCACGCGTCGCGTCCACTGACTTGGACATCTTGTCCCGCGCTTCGTTCAGGAACTCGCTGATCATCGTAGGTCTCCTCGCTGTCGAATACCGGTTCGTCGCCGCGGAGCCGGCGTACCGACTCGGTCCGTCACACTCCGGCGCTCACCAGCGTGCCAATCTTCTCACCTTGAACCACGCGCAGAATGCTGCCCGGAGGTTCCATCCCGAACACCACCATAGGCAGTTTGTTCTCGCCACAGAGCGCGAACGCGGTTTGATCCATGATTCGCAGTCCCTTGGCGATGGCTTCGTCATAGGTGAGCTGGTCGTACCTGGTCGCGGTCGGGTCCAGCCGCGGATCCGCGGTGTAGACACCGTCGACTCCGCTCTTGGCCACGAGGACCGCGTCGCACTTGCTCTCGAGAGCCCGCTGCACGGCCACCGTGTCGGTGGAGAAGAACGGCATCCCCATGCCCGCGCCGAAGATCACCACGCGCCCCTTCTCCATGTGCCGGATGGCACGTCGGGGTACGTAGGGTTCGGCGACCTGACCCATGGTGATGGCGGTCTGGACCCTGGTCTCCACACCGAGCTTCTCCAGGAAGTCTTGGAGCGCGAGGCAGTTCATCACGATGCCCAGCATGCCCATGTAGTCGGCGCGGACCCGGTCCATGCCGCGCTGCTGCAGCTCGGCTCCGCGAAAGAAGTTGCCCCCACCGGTGACGACCGCCACCTGCACGCCGGCCCGCGACACCGAGGCGATCTCGTCGGCGATCTTGGAGACGACATCGGGATCGATGCCCACGCTGCCGCCGCCGAAGACCTCACCAGACAGCTTCAGCAATACGCGGTGGTAGCCGGGCATCTGACTAGGCGCCGACCTCGAAGCGAGCGAACCGGGTCAACTCGACCCCGGCGTCGTCGAGCACCGCCTTGACCGTGCGCTTGTTCTCGGTCACCGATGGCTGCTCCAACAACACGACTTCCTTGAAGAACCCGCCGAGCCGCCCTTCGGTGATCTTGGCGATCGCCTGCTCGGGCTTGCCTTCGGCGCGTGAGGTGGCTTCGGCGATCTCACGCTCATGAGCCACCACGTCCTCCGGAACGTCCGCTCGAGTGAGGTATCGCGGACGCATCGCGGCTACTTGCTTCGCCGCACTACGGGCGCTCTCGACGTCGTCGCCGGTGTACTCGATCAGTACGCCGATGGCCGGCGGGAGGTCGGCGGCACGCTTGTGCAGATAGGAGGCCACCGCGCCGTCGAAGTACGCGACCCGGCCCAGCTGAATCTTCTCGCCGATCTTGATGGCCAGGGCCTCGACAACCTCACCCACGGTCTGGTCGCCGAGCGAGAGTGCCTTGGCGGCCTCGATATCACCGATCCCGGCGGCGTCGACCGTCTCGGCGATCTGCTGCGCGATCACGACGAAGTCCTCACCCTTGGCGACGAAGTCGGTCTCGCAGTTGAGTTCGACGAGCGCACCACCGGCGTGGGCCACGAGGCCGGCGGTAGCCTCCCGCTCCCCGGCCCGTTGCGCCATCTTCGCCTGCCCCTTGGTGCGCAAGATGTCGGCGGCCTTGTCGAAGTCGCCCTCGGCCTCGGCCAGCGCGCTCTTGCAGTCCATCATCCCGGAACCGGTCATGTCCCGGAGCTTCTTGACGTCCGCTGCGGTGAAGTGAGCCATCTCAGTCCTTCTTCTCGGCGTCGATGAATCCCGCGGCCGCGGCGGCGTCGGTGGTCCGGAACCAGACCTCGGCCTTGGTCCGCGCGTACCACGGGCTGGTCGGTGCGTGGAACTTCATCGAGTCGGCGTTGCCCTTGACCTCGAAGCCCTCCGGGGCGGAGCCGTCGGCAAGAGGAGCGGCCGAGTCGGGTCCGAAACCGCCGTCGGCCGGGCCTGGTGCCGCCGGCGCGGCCGCTGCGGGCTTTTCTGCGACGTCCGCCAGGGGTGCGGGTGCGGCCTCGCCGCTCTCCTCCGGTACCGCCTGGACAGTGGTCTCGGTGGCGGGCGTCGGGGCCGGGGCGGCATCGCCCGCGGCGGCGTCGGCTGCCGGCGCATCCACGGACACGTCACCCGGCACGGCGGTGGACTCGCTAGCGGCGACTTGGGATTGATCGTTGGCCGTCGCGAGCAGTTCCGCTTCCCACTCGGCCAGAGGCTCTTCGGCGCCGATCGCGGCTTCGCCGTCGGTCTTGACCCCGGCACGCGCCTTCAGCCCTTCGGCGACGGCATCGGCGACCACCCGCGTCAGCAGGCCGACGGCTCGAATGGCATCGTCGTTGCCCGGGATCGCGAAGTCGACCTCGTCCGGGTCGCAGTTGGTGTCGAGGATGCCGATGATCGGGATCCTCAGCTTCCGGGCTTCCTCGACGGCGAGGTGCTCCTTGTTCGTGTCCACGATCCAGACTGCCGCCGGGGTCCGCGACATCTCGCGGATACCGCCCAGGGTCTTGTCGAGCTTGTCGCGCTCGCGCTTCATCTGGAGCAGTTCCTTCTTGGTCCGACCGGAGCCGGCGACGTTGTCGAAATCGACTTCGTCGAGTTCCTTCAGTCGACTGATCCGCTGATGCACGGTCGAGAAGTTGGTCAGCATGCCGCCCAGCCACCGCTGATTGACGTACGGCATCCCTACCCGGGTGGCCTGCTCCGCGATGGCGCCTTGGGCCTGCTTCTTGGTGCCGACGAACATCACGGTCCCGCCCTTTGCGACGGTCGTCTTGATGAATGCGTAGGACTGGTCGATGTAGGACAGCGACTGTTGGAGATCGATGATGTAGATGCCGTTGCGCTCGGTCATGATGAAGCGCTTCATCTTCGGGTTCCAGCGCCGCGTCTGGTGACCGAAGTGCACGCCGCTCTCGAGCAACTGGCGCATGGTGACGACTGCCATTGTGTTTCTCCTGTGGTGCCCCGCGCCGGTTTCAGTGAGACAGCCGGGGCCGATGTTTTCAGTTGACGCAACCAACGGCGTTGGTTGCCCTGACGATCACGCCCGCTCCGACCTGACCTGGTCAGGACTGAGGATCGAGCCCGGGGGCGACCGGCTCCAGGAGACTGGAAACCGCCACGGTCTGTGATCGTGCGAAGTCGAATCCCGAGGGAAACGCTGGGCCGAGGATAGTCCAGGCGGCGGGCGCTGGGCGAATTCGGAGCGGGTTCCGGAGCACCGGCAGCCGGAGTTCCTCCCCGGTCCGAAACAGTCGGAGCTCTCCACAGTCTGCCCTCGAGGCCGGCTTCCCGGGCGGCTCTTCAGGCACGCTGACCAGATGCAAGGCACACCGCGACCTGCCGCTCCCCGATCAGTCGTGGCCCGATCGGTTCGGGCACGATCACGGCGAGCGGGATTTTCACGACTCGCGGTGACCGCGATCCTGATCGCGCTGATCTCGATCGTGACGCATGCCGGCCCGGGCACCGCCCTACCGGCGGGGGTCGGCGCCGACCGACCAGTCGGCACCTGGCCGCTGCATCCCCGGCCGGAGGTGGTCGAGTACTTCGCTCCGCCCACGTCACCGTTCGGATCGGGGCATCGCGGCGTGGACCTCCTCGGTCGGCCGGGCCAGCCGGTACGTGCCGCGATGTCCGGGTGGATCAGCTTTGCCGGGAGGATTGCCGGTCGGGGTGTGATCGTCGTGGCTCACGGCGACACCAGGACCACCTACGAGCCGGTTCATGCGAATCTGCCGGTGGGAAAGCGGGTATCCGGCGGGGAGACGATCGGCACACTCACCGCGACCGGCTCTCATTGCTTCCCGCGCGCGTGTCTGCATTGGGGTTGGTTGCGTGGCGAGACGTATCTCGACCCGCTGAGTCTCGCCGGGGAGCGCCGGGTCCGATTGCTTCCGGTCGACGGTTCCGAGCCCGCGCGACAGGTGGGCACCGTCGGCGCATGGTTTCGAACCGCCACCTGGCGGCTCCGCTGAGTTCGGCACCTAGGCCCGGGGGTGGGCCTGCCGGTAGGCCTGACGCAGGCGCTCGGTGGTGACGTGGGTATAGAGCTGCGTCGTCGTCAGCGACGCATGCCCCAGGAGTTCCTGGACGGTTCGCAGATCGGCCCCACCTTCGAGCAGGTGGGTTGCCGCGGAGTGTCGTAGGCCGTGCGGGCCGATGTCGGGTGCACCGGGCACCTCGGCGGCCCGGCGATGAACCACCGTACGCACCACGCGTTGGTCGATACGACGGCCCCTGGCCCCGAGAAACAGGGCCGGACCGCTGGCGCCGCTCAGCAACAGCGGGCGGCCCCGGGTCTGCCACGTGTCGAGCGCCCGTGCGCATGGTAACCCGAACGGCACCGTTCGCTCCTTGCGCCCCTTGCCGAAGACGCGCGCCACATTCCGTTCTCGATCGATGTCATCGACATCCAGTCCGACCAACTCTCCGACCCGTACTCCGGTGGCATAGAGGAGTTCGAGCATCGCCGCGTCCCGGAGAGATAGGGGCTCCTCGGCCTCAGCTTGCCCGCGGCCGGTCCCGTCGCCCACTCCACCGACCAGTGCGGCGGCTTCGTCCGGTCGCAGCACCGCGGGAAGACGGTGGTGCGACTTCGGCGAAGCCAGCGAGGCACCGGCGTCGACCGGAGACCGACCGGTGCGCTGCAACCAGCCGGTGAACACTCGAGCGGCGGTCGCCCGACGGGCGAGGGTCGTGCGTGCCAAACCGAGCGACTGTTGCTTGGCGAGCCAACTACGCAAGGTGCGGATGTCCAGCTCACCGCTGGCCTCGTGGCCGAGCCGAGCGGCATGTTCGAGCAGTGCGGCGACGTCGGCGCGGTAGGCCGTCACGGTCCGCGGCGCGAGGTCGCGCTCGGCGCGGAGGTGCAGCTCGTAGGCCGCCAGGTCTCGGGCCAGGCCCACGGGTAGCGACCCCGTGGAAGACCTCGGCGGCGCCGAACTGGCGGTGCTCATCTCTCCAGATTAGGCGCCAGGGCGCCGCCGGACTGGGAGACCCGCCCCGACGGTGACGCAATCGACCCCGACTCATGCCGAGCGGACCTCGCTCGTCAGTCGCCACCCAGATTCTCCGGACTCGACCAGCCCGAGCGCCGCCAACCGTCCCAGCGCTGTACGCACTTCGATCAGGCCTATGCCGGCGGTGCGCGCGATCGAGTCGGCGGGCGCACCCCGGTGAAGCGGGACCGCGTCGAGAACCTGTCGCTGCCGAATCGTCAAACTGTCTGTGGGCCGCTCGGGCCCGCGGGCAGGTGCCATCACGTGCTCACCGGACGGTGAGACCAACTCCAGGACATCCTCGCCGCACGTCACCAGCGCGGCCGCTCCGTTTCGAAGTAGCCCGTGCACACCTTGGGAGGCAGCGCTGGTCACCGGGCCCGGGACGCCCATGAGCACCCGATCGAGAGAACTCGTCCAGTTGGCCGTGTTGAGTGCGCCGCTGCGGTAGGCCGCCTCGACGATGACCGTGCCGCTCGAGAGCGCGGCGATCAGTCGGTTTCGCGAAAGGAAGCGGAGTCGGAGTGGCGCACATCCAGGCGGGGCCTCGGAGACCACGGCACCGTGATCTCGCAGGTGAGCGAGCAGGGACTCGGCGCCTTTCGGGTACACCCTGTCCACGCCGCAGGCCAGGACCGCGATCGTGACCCCGGAGGCGCCCAGGGCGCCGCGATGCGCCGCCTGGTCGATGCCGTACGCCGCCCCGGAGACCACGGCGAGTCCCGAACGGGCCGTGACTGCTGCGATTTCCGCCGCTACCCCCGTTCCGTAGCTGGTGCAGGAACGAGATCCAACGATCGCCACCGCGCGCGACTGGTCGGCCAGGTCCAGTGGACCAGTCACCCAGAGCCCGAGCGGCACTCCCCCGCGGCCCTGGATCGGCGCGGCCCACCGCAGTCGGTTCAGCGATTCCGGCCATTCGTCGTCGCCGGGGATGACGAACCGGATGCCGCGCCGGTCAGCTCGCTCCAGGTCGCCGGCCGGGTCGAGGCTCGCCAACCGACCCGAGATCTCGCCGGCCAGGCCGTGCAGGTCCCGCTCGTCCAGCAGTTGCTGCCGGACCTGCTCGGCACCGAGCTCGGCCACCAACGCGGCCAACCGGGAATCGCCCGGTTCGGTCAACCGACACAGCGCGGCCCGGGCCAGCCGATCGGCCTCCGTCACCCGAGCACCTCGCGGTCGAGAGATCGATGGGACAGCGGTTCACCGGTTCGCAGCCGTATCGCGGTCCCCAGTTCCTCGGGGCCGGGCCGGGCGAGTCCGGCCAGATCCGCGACGGTCCAGGCGAGCCGGTGCACCCGGGTCGCCCCGCGCCGGCTGAGCCGGCCGGCGTAGAGCTGCTCGTCCAGCAGCGCCTGCACCTCTGCCGCCAGCGGCCACTCGGACCGGAGGCTCGGCCCCGGGGCCTGGCCGTTGAGCCGCCAGGACCGGCCGGCATACCGTTCCGCCTGGCGCGCTCTGGCCAGCTCCACCCGCGCCCGGATCCGTGCCGAGGGCTCCGGAGCTGCCAGCGGATCGCTCATCTCATGCGGTTGGACCGGCAGCACGTGGCGAGTGATGTCGATGCGGTCCGCCAGCGGGCCGGTGATCCGGCGGCGATAGTCCCGGCGCCGCGTCTCGGGACACACGCACCGGTTCTCGCGGGCATAGGGGTGGAAGTCCCCGCACGGGCACGGGTTGGCGGCGAGGACCACCAAACCCCGCGCCGGAAACGTCGCGCTCTCCTCTCCCCTGGCGATGGTCACCTCGCCGCTCTCCAGCGGCTGCCGAAGCGCCTCGATCACGTCGGCGCCGAAGAGCGGGAACTCGTCCAGGAAGAGCACCCCGGCGTGTGCTCGGCTGATCTCGCCGGGTCGAACCCGACCGGCCCCGCCGCCCAGCAGACTGGTGCGGCTGGCGCTGTGGTGTGGCGCGAAGAACGGTGGGCGTTGTGACAGTCCCGGCAAGACGCCGGTCTCGACCTCCACCACTCCGGCGAGCGAACCGATCGCCGCGAGCTCCAGCGCTTCCTCGGACGTGAGATCCGGCAGGATCGACGGGATCCGTTCGGCCAAGGTGGTCTTCCCGGAGCCCTTCGGGCCGGACAGTTGCAGGTGATGTCCCCCGGCCGCGGCCACCTCGATCGCGAATCGGGCATCGGCCACGCCGAAGACGTCGACGAAGTCCAGGTCCGCGCTACGGTCCTGCCCACGCCAGGCCAGCAGCGGGTTGCCGGACACCGGGGCAACCGGCGCGGCTTCCGGCACGGCCACACCCCGCAACTCGGCGACGACCTGGGACAGCGAACGCATGCCCAGGACCTCGAGGCCCGGGACCAGGGCCGCCTCGTTCGCCTGCGGTTCGGGCACGAAGATCCTCGAGTAGCCGTGGCTGGCGGCAGTCATCGCCATCGGCAGCACGCCGGGCACCGAACGCAGGCCACCGGTCAGGGTCAGCTCGCCGACGAAGACCGCGTGGCCCAGGGACTCCGCCGGCACCTGGTCGGCCGCCGCGAGCACACTGATCGCGATCGCCAAATCGAAGTGGGTGCCACGCTTCGGCAGATCCGAGGGTGACAACAGGATCGTGATCCTGCGAGTAGCGGGCCACTCCAGTCGCTCGTCCACCCAGCTGTTCGCGATGGCCATCCGGCAGCGATCGCGCGCCTCGTTCAAGGCCGCGTCCGGCCGGCCCACCAGCACGGTCTTCACCGTGCCTGGCGACAGGTCGACCTGGACCTCGATCAAGTGACCGACGGTGCCTTGCAACGACACGGCCCGTGCCGTGGCGACCGGCATCAGCCGATGCCCGTCACGTGTTCGATGAGCGCCGAACCCCGCTTCGGGACGAGTACGCCCACGATATCGATCCGCACGTCGCGCGGGTGAATGTGGCGATCCGCCAGCCACCGAGCGGCAAGCCGGCGAAGACGAGCGACCTTGATGTCGCCCACCGCCTCGAGCGGATGCCCGCACGCGGTCGAGGTGCGGCTCTTGACCTCGCAGACGACCAGGACCTCGTCGTCTCGAAGAACCAGATCGAGCTCTCCGGCGTCACATCGCCAGTTGCGGTCCAGCACCACCATGCCTTGCTCGACGAGATAGCGCGCGGCCAGCGTCTCGCCGTAGACCCCGAGCGCTTGGCGCTGGGCCGCCGTGGCCCGGCCTCCGCGGGTCCGATCGTCGGCAGTCCCCTGTCCAGTAATTCCCCGCCCGATACTTTCCTGTCCGGTGCCGGCTTCGGTGCCACTCATGCACTCATCGAACGCCCTCGCGCGGGCACTCGCCAGCGGCGGCATTCAGGGTGTGGACAGGTCAGCTCGAGTGGCGACTGGGAGTGAAACCCGGCGCGGCTATGCCTCGGGTGGATCGATCTCCGGCGGCGCCAACTCCTCCACGTTGACATCCTTGAAGGTCAATACCTTCACGTTCTTCGCGAACCGCGCGGGCCGGTACATGTCCCATACCCAGGCGTCGCTCATCGAGACCTCGAAGAACACGTCGTCGCCTTCGGTCCGCGCCTTCACGTCGACGTGATTGCACAGGTAGAATCGCCGGTCGGTCTCCACGACGAAGGTGAAGATGCCCACCACATCGCGATACTCGCGGTAGAGCGTCAGTTCCATCTCGGTCTCGTACTTCTCGAGATCTTCAGCGCTCACCGGCATTCCTCCATCGAGCCGTCCACCTGTCCATTGTCGGTACCGGACACCGGTTCCGGGCCCGCGGCCCGCCGTACGTTGACAAAGCGCCTGCGGTGTTCCGGGCACGGGCCGTGATCGTGCAGCGCCGCGTTGTGAACATCCGTGACATATCCCTTGTGCGTCTTGAAATCGTACGCCGGCCAGCGTTCGTCCAGACCCCTCATGATCCGGTCACGCGTCACCTTGGCCAGCACCGAGGCGGCCGCGATGCAGGCAACGACCCGGTCCCCCTTCCAGACCGCCAAGCCGGGCACCTCCAGGCCGTCGACTCCGAATCCGTCGGTCAGCACATAGGCCGGGCGCAGACCGAGCACCGCGACCGCTCGCCGTAATGCCTCGACATTGGCCACATGCATGCCGAGGCGGTCGCACTCGGTAGCTTCTATCGTCACCACGGACCACGCGGTCGCACGCTCGACGATCTGCGCGTAGCAGCGCTCGCGAGCCTTCTCGGTGAGCAGTTTGGAGTCCCGCAAGCCCGGAACGATGCCTCGGTCCCCCTCGGGCAAGATCACCGCGCCCGCGACGAGCGGCCCGGCGCACGCACCCCGGCCGGCCTCGTCCGCGCCCGCGATCGGATCGATGCCGGCCCGGCGTAACGCACGTTCGTAGCCGTAGAGACCAGCGTCGCGGCGTACCGTCGAACCACGCGGAAGCCGAGTCACGGCTCGCCTCCGTTAGATCGCCTTGTCACGTCGGGCCTCCCGAGTCACGCCATCATCACCCGCGGATCGTATGACCAGTGCCACTATTTCGCTTCGGGTACGTCCTCGAACGACTCCGCGCGGCGTACCCAGCCCATCCGCTGTCGCGGCC
Organism: Nocardioides sp.; assembly: GCA_051657705.1. Lineage (GTDB taxonomy): Bacteria > Actinomycetota > Actinomycetes > Propionibacteriales > Nocardioidaceae > Nocardioides. The sequence continues at coordinate 6,149 of JBOFLE010000261.1, read as the reverse complement.
ACACCAACGCGAAGACCTTGCCGACGACCAGGTCGGCGGACACGAACTCGCGGCCCGGCACGCAATCGGTGGCCTTCGGCCGGCAAATGTGCACGGTGGAATCGGCTGAGTTGTTCCGGTTGTCGCCCATGACGAACATCTTCCCGTCCGGCACAGGTCCCACCTTCCACTTGCAGGTACCCGTCATGGGACCGTTGCAGGGAAGCCCGCCGATGTCCTTGACGTAGGCCCCTTCGTCGAGCGGCTTGTCGTTGACCAACACCCGGCCGTCCTTGTCGCAACACGTGATCACATCGCCCTCGACACCGATGACCCTCTTGACCAGGTGTCCGCCCGACGGGTACAGCCCCAGCTTCGACATGGCCTTGGCCACCGGATTCGCCGGTCCCGCGGCGTCGACGCCGTTGAGCCAGCCGCCCGGATCCTTGAATACCACGACGTCACCGCGGCGCGGCGTGCCCGCGCCCCAGTAGGAGACCTTCTGAACCAGGATCCGGTCGTTGATCTCGAGGCCGGGCTCCATCGATTCCGATGGTATGTAGAACGCCTGCAGGAGGACAGCCTTGATGAGTACCGAGAGGCCCAGCGCGACGACCAGGAGGAGGATCGTCTCCTGCCATAGCGGCAACTGCTTCTTCCGCTTCTGCCGCGCAAGGGATTCGCCGACACCGGCGTCCCCGAGGTTGTCGATGTCGGACGTCACGCAGCGAGCCTAACTAGTCGGTGGATGGCGATCAGGCGTCTCGGCGCTCCTTGATCTTGGCCGCCTTGCCGCGCAGGTTGCGCAGGTAATACAACTTGGCGCGCCGGACGTCGCCATAGGTGACGACTTCGATCTTGTCGAAGATCGGCGAGTGCAACGGAAAAGTACGCTCCACCCCGACCCCGAAGGACACCTTGCGGACCGTGAAGGTGCGGCCGATGCCCGAGCCGTGCACGCGGATCACCACACCTTGGAAGATCTGGATCCGGGACCGGTTGCCCTCGACCACCTTGACGTGCACCTTGACGGTGTCACCGGCCCGGAAGGACGGGATGTCGTCTCGTTTCAGTGAGTTGCCGAGATCCTCGACAACCGTTCCTAGCTTGCGGCCCATGATGTGCTCCTCGGGGCTGCCACAGGTCAACCACGCAATAGGTGATGCGGTCGTGGTGATCCACGGCTCGACGTCTGTGTGGCGTCCCCTGTGGCAGGCGCACACCGATCGGCAGGCGAACCTGCGGGAGATCGCGGTCGAGTGGACCGAGAGCCGAGTCTGCCATACCCGTCCGACCACCCGGAAATCGTCTCCGGGTCGCCTCGCGAGGGCTATCTCGAGGCTCGGATCCGGATCGTGCGCCGAGCGGTCGCCGGCGCCGCGGACGGCCGCTCGACCGAAGCCACCAGCGTGAGCGCCTCACGAGGCTCCGACCGACCGTCGCGCCGGATCGGGACACCGAGGGTGGTGGAGGTGGCTCCCGCCGGGATGTTGCCGAAGATCAGCGGGTCCGAGCGATAAAGCGGCCACCGCCGCCGCCCGAAGGCGTACCGCTCGAACCAGCGTCGCGGCACGTCGAACCCGGTGACGTCGCGGCCCGGGCCGCGCACGACTCTCGCCGTCACGGGAAGGTCGTAGTCGACGGCCCGGCTCAGCGAGATCCGCACCTCGGCGGGCGAGCCCTCCCGGACTCGCGGACGCACCCGCTTCACGACGACTCGAGGTGCCGGATCGTCGTCGAGAACGGTCAGGCCGCCCTGGTAGTCGTCCGTGACGAGTTGCCGGAGGCCCCAGATCCCGATGGTCGACTCGAGCCTGGGGAGATCATCTCGGTTGTCGGCCGGAAACTCCACGGCGATCTCGGCCGTCCGCCGGCCGGCCGGAATACGCACGATCCGAGTGACACTGGTTCCGCCGGCCGGGTCCGACACGCTCACCGAGACGGATGCGTCCTCGGCGAGGACAGCGGACAGCGTCAACGGCACCCGTGCGGTGCGCACGGCCGGGCTGTCGCCTTCGGCCATGCGGACATCTCCGACGCTGATCCGGGGCGCGCGCTTCCGGAGCGGTTCCGGCAGCCGGGTCGACGTGGCAGCCAGGTCGGCGACCCACGCCCGTCCGCTGGCCGATCGCGCGATCAGGTCGATCTCGGTGATCGCCGAGGAGTCGACTCCCGCTGCCTCGGCGGGATCGACAATCAGGCTCTGTGCCCATCGCCGACCGTTCCCTTCGATCACCGGCAAGGCTCCCAGAACCCGGCCGCCGGCCGGGTCCAGGACAGCCGAGGCGCCGTCGGCATCGACGAGTCGGATCTGGAACTCGGCGTCTCCCCGGCCGGCGTCGACGATGGTGCGGAGCGCTAGGCGCCGACCGCTGAGGTCCCACGGTTCGGTGAGGGCTAGCTCGGCCTGCTGGCCGGCGGATGCCCACGAGAACTCGACGAATCTCCGAGTGGGCACCCCTGACTCGAAGGTGGCGGGCCAGTGCGGCGAGAGTCCGAACTCGTCGCCGCGGCCACACAGCTCCGGAGCATCATTGAAGTCGTAGGCCCCGTCGCAAAGAGCCGTACCGGCACCCTTCACGGCCAGCTCGATGCCGGGCCGGCGTAAGCTCCGGCCGGCCCCGAGGGCATGCGACCTGGCATCGGCATCCCCCATCGAGCGAACGGTAGCCGGGCTTCCGTCGAACAGCGGCAGGAACTCCGGCGCCCGCTCGGTGAAAACGCCGGCTGCCGCCGCGATGTAGGCCGAGCCGACCGAACGCTGTTCGGCGGCGGTCAGCCTCTCGGGGGTTTTGCTGCCGCACGTGGCGTCGTCCGGCCCGAACCAGTCGTCGAACGCCGGGGCAACCGCCACACCGGGTGTCCACTCGGTATTGAAGAAGTTGTGGTTGGCACCCATCACCAACACCGAACTCTTCAGCGCGTTGTCGTCGTCGACGACATCGCGGCCGCTGTCGACGAAGCGTTGTCCCTGCAAGTCGAAGACATCGCCGTCGCAGTAGGGCAGCATGGTCACGGTCGGGACGTACGGCGCCGCATGGCTGGCGAAGTCGGTCGGTGCGAGCAAGACTTGGCCGGCGATCCGGTACGGCGCGGAGAGCGGGATCTGGATGGCCGCGCGGTCCACCCCCTCGCCGCCCCGGCTATGTCCGACCAGGACCACGTTGTCGAGGTCGACCTGGTGCCGGGTCGCCTGGGACGTCCAGTAGTCGAGATGCCGCTGCACGATCTGGGCGCGGGCATCCGCTCCGCCGTCCTCCAGCCCGTCGTCCTGGGCGTTGATGCCGTTGACTCGGATCGAGACGGTGGCGTAGCCCTGAGACGCCAGCAGGCGCTGGACATAGTCGTAACCGAGGTGGCTCGGGATCTCCTTCTGCGGAGCCTCGCACGGCCACGCGAACTCGTCTCCGCCGTTGCCGTAACAGTAGGCGTGGCGTCCGTGCAGGAAGACCACCAGTGGCCTCGGGCCGGTCGGCTCGGTGAGTGCGGGTTCGACCACGTGACCGACCATTTCAATCGGCTCCCGCATGCCGGGCAGCCGAACCGGCGTCCTGGAGTAATCCGAGTCGATCACCTCGTAGGGGCCGGCCGTCGCCGGGTCCTGGGGCAAGATCTCCTTGTCCGGGACGAACGCCGGGGCCGACTGTGCTCGGGCGCGGGCCCGGCGGAGCGCGTCATCCTCGACGGTGTCCAGTCGATCGCCGGAGAGCCAGATGTCCAGCTGGCCGGCCCGGGGGCGAGCCACACTCCGTACCTGGGCCGACACGATGCGTCGATTCCGGGAGACCACGGGTGTCGTCAGGAGGTCGGCGCCGGTGATGCGCAGGCGGTCGCCGCCGATCGGCAACCGGCGCGGAGACCGCCACGTGACCTCCCAGGCGTCGGTGTCCAGCCGCCTGATCGACCACCGGCCGACGTCAGGTGCCACGGCCAGCGGGGCCGAAGCCGGCCGCGATGGGGCCGCCGGCGGCGCGGCTCCGACCGCCGAGGGCGGAATGGCCGCGGCAATGCCCAGACCCACCAGCAAAGCCGGCAAAGCCAATGTCGTGCGCCGAATCATCGAAAGCCCCCACTCTTTCGCCCCTTGACCGCGAACGCGGCCTTGCCCCGAGCCAGTGCGCCATGGAGCCCTCGCGCAGGCTAGCCCGAGTTCCGGGGCTTGACCAGTCGCACCGCACCAGGGGTCGGCGTGTCGGCCCAGGGCGCCGGCCGGTAGCCGGCCTTGCGGTACATCCGGAGATTGTCCGCACTGCCCGCACCGGTGAAGAGTTCGTAGGTGAGGATCCCGGGCGGCGCGGCCGCTTCGGCGGCCTGGAGCAGCGTGCGACCCAGACCGCGGCCCTGTTGATCCGGTGCGACCATCAGCCGACCGATGTCCCAGGTGTCTCGATGCGACCGAGCCCGCGCGGCTCCGACCAGCCGACCGTCCCTGCGCAGGGTGAGGACGGTCCACTCCGCCATCCAGGCCCTGACATCGGCCAGCGTCTCGGCGAATGCCGGAATCTCGATGCCGGGATTGGCCAGGTGTTCTTGCACCCAGCAGGCGCGCTGCAGCGTCATCAACTCGCCGGCGTCGGCGGGTCGCGCCGTCCGCAGTTTTCCGTCGGCTACCTCGGCTGTCGCTACCAGGTCCGGACGCCGAGCCGCCGTACGCCGCAGTGCCTGGTCCCGACGCCACCGATCGATCGCGGCATGGTCGCCCGTCAGCAATACCTCCGGGATCGCCAGGCCCCGCCAGGTTCGCGGACGCGTGTAGACGGGGTATTCCAGCAAGCCGTCTTCGTGTGACTCCTCGGCCAGGGAGTCCGGATTCCCGAGGACGCCCGGCCGCAGCCGGGTCACGGCTTCGACGATGACCAGGGCCGCCGACTCCCCACCGGACAGCACGTAGTCCCCGAGCGAGACCTCACGCACCTCGGTGCGCGCGGCAGCGTGCTCGACCACACGCTGGTCGATGCCCTCGTAGCGTCCGCAAGCGATCACCAGCCGCTCGCGGGTGGCCAGTTCCGCGGCGATCACCTGGGTGAACGGCACCCCGGACGGCGTCGGCACGATCACGGTCGCATCGTCGATACGCAGCGAGTCGAACGCCGCGCCCCAGGGACCGGGAGTCATCACCATGCCGGCACCCCCGCCGGCCGGCGAATCGTCGACGGTCCGGTGCCGATCGTCGGTCCACTCGCGCAGGTCGTGCACGGCGATCTGGATGAGCCCGCTCGCGCGGGCCCGACCGGTCAGCGATAGTTCGAGCGGCGCCAGGTAGTCGGGAAAGATCGTGACGATGTCGATCCGCATTCCCTACTCCTCGCCGAAGGGTGCGACCAGGCCCGGTCGATCGGCGATCACGATCCGCCCGGCGGCGATGTCGACCTCCGGAACCAGCGCCCTCACGAAGGGCACCAGAGCGTCTCGCCCGTCCTCGGTGCGTATCGTCAACAGGTCCTGTGCACCGTGCGAGATCGATGTCAGCTCGCCGATCGGGGCGCCGCCGAGGTCGTAGGCGATCAGCCCGATCAACTGGTGGTCGTAGAACTCGTCGGGATCGGCCGGAGTCTGGTCGGCCGGAATCTCGAGATGGAGCCGCAACCCTCGCAACGGTTCGGCGGCGGTCCGGTCAGCCGCTTCGGCGAATCGGGCGAGCAGGACGTTGCCGTGCCACCGCGCCGCCACGAGCGTCAGGCCGCCCGGCGGTGCTGTAGCAGACCCCTTGCCCGGGGTCCGTTCGCAACGAAAGCGCACGCCGGGCACGAATCGTGATTCCGGTTCGTCGGTGCGTACGTCGATGACGACCTCACCCCGGAGGCCATGCGCCTTCGCGATGCGACCGACGAGGACATCGACCAGCGACCGATTGTGAGGAGTCATCGTCGTCCCGGCGCGGACCGCGCCGCGAATGCCCGTGCGCGAGCACCGGACGACTCCGGCGCCGAGCCGGCAGTTAGCTTCGACACGCCGACATATCTGGCCAGATAACTGCCGGGTCGCGTCAGCGGTCGACGTCGACGAAGTCGATGCGAGCGCCGCCGGGGCCGGCCAGGGCCGAGATCACGGTGCGGAACGCGGTCGCCGTCCGGCCGTTGCGGCCGATCACCTTACCCAGATCGCCGGGGTGTACCCGCACCTCCAGGACCGAGCCGCGCCGCAACTGCTTGTCGCGAACCGTGACGTCG
>JBOFLE010000260.1:0-3094 GCA_051657705.1 Nocardioides sp. | reverse complement strand
TTCGGTCTCCGTGGCCTACACGACAGTCTCGATGGGACCGAGCCACGGCTCCAGGCCGTCCCAGGACTCCCGCCAGTCGAGGCCCCGGGTGGCGAGCTCGTCGTCAGTCAACAGGCATCGGTGGAAGGCCCGGACGACTTCTTGCCTACTGCCGTCGAGGCCGAGCACGGTGATGCGAGTGAATGGCCGCTCCCCGCCCCACTCCCGAATGGAACCGACGCTGGCCTGCCCGCCGGCACCGTCCCAGACACATACTGCTCGGGGCCGAGTCGGGAGCCAGAAACAGCCGCGCGAACGGCGTGGCCCGCCACCGAGAACGGTGAGTTCGTCGTGGAACCGAATCGGGTGGAAAGGCCGCTCGGAACAGAGGTCGAGTCGCCATACGCCGCTCTCGGTGAGCGGTGGGAGCGCGCCGCGACGGACCTCCGCGACCCACGCCTCGACAACCTCGGGTCGGTGCACCCCGTCGGCGAGTCCGGGAGCGTCGAGCAGCGACGGGTCGGTGACCACCGGGATCCGCGGCCGCGCGAGCGCGGCGATCAGAGCCAGTTCGTCGGAATCGGGCCGCGCGGTGAGGCAGACGAGGTCCGCGTACTCGACCAGGGCACTGGCGGCCTCGGCGACACCCCTCCGGTCATCCTGCGAGGTCGCGAGACCACGGTCGTCGAGGAGATCTTCGCCGAGCAGATCCTCGGTCACCGTGGTGCCATCGAGAGCGGTGAGGACCGCCGCGATCGCGACGTGGCGCACCTCCCGGGGCGCGTGGTCGAGAACCCGGCAGACCTGGACCGCGCCGGCGGCGATCGGCAGGCAGGCGACGACGCTACTCCACCGTCCCTGAGCCGCCAGCCGCTCCAGCGTAGGCACGATGTCCTCGCGGATCGCGCAGGACGGGCACGCGTGGGCGAGGTCGATCTGCTCATGCTCGATCACGCCGGACAGGTCGCTGACTACCCGTGTCAACGTCTCACGCTCGGGATCGATGGTGTGACGCACGGAGACCGCGTCCGGCAGCCCGAGTTGGAGCGAGATACTGGCCGAGAGCATCGCGCCTTCGTGGATCCCGCACACCAGGATGACCGGTATCCGACGACTCGAACGTGAACGGAACGGCCCGGCGATCGGAACGCTCACCGGCCCGCTCCGTAGCGGCGGTTGAACCGGTCGACTCGCCCTTCGCTGTCGACGACCCGGCCGCGTCCGGTCCAGAAGGGGTGGCTGGCGCTGGTCACGTCGACGTCGACCACCGGATAGGACTGGCGATCCTCCCACTCGACGCGAGGGTGGTCGACGGGTAGTCGACTGACGATCGTCGAGCGCGTCAGGAACAACGTGGCGGTCGATCGGTCACGGAAGACGACCCTGTCGTAGGGGGGATGGATGTCTTGCTTCACGAGCACTCCCTGTAGTGTTAATGAGAACGATTATCATTCTACACCTAGGGGAGCCCATGTCACGCACCTGCCAGGTCACCGGAGCGGCACCGACGTTCGGCAACGCGGTCTCGCACTCCCACCGCCGTACGAGACGCCGGTGGAATGTCAACGTCCAAGACAAGCGCTACTGGGTGCCCTCTCTGGCACGCCACGTCACGCTGCGGGTCAGCGCGCGCGGCATCAAGACGATCGACCGACGCGGCATCGACGCGATCGTGGCCATGCTCCTCGCCCGGGGCGAGAAGCTCTGATGGCCAAGAAGGGCTCCGATATCCGGCCGATCATCAAGCTCCGCTCGAGCGCCGGCACCGGCTACACCTACGTGACCAGGAAGAACCGGCGCAACGATCCGGACCGGCTCGTCCTGCGCAAGTACGACCCCAAGGTACGTCGCCACGTCGACTTCCGAGAGGAGCGCTGATCGCCCATGGCCAAGAAATCGAAGATCGTCGCCAACGAGAAGCGCAAACTGCTCGTGGAGCACTACCGCAACCGCCGCGATCTGCTGCGGGCGGCCACCAAGGACCGATCCTTGTCACCCGTGGAGCGGCAGGCCGCGGTGAGCGCCTTGGCGCGGCTTCCTCGAGACTCCTCTCCGATCCGAGTCCGAAACCGCGACCAGGTCGACGGCCGTCCTCGCGGATACGTCGGAAAGACCGGCCTGTCGCGGGTGAACTTCCGCACCCTTGCCCTGCGCGGCGAACTTCCGGGCATCACCAAGTCGAGCTGGTAGCCCGACTATCGGCTAGACCACGCCGAAATCGCTCACGCCTGGATCACATCGATCGGAGGATCCGGGCTCAGATAGCGATCGGCGATCGCCGAGACAGTCGGCGACGGCGCGGTACACATCAGCCAAAAGCCGCGGCCTTCGACGTCTGGACGCAGCCGTGAGCGAGAAGTTCACGCTGATGGCGGCGGAGAAGGCCAACCATGGGGTCGGGTTCATGGCCAGGTCGTTGGGGGTGTCTCGTGCCGGGTTCTACGCCTGGGTCCGGCTCGAACACGAACCTCGCCACGACCTACCGCGACTACCTCAACGCCGCTTGACTACCCTCAGTCGGTCTAGCAGGAGCGCACGACTCGGGAGCGAACGCCGTCACGATGCGCGCGGCTTCGGCGGAGATCCCGCACGGTAGTAGCCCTCCTGAGCCAGCGATCGGTCCCGTCGTATCGCGCACGGAAGGGCCGGCGACCATGCAGCGCTCGCTGGTTGTCGATCATGATCAGATCGCCGGGCGAGGTCTCGACGTCGATGACAGCCTTTCCCATGAGTTCCAGGAGATCATCCAAAGCACGTGCCGCCCGCCCGTCGCCGTCAACGGCTGTCATGTAAGGCGGATCGATGCGGATGTAGGGCGCGGACCTGTCCCCGTCGAGAACACTGATGGGAATTGATTCCGGGACCCGCTGCCCCGCCTCGCGCAGGTTGCGAAGGTGCTCGGCATCGGGACGGATCAGATAGCGAGGCTCGAAAAGCGGCTCCAGATCAAGGGAGTCGAGGTCGAGACGTCCGGTGTCCACCACCGTAGTGGCCGCCTGGTCGTTGCGCAGGCAAAGCAGGGTGAGGTTGTCGCACCTGAGGTCGTGAAAGGCATCCTCGACGTGAAGGTCGAGAACGACCTCGCTGCTGTGACCCGTCTGCTGGACCGCCTGGG
>JBOFLE010000259.1:0-5008 GCA_051657705.1 Nocardioides sp. | reverse complement strand
CCGCGGGCCCGGTCCGCCGATGTCGGCGACTGCCAACTGGTGTTGCCGTGTCGTGACGAGGCGCCGGCGCTCACCGGGCTGCTGGCCAGGGTGCCGGCCGGGATGGGGGTGATCGTCGTCGACAACGGCTCGACCGATGACACCGCGGACGTCGCTCGGCGTTGCGGCGCGCAGGTAATCCGCGAAGCGACTCCCGGCTACGGCGCCGCGGTGCACACCGGAGTCGAGGCGGCCACCGCCGAGTTCGTCGCCGTCATCGACGGAGACGGATCATTCGAGCCGGCCGATCTGGTGCCCCTGCTGGCCGAGGTGAGAGCGGGTACCGCGGACATGGCGGTGGGGCGGCGACGACCAAGCCGTCGCGGAGTCTGGCCGTGGCATGCCCGGCTCGGGAACGCCCTGATTCTGGCCTGGTTGAGACGGCGTATCGGCGTCAGCGTGCACGACATCGCGCCGATGCGAGTCTGCCGGCGGCAGCATCTGCTCGATCTTGGGGTCGACGATCGGCGGTTCGGCTATCCGGTGGAACTCCTCCAGAAGGCCACCACCGCGGGCTGGCGGATCTCCGAGCACGACGTGGCCTACGGCCCGCGTGCGGCGGGCACCCGCTCCAAGGTGTCCGGATCGATCGTCGGCACCGTCAAGGCGACGCGCGACTTCTGGCGGGTTCTCGCATGAGTGGTGCGACAGCCGAGCCGGCGGTTCTCGTGATGGCGAAGGCCCCGGTGCCCGGCCTGGTCAAGACTCGGCTCGGCGAACGGATCGGGATGGCGCTCGCCGCCGAGGTGGCGGCCGCTGCCCTGCTCGACACCCTGGCTGCCGTGCTGGCCTACCTCCCCGGAGCGGCGCGGCGGTTCCTGGCGCTGGACGGAGAGCTTTCGACCGCGGTGCGAGGCGCCGCGCTCCAAGCGGCGCTGGAGACCTGGACGGTGTTCCCGCAGGCCGGAGACGGCCTCGCCGAGCGCCTGGCGTCCGCGCACGCCGCCGTACCCGGCCCGCGACTGCAGATCGGCATGGACACTCCGCAGCTCGCGCCGTCGGACCTGACGGCGGCGGCGTCGGGTCTCCGCCGGGCCGACGTGGTCCTGGGGCCGGCGATGGACGGCGGGTGGTGGGTGCTCGGTCTTCGGGCCGGCGAACTCGCGGCACCGCTCCGGTCGGTGGAGATGTCGACCGAGCAGACCCACGGAGACACGCATCGAGCCCTGCGAGACGGCGGGCTCGGCATCGAGACGATTCACCGGCTGCACGACGTGGACACGGTCGCGGATGCGAGAACGGTGGCCGAGTCCGGTCATGACGGGGAGTTCACGACGCTCTGGCGGCGGCTGGAGAGCGAAGGACGGATCCGATGATCCAGGCGGACCTGCATCAGACGTTCACCACCGCGTTCCGCGACGGCGGTTCCTGGCACGGCCTCGGCGGTACCACCCAGGGGGTCGCGAGCTGGACCGGGCGGGCGGATGCGGTGGACCGAGCGATGCTTGCCTACTGCGCCGGCTCGACCCTCGACATCGGCTGTGGCCCCGGCCGAATGGCCGAGTTGCTCGCCAGTCACGGCCAGGTTGTGTTGGGCATTGACGTGGTGCCCGAGGCCGTGTTCCAGACCCGCGAGCGCGGCGCCGCGGCGCTGATCCGCGACATCTTCGACCGGATTCCCGCGGAGGGCCGCTGGCAGACGGCCTTGTTGGCGGACGGCAACATCGGTATCGGCGGGGATCCGGTGAAGCTGCTCGGGCGAGTCCGCGACGTGCTGGCCGGCGGCGGGCGGGTGGTCGCCGAGTTGGCCGGGCCGGGCCTGGGCTTGCAGGTCGGCACGGTCCGGCTGGAGGCCGGCGGACACCTCAGCGCTCCGTTCCCGTGGGCTGCCGTCGGCGTCGACATGGCCGGACACGTCGCGGATGCCAGCGGCCTGTTGCCGCCGGCGATCCACCGATTCGGGAATCGGTGGCTCGGAGTCATGGAGGTCCCGGCTCGATGAACGCCCCGATGAACCGGATCGCGTTCTCGTCCCGGCTGCGAAGCCCGGCGATCGCCGCGCGAGTGGGGTTGGCACTCGGCATCTGTTTCGCGCTTGCCTTCGTGACGGGTGTCGTCAGTCACGCCGCTCAGGCGGGCTGGCCTTTCCCGACCCGCCCGGTCTGGGGGTACCGAGTGAGCCAGGGCCTTCATGTCATCACCGGCACGGCGGCGGTGCCCTTGCTCCTGGTCAAGCTGTGGAGCGTCTTTCCGAAGCTGTTCGCCGCGCCGCCGCGGCCGGTTCGCGAGCTTCTGCTCCATCTGGCGGAGCGGATCTCGATCGGGGTCCTGGTGGCCGCGTCGATCTTCCAGCTCGCCTCCGGGCTGGCGAACTCCGCGCAGTGGTATCCCTGGACGTTCTCCTTTCGTGCGACGCACTATGCCGGGGCCTGGTTGGCGATCGGTGCGCTACTGATTCATATCGCCGTGAAGCTGCCGGTCATCCGGAGCGCGCTCGGAGCCCCGGTCGAGGCTGAGCACCTGGACCGGCCGGAGGCCGTCGAGGAGGGTGCGGTGACGCGCCGGGGGCTGTTGCGGACGACCTGGGCCGCCGGCGGAGTCGCGGTGCTGGCCACCGCCGGGGGGACCGTGCCCTGGCTTCGCGAGGTGTCCGTGCTGGCCGTCCGGTCGGGGAGCGGGCCGGACGGGATCCCGATCAACAAGACGGCGCGCGCGGCGGGAGTCACCGCGGCCGCCGTCTCCTCGTCGTACCGGCTCAGGATCAGTCACGGTTCCCGCTCGGTCGAGTTGACCGCGGACGAGCTCGTCGGCCTGAGCCGGCACACCGAGCGGCTGCCAATCGCCTGTGTCGAGGGCTGGAGCGCGAGCGGTGACTGGACAGGTGTGCGGGTGCGCGAGCTGTTGGATCTGGTCGGCGTGCCCGAGGGCAGGTCGGTGCGGGTGGTGTCGCTCCAACAGCGCGGCGCCTTCCGGGTCACCGAGCTGCCGGGGAACTTCGCCGCCGATCCCCTTGCTCTGCTGGCCACCGGGTTGGCCGGACAACCCCTGGCGCTGGACCACGGTGCCCCGGCTCGGTTGATCGTCCCGAACCGGCCCGGTGTGTTGCAGACCAAGTGGGTCGCGGCGCTGGAGGTGCTCCGATGAGACCGGCGCGGGGCGCGCCCGAGGACGTACCCGGACGTCGGGCCAGGTACCTGCTCGGCCTGGCCGGTGTCGTGCTGGGTGCCTACGGTGTCTGGCTGTTGATCGGGCGGCCCGACGACCTGCTTGCGGTGGCCGTCTGGTTCGGCGGCGGGGTGATCGCGCACGACGTCGTCCTGGCGCCCCTGGTCATCGGGGCCTGCGCCGTCGGCGCCGCCGCGCTACCGGCGGTCGTCCGTCGAGTGGCGACGATCTGGTTGATCGTCTTCGGCACCGTCACCGTGCTCGCGGTGCCGGTCCTGGGGCGGTTCGGAGCCAGGGCCGACAACCCGACCCTGCTCGATCGCCAGTACCTTCTCGGCTGGCTGGCGATCGGGGTCGTCACGATGGCCGGCTCCGTATTGGCCGGCTCCGTGCTGGCCGGCATCGGAGGCGCCGGGCACGAGCAGGAGACGGTGATGAGAGAGACTGGCGACCACGAGGCTGGCATCACAGAGACGGAGCCCGATCGGTGAGCCGAGTGCTGGTGGTCGACGACGACCCGACCGTGCGCGAGGTCGTGGTGTCCTATCTGCGAGCCGCCAAGCACGAGGTCGATGAGGCCGCCGACGGCGAGGCCGCGCTGGCGGCCATGCGGGCACCGGGAGTCGACCTGGTGGTGCTGGATCTGATGCTGCCCGGAATCGACGGGCTGGAGGTCGCTCGCCGGCTCCGTGCCACCACGGATGTCCCGATCATCATGCTGACCGCCCTGGGCACCGAGACTGATCGGGTGATGGGGCTCGAACTCGGCGCCGACGATTACGTCACCAAGCCGTTCAGCCCCCGCGAGTTGATACTGCGGGTCGAATCGGTGCTGCGCCGCTCGGTCGATCGAGACCAGGCCGGCTCGGATCGGTGGATTGACGGTGACCTGGTGGTGGACAGCGCCCGGCACGAGGCGACGTTGGCCGGCGTGCCGCTCGCGCTGACCAGTCGGGAATTCGACCTGCTCAGGCACCTGGTCGCCAACCCGGGCACGGCGTACTCCCGTGACGACCTGCTCGCGCAGGTTTGGGGATGGTCCTTCGGCGACCAGTCCACGGTGACGGTGCATGTGCGCCGGCTGCGCGAGAAGGTGGAGGCCGACCCGACCCGGCCGACTCGCCTGGTCACGGTCTGGGGTGTCGGATACCGGTGGGAGTCGTCGTCATGAGTGCGGATCAACTGACCATCATCGGCATCGCGGCCACCTGGGCCGCGGTGACCGGCGCCGCGGGCCTGGCCATCGCGTGGCTGGTGCGCCGGCGCTCGGTGCTCGTGCTGGCGGTCACCGTCGCCGGAATCGCGGTGGCGTCGGTGGTCGCCGGCGTGGTCGGTGCCGCCCGGCGGATGTTCCTTTCCTACCACGACTTCACGGTCGTCATCCTGGTGTCGACCGTCGCGGCCGTCTTCGCGATGCTGGTCGCCGGGATCATCGGCACGGCCATGGCGCGCTGGTCGCGCAGCATGGCCGAGGAAGCCCGCCGATTCGGCGACTCCGGCCAGTTCGTGTCACCGGCGTCCGGTCCGGCCGAGCTGCAGCAACTCTCCGAGGAGCTGACCCGCACCAGCGCGCGGCTGCGGGAGTCCCGAGAGCGTGAGCTGCGCCTGGAGGGATCGCGGCGTGAGCTGGTGTCCTGGGTATCTCACGACCTCCGCACGCCGTTGGCCGGGCTCCGGGCGATGACCGAGGCGTTGGAGGACGGCATGGCCGAGGACCCAGCCCGTTATCACCGGCAGATCCGGGCCGAGGTGGAGCGCATGGTGCGCATGGTCGACGACCTCTTCGAGCTGTCCAGGATCCATGCCGGGGTCCTCAAGCTCACCCTGCAGCGCGTGGCGCTCTGCGACATCGTCAGCGAGGCGA
>JBOFLE010000258.1:0-3979 GCA_051657705.1 Nocardioides sp. | reverse complement strand
CCTCCGAGACCCGCGCCGAGCGCCTGGCCGAGGTAGAGCACCGAGGTGTTGAGCGAGATCGAGGCGGAGGCCACGGCCAGGTCGATCGCGGCGAGTCGGCTCTGCTGCAACGAGTTCATCGAGAACGTGCCCAGGCCCCAGACCACGAGACCGACCAGCATGCCGGCGAAATTGCCGAACAGGACGCTGACGATCACGGCGCCGACCACCAGGCAACCGATCGCGGACAGGATGGCGCGATCGAGGCCCATCGGCCCGACCAGCCTCGCGGCGAGCGCATTCCCGGTCACGCCGGCCACCCCGAACAGTGTGAAGAACAAGGCGATCGTGCCCGGGCTGGCGCCGAGCGCGGACTTGAGCACCGGCGCGGTGTAGCTGAACAGCGTGAACTGCGCGGTCATCCCGACCAGGGACACCGCGAGCACCACGAGGATGATCGGGTTCGTGACAGCGCTTCGCCACGACGCCGCCGACAACGGCTGCACGCGCAAGCCGGCCGGGACCGACCGGCGGATCACGACGAGCACCAGGGCCGCGACGACCGCGACGACCGCATAGGCCGCCCGCCAGCCGAGACCGGCGGCGATCAGCGCGCCCAGCGGAATGCCCGCCACCGAGGCCGCCGACCAGCCGAGGAAGATGAAGGCGATGGCCGCCGCCCGCCGTTCCGGCGGCACCAACAGGCCGGCCGTCGCCGCCGCCTGCGGCGTGAACAACGCCGCACCCACGAGGGTGACACCACGCAGCACCGCGATCGTAGCGAAGTTCGGGGCGATCGCGGACGCGACGTGTCCGGCGACGTAGACCGCCAGGGAGGCCGACAGCAGCACCCGGCGGTCCACCCGGCTGGTGACGGCCGCACCCAGCGGGGCGCCCACGCAGACCACGACCCCGCCGATGACGGTGAGTATCCCGGCGACCGCGACGCTGACGCCGAGCCCGGCCGAGAGTTCGTTGAGCATGCCCGCCGGCAACAGGACGCCGGTCCCGATCACGAAGTTGCCGAGCAACAACGCCCGCAAGGCCGGGCCCGATCGCTCGTCGGCACCCGCCGGACTACGCTCCGGATCCAATCGCGTCACGGGACACCGCCCCTCCGGTAGTGGCCCGGATCCGGTTTTCTAGCATGTCTTTCCGTCCTCGGGAACGGTGCCGTCGACCAGATAGTCCTCGACCGTCTCGTCGATGCACTCGTTGTCGGAGGTGTACGCCGTGTGGCCGTCGCCGTCGCGGCGCAACAGGACTCCGGAGTCGAGTTGGTCGGCCAGCGCCTCCGCCCAGCGCATCGGAGTGGCGGGGTCGCGCGTGGTGCCCACCACCAGGATCGGGGCGGCGCCTTCGGCGCGTACATCGAGCCGCGACGCCTCGGGCGAGACCGGATAGCCGACGCAACCGATCGCGCTCCAGGCGAAGACCCGCCCGAAGGTCGGCGAGGCCTTCTCGTAGGCCGCGAACGTCGACGGCACCTTCTCGGCCGGGGTGAATCCCGGACTGTCCAGGCAGTTGATCACGCCGTTCGCCTCGAGCGAGTTGTCCTGGTACCCGTCGGTGCCGCGCGAGGTGTAGAGATCGGAGAACTGCAGCAGCGTCGTACCGTCGCCGTCGAAGCCCTGCCGCAGCGCCAGTGAGAGAGCCGACCAGGCCTCGCGTTGATACAGCGGCGCGACCACGCCGTAGAAGGCATTGCCGATCTCGAGCCGGCGACCGTCCAGGTCGGTCGACAAGGGCTCGTCCTCGACCTCGGCGAGGAAGTCACCGATCCGTTCGAGACCTTCCTCGACGGAGTCACCGAGGAAGCACGACGCGGTCTCCTCGACGCAGTTCTCGACGTAGGCCCGCAACGCCGTCTCGAAGCCCTCGGCCTGCTGCAGGCCGAGGGCGGCTCCTTCCAGCGAGAGGTCGATGGCGCCGTCCAGCACCAGCCGGCCGACACGTTTCGGGAAGAGCTCGGCATAGGTGGCGCCGAGTTTGGTGCCGTAGGAAGCGCCGTAGTAGGTCAGCGACCCGTCCCTGAGCGCAGCCCGCAAGACGTCCATGTCCCGGGCGGCTTCAGCGGTCGAGACGTGTCTGGCCAACCGGCCGGAACGCTCACCGCAGCCGCGACCAATCTCCTTCACCGACCGGACGTAGTCAGCGACCTCGGCCGAGGTGTCCGGATCGGGGTCCGCCGCCACGTAGACGTCCAGTTCGTCGTCCGGCACGCAGTCCACCGGGCTGCTGCCGCCGGTGCCGCGCGGGTCGAAGCCGACCACGTCGAAGCTCTCCAGGAGCCGGTCGCCGAAGATCCGCGGCGTGGACTCGGCGAAGCTGGTGCCCGGAGCGCCGGGGCCGCCAGGATTGATCACCAGCGAGCCGATGCGGTCTCCGGACGCGGGCACCCTCAGCAGGGCGATCTCGATGGTCTCGCCGCTCGGATCCCGGTAGTCGAGCGGCACCTTGAGCATGGCGCATTCGAACTGCTCCCGGCAGCCCTCCCAGCTCAGGACCTGGGCGTAGAAGGGCGCCAACTCGGGGACCGGAGCGGCGGTCACGTCGGGATCGACGGGGGTCGGGCTCTCGGCCCGCCGTGGCCTCCCGGAGTCCCCGCGGCGTCCCGGGTCGCCGTCCCGATCGAAGGATCGATCGGCCTCTCGAACGAGCAGCCAGGTCGCGAACCCGGCACTGCCCACGACGAGCGTCGCGAGCAGCGACAACCCGACGCCGAGAGCGACCCAGCCTTTGACGCCCAGCTTCACCGTTCCACCAGCCCTGTCCTTCTCGTCGGCACCACCGCGTTCACCACTAGGACGCGGCTCACGCCAGACCCACCATCATCGACTCCAATGCCAGTGCCGGCGGCACGTTGAACTCCAGCATCTGTTCCCGCGCGGCGAAGATCGCCTCGATCCGGCGCAGGTTGCGCTCCGGTGAGGCCGCCTGGGCCACCTTCTCGATATCCGTCCGGAGGTCCGGATTGATCAGCTCGGACCTCGCGCCGACTCCGAGCGCGATGGCGTCCCGGTAGAACGACACCAGGTCCATCAGGCCGCGATCGATCACGTCGAGCTGGCGGCGCTTGGCCCGGAGCCGCTGACCGCGCTCCAAGGCCGCGAGTGCCGGGGCGTACTCGCGGGGCCGGCGACCGCGCTCCACCACGCCGTAGGTGGCGTCCAGCTCCGCTCGCTCCCGCGCATCGGACGCGGACGTGATCGTGTCCGCCTCCTCCTTCGCGGCGCCGGCGAATCGAGTGGCGGCGGTCATGCAGTGCCCCAGGTGACCGTCGAGACCTCGCCCGGAGCCACTGACTCGGGCCGGGATCGTCATCACCTCACCGCGTCGCGCGCGGGTGGCCTCGTCTCTGGCCAGCGCCCTGGCTCGGCCGATGTGTCCCTGACTGGCCCGCGCGGCGTACGCCGCCAGCGACGGCTCGATGCCACTGGCGGTGAGGAAATCGGCCACCTCGTCGGACCTCGGCGTGGTCAGGGTCACCATCCGGCACCGCGAGCGGATGGTCGGCAACACGTCTTCGACCGTCGGCGCGCACAGCAACCACACCGTGCGATCGCCGGGCTCCTCGATCGCCTTGAGCAGGGCGTTGCCGGCCGAATCGGTCAACCGGTCGGCATCCTCGACGACCAGTACCTGCCAGCGCCGCCCCATCGGGGCGAGCGCCGCCGAGCGCACCAGCCCCTTTACCTCGTCGACGCCGAGCGAGAGCCGCTCGGTGCGCGAGACGGTGACATCGGCATGCGACCCGGCCAGGGTGGTCCGACAGGCCTGGCACCGGCCACATCCCGGTTCGTCGACG
This sequence comes from Nocardioides sp., assembly GCA_051657705.1. Lineage (GTDB taxonomy): Bacteria > Actinomycetota > Actinomycetes > Propionibacteriales > Nocardioidaceae > Nocardioides. Next base: position 192 of record JBOFLE010000258.1, on the reverse strand, counting down.
GTCTCGCATTGCAGCGCGGCCGCGAAGGCGACCGCGGCGACCGACCGGCCCGATCCGGGTGGGCCGGTGAAGAGCCAGGCGTGCGTCATGCCGTGCCCGCCCGCCGCCGAGCGGAGCGCGGCGATCGCCGCGCGCTGCCCGATCAGGTCGTCCCACACCGTCATACGGGCTCCCGATCGCGCGAGGACTCGG
>JBOFLE010000257.1:0-3554 GCA_051657705.1 Nocardioides sp. | reverse complement strand
ACCTGCCTCCCCAGCGCCGGCCAGACGTTCATCTGGTAGTGCGGCCACGGGCCCATGTTGAGCGGCTCGTCCTGCACCCAGCGGATCCGCGCCAGGTTCGGGTAGCGCTCGATCTCGGCCGCCAGTTGGTCGAGGGGGTGCGGGTAGAGCTGTTCCACCCGGGCGATCGCGAAGGTCTCGCCGTCGGTCAGGCCCGCGTGCGCGGCCTTCAGGTCCCAGGTGACCCGTCCCGAGCACAGCAGCAGCGTCCGGACCCGCTCCCGGTCGGCGGTCAGGTCGCCCAGCACCGGAGCGAAGGCACCCGAGGTGAAGTCCGCCGGGGCGGACGCGGCGTCCTTGCGCTTGAGCATCGACTTGGGAGTGAACACGATGAGCGGGCGATGCTGCTGGCCCATCGAGTGCTGCCGGAGCAGGTGGAAGTACGACGCCGGCGTCGACGGCTGGGCCACCACGAACGCGTCGTCGGCGCACAGCGTCATGAAGCGCTCGATCCGCGCCGACGAGTGGTCGGGGCCCTGGCCCTCGTAGCCGTGGGGGAGGAGAAGCACGACCCCGGACTGCTGCCCCCACTTCGTCTGGCCGGCGGTGATGAACTCGTCGATCACGATCTGGGCGCCGTTCACGAAGTCTCCGAACTGCGCCTCCCACACCACCAGGGCCTCCGGACGGGCCACGGAGTAGCCGTACTCGAAACCGAGTGCGGCGTACTCCGACAACAGGGAGTCGTAGGCATAGAACTTGGCCTGGTCGTCGGTGAGCGAGGAGAGTGGTGTCCACTCGGCCGCGTTGATCCGGTCGATGACCGTGGCGAAACGCTGCACGAACGTGCCCCGCCGGGAGTCCTGGCCGGCTAGGCGCACCGGGCGGCCGTCCATCAACAGCGAGCCGAAGGCCATGATCTCGGCCGTGCCCCAGTCGATCGGGCCGTTGGTGATCGCGGCGGCCCGGCGCTGGAGCTGAGGCATTACCTTGGGATGCACCGTGAAGCCGCCGGGCGGCGAGATATAGGCATCCGCGATCCGCTTGAGGGTCTCCGGGGTGACCGCGGTCGCGGCTTCTCCGTCGGGCTTGTCCGGATAGTCCGGAACGGTGGTCCACGACTGGTCGCCGGTCTCGGTGGCGTCGCGCACGTCGGCGAAGACCCGCTCGAGGGTCTGTTGGTAGTCGCGAAGGACCTGCTCGGCCTCCTCGATCGTGATGTCGCCCCGTCCGATCAGCGATTCGGTGTAGAGCTTGCGGATCGACCGCTTCTGTTCGATCAGGTCGTACATCAGCGGCTGCGTGTACGACGGATCGTCGCCCTCGTTGTGCCCGCGGCGGCGGTAGCACACCAGGTCGATGACGACGTCCTTCTTGAACGCCTCGCGGTACTCGAACGCCAGCCGGGCCACCCGGATACAGGCCTCCGGATCATCGCCGTTGACATGGAAGATCGGGGCCTGCACCATCCGCGCGACGTCGGTGCAGTACAACGACGAGCGGGATGCCGCCGGCGAGGTGGTGAAGCCGACCTGGTTGTTCACGACCACGTGGATGGTGCCGCCGGTGCGATAGCCGCGCAGTTGGGAGAGATTCAGGGTCTCGGCGACGACACCCTGACCCGCGAACGCCGCGTCCCCGTGTACCAGCAGCGGCAGCACCGGGAACTCTTCGCCGCGATCCAGCACGTCCTGTTTGGCGCGCGCGATGCCCTCCAGGACCGGGTTCACCGCTTCCAGATGGGACGGGTTCGCGGCGACCGACACCTTGATCTTGGCGCCGGTGCCGGCCACGAACTCGCCCTCGGCGCCCAGGTGATACTTCACGTCTCCGGAGCCCTGCACGGTGCGGGGGTCGATGTTGCCCTCGAACTCCCGGAAGATCTGGGAGTACTTCTTGCCGACGATGTTGGCCAGCACGTTGAGCCGGCCGCGGTGCGCCATACCGATGCACACCTCGTCGAGTTCGGCCTCGGCGGCCGCCTCGCAGATCTCGTCCAGCAGCGGGATCGTGGTCTCCCCGCCTTCGAGCGAGAACCGCTTCTGGCCGACGAACTTGGTCTGCAGGAAGGTCTCGAATGCCTCCGCCTGGTTGAGCTTCTGCAGGATCCGGAGCTGTTCGGTGCGCGGCGGCTTCACGTGGGGTTGCTCGACCCGCTCCTGGATCCAGCGGCGCTGTTCCGGGTCCATGATGTGCATGTACTCGATGCCGACGGTGCGGCAGTAGGAGTCGCGCAGGATGCCCAGAATGTTGCGCATCTTCATGAACCGGCGTTCGCCCCCGAAGGAGCCGGTGGCGAACTCGCGGTCTAGGTCCCACAACGTCAGGCCGTGGGTCTCCACCTCCAGGTCGGGGTGACTGCGCTGCCGGTACTCCAGCGGATCGGTGTCGGCCATCACGTGCCCGCGCACCCGGTAGGCGTGGATCAGCTCAAGAATCCTGGCCTGCTTGCTGATCTCGTCGTCGTGGGACGTGGCGATGTCGTTGGCCCAGTGGATCGGCTGGTAGGGGATTCGCAGCGATCGGAAGATCTCGTCGTAGAAGTCCTCGGCCCCGAGCAACAGGTGGTGGATCTGGCGGAGGAACTCGCCGGACTGCGCGCCCTGGATCACCCGGTGGTCGTAGGTGGAGGTGAGTGTCATCACCTTGCTGATCGCGTTGCGGGTCAGGGTGTCCTCCGACGCTCCTTGCCACTCGGGCGGGTACTCCATCGCGCCGACACCGATGATCGCGCCCTGGCCCTTCATCAGGCGCGGCACCGAGTGATGGGTGCCGATGGTGCCGGGATTCGTCAGCGTGATGGTGGTGCCCTGGAAGTCCGCCACGGTGAGTCCGCCACTGCGCGCGCGCACCACGACCGCCTCGTAGGCCGTCCAGAAGGCCGCGAAGTCCATCGCGTCCGCCCCCTTGATCGAGGGCACCAGAAGTTGCCGGGTGCCGTCGGGTTTGGGCAGGTCGATGGCGAGCCCGAGGTTGATGTGCGCCGGCGTGATCAGGGTGGGCTTGCCGTCCACCGTGTCGTAACCGGCGTTCAGCGACGGATTGGCGCGCAACGCCTTGACCAGGGCGTAGCCGATCAGGTGGGTGAACGAGACCTTGCCGCCTCGGGCCCGGGCAAGGTGGTTGTTGATGACGGTGCGGTTGTCCCAGAGCAGCTTCACCGGTACCGACCGCACGGAGGTGGCGGTCGGGACGCCGAGCGAGGTCTCCATATTGTGCACGGTGCGGGCCGAGGCGCCGCGCAAGACCGACAGTGAGGCCTCGTCACCGGAGGCGGGGGGGCTCGCCGGCGCGGGCTCTTTGGGCACCGGAGCCTTCGAGTCCGGAGCCGTGGCCGCCGTGGCGACACCGTTGGGGGACTGCTGAACGTGATCCGTACTCCCGGTGCCGGGCTCGACGAGACCAGCAGGTTGCGGCGACGACGCGCTCGTGACCCGCGGAGACGGGTTCTTCCGGAAGTAGGCCGCCCAGGCGGGATCGACCCCGGCGGGATCCTTGAGGTACCTCTCGTGCATCTCCTCGACGAGCCACTCGTTGGCTCCGAAGTCGTCAGAGGGATCGAGCTCGGCGGGCGC
>JBOFLE010000256.1:0-31315 GCA_051657705.1 Nocardioides sp. | reverse complement strand
GGGCGGCGACGGTGTCGGCGACGGCGTCGTCCACCGATGCCAGGCTCCGGATCCGAGCCAGGTACAGGCGCTCCAGCTTGCTGGTCGAGCGCTTGCCCTTGCGCAGGAGCGGCGGCTTGTCGGAGACGTCCCGCTCGTTGTAAGACTTCTTGACCCGGGCCGGGTTGGTGACCCCGGTGAAGGCGTTCTCGTACTGCGGCTCGGGTCGCGGAAGCGTCGAGCAGTTGAGCCCGTCCAGCTCGGACAGACAGGTCTTGTGCGGGGCCACGTAGCTGGCCCAGATGAAGAACGGCGTGGGCTGGGGGGCCCATTTCTCGATCAACCCACGCGTGTCGTCGGCGACGTGTTGGGTCACGTACTTGCCACCCGAATCGGCCGGCTTCCCGTCGCCGGCCACCGTGTAGTCGAAGTAGTTGTAGGTGCCCTTGATCGTGGGGTTCCAGTAGGTCCAACCCGTCGGCCGACCGTCGCGCTCCCATTTGTATCCGTTGAGGAACTTCCCGGTCAGCGCGGTCCGATAGCCGGAATCCTCCAGCCAGGAGGCGAGGGTGTTGTCCGGTTCGCGGAGCTTCTCGTAGCCGCCGTACACGCCCGAGTTCGTGTAGACGCCATTGTTCTGGGCGTACTGCCCGGTCAGCACCTGGGCTCGGGCCGGGCAGCACAGCGGATGCAGGGACAGCCCTTCGGAGAACGTCATACCCTGGGCGCCGAGCAGCGAACGGGTCTTCGGCATCACGCTGAGATCGGCCGCGGTCATGTCGTCGGTCATGATCAACACGATGTTCGGCCGGTCGTCGGCCGCGGCGGCGCTGGCTTGAGCGGCCTGGCTGATGGACTGGGGTGCCACCGAGGCGAGCGATCCAATGGCCGCCATCCCCGCCAAGCAACTGAGTACGGCGGCCCCGGGACCGAATCGCCTCGCCACAGTCAATGCCCTTCCCCTGAAATCGGCCATGATCAGCGCGTCCTACGCACAGCGGACCGTACTCTGTCGGTGACCTTGACACCCAATCGACCCAGCAGTTCGCGGCCGCCCAACTCGGGTGCCCGAGCCAGACTAGCCTCCGCCGCCGCATGCGCGTCGCGAACGCCGGCGGCGTGTCCGTCTCGCCGGGCTTCCTCGGTCGCGTCGTGGCTGATCGCGGCAGCATCGGTGAACAGTCGGCTGAAGAGCCCGGCCTGTTGGTCCAGGATCGAGCTCGCGGCCGGATCCGTCCCGCCGCTCTCGGCCAGCGCATCGACACCGGCCCATACCTGGTCCGCGATCGCCTGCAACTCCCCGGGAATCCGCCACTCGTCCCAGGTCGGGTCGTGCCTGCGAAGGCTCGGATCGATGAAGTCGTCCACGTCGGCAGCCCCCCGGCCGTCCAGGTCGACCGCCAGGTGCCAACGGCGAGCGAGCGGCGTCAGCACGCCGCGCCAGTCGCCGAGCAGGTCGGCGTACCGCACGAACGCGCGGTCCTGGCCGCGAGTCTCCCGCTCACTGATCAGCGTGCCGTTGATCCAGCGAGCGACGGAGAAGGTCGCGTACCGGTGCCGCCTCTCGTCCTCGACGCCCTTGCCGTAGTACGTCACTCGGCTGCCGACGACCTCCGCGGGGTGCCGCAGCATCGTGACGTAACGACACTCGCGGCCGGCCTCCTCGGCGCACTCGGCCCACAGTTGCTGGGTCCACACCGTTCGCGGGTCCTTGATCACTATCTGTGGCCGGTCGTCGAATCGTGCCAAGAAGTTCTTCAGCTTGGTCCGGTCCTGGTCGTCGATCGCCGCCCGGACCCGGGCCAATGCCGTCGGCCGCGAGTCGAACTCGTTGATCCCGGCCCGCTGGGTGATCGCCTTGTGAAACCTCACCGCCCACCGGGACTCGAAGAAGCCCTTCGGATTGGACTTGTTCGCGTCCAGATAGGGACCCGGAACAGAAAGCGCGGGAGCGCTCGCCTGCTCGGCGGCGGCGCCGGGGTCGAGGCCCTGGCCGAGATGGTGCAACGTGCCGGCCATGGTGCTGGTGCCGCTGCGACCGGCACCGGTGACCAACAGCAACAGCCGTACAGGCGTCGTCACAGCGTCCTCCCCCGTTTGCTGCTGGCGTGCCAACCGTAGCGGAAAACGACAGGCATGTGACTCGTGCTCCCTCTCGTGCGCATCTCACGCATCTCCGTTCGGCGCGAAGACCGCGTCGACGAAGCGGGCGGCCGCCGCCCCGTCGTCCAGATCCAGATAGCGCCCGCGGAAGTCGCGGTAGCTCTGCGCCCAGTCGGCGCGCAGCGCGCCCTGGTCCGCGAGCTGCGCCACCACCTCCTCGGTGGTCGCCACCATCGGCCCTGGCGCGGTGGCGTCGAATGGCAGTAGCCACCCACGGGTGGCCTGATAGCGATCCAGATCGGGCACCTGGAAGATCATCGGCTTGCCGGTGATCGCGAAATCGAATCGCAGCGAGGAATAGTCGACGACCGCGGAGTCCGCGGCCAGATAGAGATCGGAGATCTCGGGATAGTCGGTGACGTCGAGGCAGCCGTCCGGGAGCGGCACCCGATACCGGGAGCGGGCGTTGAAGGCATGGCCGCGCACGAGGATCACGAAGTCCGAGCCCAGGGCCTCGCGAGCGCGAGAGAAGTCGAAGAACCTCGGCCACGAGGCCCAGTTGTCGTTCTCGGCCAGGTAGTCACGAAAGGTCGGCGCATAGAGCACCGCGTGCTGATCGGGCGCGATCCCCAGGCCGGCCCGCGTGATCTCCCGAATCTCCTGCCCCTGCGGCGCCAGCAGGATGTCGTTGCGCGGATAGCCCACCTCGAGCATCCGCCCCCCGAAGGCGAAGTCCCGCTTCAGCAGCTCCGTGGCGTACGTGGCCGGGGACAGCACCGCATCCCAGTCGCCGATCCGCGCCAAGTAGCTGTCGACGCGGGCCCGCGAGAACTGCTGCTGCTCCCAGTGCGGCAGGCCCATCTTCTTGAACGGATACCCATGGAAGGTCTGCACCAGCACCTGACCCGCCGGCTTGTGGTGGTACTCCGGTTGGAACATGTTGTCGATGTAGTAGCTCGCGGAGTTCAGCAGCTCGTACCACTCCCGGCTGTTGACCACCACCGCCCGGCTTCCGGCAGGGATGGGCACCCAATGGCCCTGCACCGCCCAATACACCGGAAGGTCACTGCCTCGCCGTGCCAGCTCGGCGGCGATCGCGACCCCGGAATCGGTGGCCTTCTCGCCGAAGTAGGAGCGGATCAGCACGGCCCGCGTGAGTCCGGCGGGCCGGACCGTCGCCCGGAGGCGGCGCTGGTGATATTCGCCGGTCACCCCCCCGAGCGGGCGGCGCAACTGAACCTGCACCTGCCCTTGCGGACCTCGCACGATCTGCCCTTGAACCTGTCCCCGGGCCAACGCGACGGGAAGCTTCTCGGCCACCTGATGCGAGAACGACAACTCACTCCACCGACCGGTGTCGCCGACCGCGCGGCCGATGAACTGCGCCGAGACGTTGTGCGGACCTGGCGGCAGCGCCCAGTCACCGAACCTGGCCACCGGGTGGGTCAGCGGCAGGGTGATCTGGAATCTTCCACGGGACACCGGGACCCGCTCGGAGACCGCTCCGCCGGCGATACCGTTGGTCCGCAGGCGGAGAGTTCCATCGTCCGCTCCGAGCACTCGCCCGGTTACCGTCAGTGCCGGCGACTCCGTCTCGGGGCCGGGCGCGATCGAATCGGCGACCACCTCGAGGTGAGCGTCGCGGATCGCGAGTTCGGCGTACCGGTCGGTCTCCAGCGAGACACCGCCGGCCGCGCCCGCGGCGCCGCCCGTCGCCGGCCCCGACTCCATGCCGGCGACGTCCGCGGGGATCGACGTGGGCACCAGGGGCAGGCGTGGCCCGAGCACGCCGGACCGGCCACGACCACTCACCGTCCAGACCCGCGAAGCGGCCGCGGCAGGTCCGGGATGCGCGGGCAGTTCCAGGGTGAACCGCCCGTCGCGGTCGATCGCACTCTCGACCCGCGATCGGCTCGTGGCGGCGACGACCCGGCGGATGCCGTCGGCAGACCTCACGCGGCCCGAGACCCGCCGACCGTCCACCCGCAGGCGATCCACCTCCGCGCCACGCTCCACCATGCGCAGGCGAACGGTGCCTCCCAGATGCCAGTCGAGCACGACCCGGGCGCCGTCGGCCACACCGGCCGGTACCCAGCCGGCCGCGCCTCGGCGCAGCAACGAGGTCATCGGCCGGGTCACCGTCAGCTCGCCGACCCGGATCCGCAGCGACAGCCGCCACGACTTGCCCAGAGCCTGATCCACCTCGGACCACGGCACCCGCACCCGGAACGTGCCGGGCCCGTAGTCACACCAGCGATCGTCGGTGGGAAACGGCAGCGTGGACGGGGACTCCCCGACCGAGGGGAACTCAAGCTGAGCATCGGCCTCCGGGCCGTCGATCACCACCGAGATCGTCGCCGGGTGCTCGGCCAGATCGACCTTCTCCAGGTATGCCTGGCCGTTGATCTCGCACACCAGGTCGGAGCCCGAACCGCGCCAATGGATGTTCTCGATGCTGTGCCACAGCTTGATCTGCTCCGGTGACAGCAGGAAATGAGATTCCGGCAGCTCCGGGTCGCCCCAGAACGGCAACTCCACCAGGACGCCGTCGGCGGTCAGCCGGGACGGCCACAACTCGAGCTTGTTGCCTTGTTGCCGGACGAATTCCTGGGCGTCGTGGCGACGACCGGACAGCGCGAGGTCCAGCAGCACGCGATGGTACGGACTGGTCCGCCGCCAGACCGCGGCGGGGGCCTGGTCGGCGAACTCCCCGATCACCTCGACCAGCTCGTCCCAGTACGCGTCGTCAGCGGTGCCCGGACTGGTCAGGTACCAATGGAAGTGCACGTCGAACAGCGTGACGAGCCAGTCGTCATAGCCGGCCGGGCCGAGTTCGACGCGCAGCACGTCGCGGCTCACCCGCCACGCCGAGATGCGATCGCGCAGGTCCGCCAGCGACGCGGTCTGCTGGCTGATCGAACTCCGGTCGTCCCGCTCGCGGTAGTGATAGACGATCTCGGACAACACGTCGATCCCGCGGGCACGCGCGAACAACTGGGTGATGATCGGCTGATCCTCGTAGGCCACGCCCTCGCGGAACCACAGCCCCTGAGCATCCCAGAAGTCCCGGCGGAACACCTTGTTCCAGGTGTACAGGTTGCGCAGCAACGCCGGGAAGTCCGACACCGTGACGGAGCTCCTGGCCTCGGCATGCACCGACTCGGTCCAGGTCGGGAAACGGGTCCGGGCGCTGTTGAAGCGCACGACATTGCCGACGACCAGGTCGGACCCCGTGCGCCTAGCGCTGCCGACCAGGTCCGCCCAAGCGTTGTCCGGGACGACATCGTCGGAGTCCACGAACGTCAGGTACCGGCCGCGAGCCGCCCGGACACCGGTGTTGCGTGCGGCGCCCAGGCCGCCGTTGGGCCGGGTCAACAACCGGAATCGGCGATCGCGGGCCACATACTCCTCGGCGATCCGGCGCGATCCGTCCCGCGAGCCGTCGTCCACGAGGATCACCTCGTAGTCGGCGAAGGTCTGGTCGAGAAGGCTCCGCAGACACTCGTCCAGATAGGCCTCGACCTGGTAGAAGGGCACCACCACGCTGAGTTCGGGCGACAGCAGCCGCCGGCCCGGCGCCGTGTTCTTCAGCCTGGCCACCGCCCCCGACACGACAGCCCCGGATCGAGCATGACGTCGGATCCGGCTCCACCGGGAGCCGGGATTCACTCAGGGACCTCCCCGGCCCGCTCCTTGAACCGGGCCGCGTACTCTCGCCACAGCTCTCCGGCCGGCACCAGATCCGCTTCCCAGGGCTTGCCGGCGCCCGCGTAGTGCACGATGCCCGGCGCCGCCACCTCCTCAAGGACCGGGAAGGCGTTCCATCGGCTCTCCAAGGGCAGCCGATCGGCGCCGGCATAGGCGTTCAGGATGTCCTGGTCGTTGAAGCCGTAGGTCCCGGCGTACGGCACGAACTCCGGCGTGAAGCCGTCCGCGCGCATCCGGGCCAGATCCAACACGAGCACACCGGCATTGAACATCGTGAAGTCGAACGGGTGGCTGGCCGCCATGACCCGCCGCAGATCCGAGGATCGCTCGGGGTCCAGGAGGTTGCCGGCCGCTCGCCACGAATCGGCGGCGCTCTGGCGGCCGGTTCGGGCCCCGAGAGCGAACCCCTCGAGGTCGATCGCGGCCAGTTCGCAGATGTCGCCGGTCGTCACCGTGTCGATATCGACATAGGTCACCCGATCGAGATCGGCGAGCACCTCCGGCAGCAACAACCGGTCCATGGTCGCGACCGAGATGTGCCGGATCATCCGGGTGATCTCGCCGTAATCGACCTCGTCGAACGGCACGAACGTGATCGGCACCTCCGGAAAGCTGTGCGCGAACCACTTCTGATACGCCTCGTCCAGGCCACGAGTGGTGATCCACAGGCGGACCGGACCGCTGGCGTTGGTCACCAGCGACTCGACGGTCACCGGCAGCAGGTGCTTGAAGTTCTCGTCCAGGCTCAACGTGACATCGGTGACCCGGTCCGTCTCCGAGGTGAGGTCCGCGATCCGGTCGTGCGGGCCGTAGGCGACCATAGCCTCCCGGATCTCCGAGATCACCGCACCCAGATCGAGAGTCGGCCGGACCACCTGGCTCGGCGCCTCGAAACGACTCCGAGCCTCGGCCACCAGCGGGGCGGTGAGCTCGCGCCAGTGCGCGTAGACCTCGTCCTTGCCTCGTCCGGCCACGACCTCGACGAGTGTCTTCGCCAGGAGCTCCTGGATGCCGTCGCGGATCGCGAACAACGCCGGAGCGTCGGGGGTGAGGCCGGACAAGCCGTCGAAGCGGACCTCGGCCGGGAACCTCGGCCGGAACGTCGCGTGGATCCCCAGCGCGGTGGCCGGCAGGTACGAGTGCAGGCGGCTGGTCACCACTCGCCGGAAGTTCTTCTGGTAGGTCTCGAGAAGTTCGATGGCGGTCCTCGTACCCTCCACCAGGCCGGCCAACCTGAACTCCTCGCCGGCGTGGCTGATGAAGACCTTGCGCTTCTTGATGCCCTTCACCGTGCGCGGAGCGAGATCGATGACGCCGACCACACCGGGCTCGGCTCGCTCGACATCGGCGAGGTCCGGGAAGACCGCACCGACGGTCGTGGTCAGACATCCGGTGAAGAAGGCGTCGATGCCGGCGCTGAGCAACAGGTACACCGTGCTCCAGTCGCGGCAGCCGATCGGACCGTGTGCCTTGAGGTACTCGATCGCCTCGGGTGTCAGCGCGCCGGTACGGTTGAGATGGAAGGAGACGAACAGCGGATTGAGCCGGGGGTCGTACGGCAGTCCGAACCCGAGCCGGAACGTCGAGTGCATGTGCCAGCCGAAGGCCACCATCCACGTCTGGTCGGGCAGGTCGTCACCGGAGGAGTAGTCCCGGCTCACGGGGATCAGGTGCACATCGGCCGCACCGCCGGCGAGGCGCAACTCGGGCCGCACCCGGCCCTGCAGTTCGGTCGCCAGCTCACCCAGGCCGTCCGGACCGGTGAACCGGATCGAGCCGAAGCGCGCCAGGTTGCCCAGCATCGCCAGCGTCTGGACGTAGTCGCCCACGTTGGCCGAGGAACGCTCCAGCTCCGGCTGGTGGTAGTCGATGACACCGATCTTGATCGTGTCCGCCGGCAGCGCGGCCGACCCGGAGTCCGGATCGGGGTGGGTCCACTTCCTGAGATTGCGCAACACATTCCGCTGGTCACCGGCCAGGTCGCCGCGGCCGTGCAGGGAGTCCGTGATCGCGGTGGCGCGGGAGACCTCGCCACGGACCAGGAATCGGCCCGCGAAGTCGAGCAGCACGCCCGCATCGTCTCCGGTGTAGGCATCGGCGATGGCGGCCGCCGCCGCCATGGACTCCGGGTCGTCGGAGATCATCGCGCAGGTGACCGACTCCGTCGGCACCAGCCGGGCGAGCCGAGCCGGATCGACCTTCGCGAAGTACGTCCACGCGCGCTCGAACTCGGACATCGCGTGCAGCAACTGGCCCATCCCGACCATGCGCAGCGACTCGCCGTCGGGGAGCTGAGCCATGCCGAGCACGAACGCGCGAGCGACGTGCCGGTTGATCGCGCTCTTGCCGAGTTCGCGAACGGTCTGGGTCTGCGCCTCCTCGATCGATGCGCCCGAGGCCACCAACCTGGTGAACACGCCGAGCTGCTGGTTGCGGCCGATCTCGGCGAAGATCTCCGTCTTGGCCTTCGGGTGGTACGCCGCCCGGTCGGCGTCGTCGAACTCACGACCCAGGACCAGCCGGACCAGCCCGGCGTAGGCGCGCGGAGGCATCTGCCGGATCGGCTCCGCCGCCGGATCGGCGTGCGGAGCGCCGTCGTCCGGTCCCGTCGAATTGCGGGTCACGAGCTGCCGACGTACGGCGCGGCGCCACGCAGCGGGCACCAACTCGAGCATGGCTCGACCAGGGTGTGTCGCGGAGGGCATGGCCGAAACTTATCAAGGATCGAAGCGAACCCCGACATCCGAGAATGCCCGATGTCGCAGCAACACCTCCACCGCTCGGGCCGTCGCGGCACCGTCCTCGTGGGGGTTGTAGCGAGCGTTGAAGTCGGTCAACCGGTCGGCATACTTCGCCTGGAGCGCGACCACGTCGCCGAGCTGATCCGCCACTCCGGCCGAGTCGCTGACCAACGGGCCCGGTGCCGAATCCGTGAACGGCAGCAGGAAGCCACGGGAGTCCCTGGCGTACTCCTCCAGATCGGGCACCAGGAACACCATCGGCCGGCCGGTCAAGGCGTAGTCGAACCGCAACGACGAATAGTCCAGGACCGCCGCGTCCGAGGCCAGGATCAGTTCGTTGATCTCGGGGTGACCGGTGACGTCGATCACCGGCGCCGTACGGCCGCCGAGAAGCTCGGGAACCGACCGGGCCGCCCGATGGAAGCGATGCCCACGCAGCAAGATGACGTGCGAGTCGCCCCACGCCGCGCCGACGGCATCGATGTCCAGGAACGTGGTGAGTTCCGCCGCACGCGGCCGAGTCGCCAGGTGCTCGCGCCAGGTCGGCGCGTAGAGCACCGCCGACTGATCCGGCCGGATGCCCAGGTCTCGGCGCACCCGGTCGCGTACCGCGCCCGCATCCGGTGCCGACAAGGCGTCGTTGCGTGGGTATCCGCTCTGGATCGCCGGGCCGGTGTACCCGTACTGCTCGCGGTAGAGCTGCGTCGCCAGTGGCGTCGGCGACAGGATCAGGTCCCAGGTCTCCACGCCGCGCCGGCGCAGCGCCCGCACGGCGGGCGGGGCGAGTTCGTCGTGACGCCATTGGGCCGACCCCATGGTCTTGGCCGGGTAGCCGTGAAAGCACTGCAGCAAGAACTGCCCGGGACGCTTTCCGAACCATGGTTCGGGGTCGGTGTTGACCACCAGGCAGCCGGCCTCGGCCAGCACTCCGTACCACTCGGCGGAGTTCCGCAGCACCGGCACCGCACAGTCCGGCACCCATTGGCCGTGATCGGAGACCCCCCAGCGCAGGGTCAGCTCCGGGCGTGCGCGCGCGAGCGCCCGGCAGATGGCCAACGGGTTGTCGGTCGCCGACCGACCGACATAGGACTCGAAGTAGACCAGATCGGCGCGGACCGGCGCGGTGCTCTTCCGGTAGCCGTCCTGGAGCCGGCGCTGCGCGTAGGCGCCCAGCTCGCCATCTCGAAGGGGTGGACGCAACCACACGCCGACCGGCGCCCGATCCGAACCGCCCCCGTCCACCTGCAGTCGGTAGCCGGCTCCCGGTCGTTCACCGGAGTGGACCTGATGGATCGGCGCGGACTCTCGCAACGCGGGTCCGGCCGGGAGCAACGCCCGCCCGGCGCGCAGCCGATACCGGCCCGGCGGCACCGGCCCGCCAGTGCCGCCGGCGGCGATCAGCGGCATCACGGCCACCGCCACCTCCGACCCGTCCGGTCCCGCATCGTGATGGACCACCGCGGCGGAGAGCGGGGGTCCTCGCCGTCCGGACCGATCGGCCACGGCGCCCTCCGCCTCGACCAGGGTCAGCTCCTCGGGCAACCCGGAACCGACCACCCGCAATCCTTCGTCGGTGAGCTCGACGCGGTCGACCCGGGCAGCCCGCTGACCGGCCATGAGGGGCCACCGAGTCCGGCCGGGGAGGCGGACCGTGGTCGTCCGGGTCAGGTGCCCGACGGTCCAGGTCAGGTCGATCTGTCGCTCCCACCGGTGGCTCCGCTGCCGCCGGTCCCACTCCAGCCGATAGCCGGCTCCGGACTGGAATCGGCGTTGCACCCATCTGGTGGCGGCGGCGTCGTCGGCCGGATCCGCGGCCCGTACGGCGACCGCGGTGCCGTCGGGCAGTCGCGCGCTCAGCCGGGGTTCGACCTGACCGCGGAGCGGACCGGCGGTGTGATCGAGGCCGCCGATCGTGACGAAGAGGTCGGCGTACTCCGTCGGCTCGGGCGACCCGTTCGACGACGCCGGCAAGGCGCCGAATCTGACGATGTCGGCCCGCAGCCTGGTCTCGGCGGGACCGAGGCAGGCAATCGTCGCTGGCACGTCGGCCGGGAGGGTGGTCCAGTCGGCCACGATCTGGTCGCCGGCCACCCTGGTAGGAAGGTCCGCTCCCAACTCGAAGAGTTCGCCGGCCAATGCGACCGTGTCCTCCCGCCGCCCCTCGGCGGCGAGCCACCGAAGCACCCGGGCCCGGGTGTCGGGCAGCTTCGACTCGGCCACGTCGGCCCGCGACGCTCCGGCCAGCGCGACCAACTGCTCCCACTGACCGTGGTCGGCGCGCTCGGCATCGGCCAGCAGGTAGGGCAGCCAGGTGGTGGCGATCTCCCGCTCGAGTCCGGCCGATGCCCCGCCCAAGGCCTCCCGGAGCCGGTGGAACTGGGTAGTCCGGGCGGTGAGGTCCGCCAGCGGCGAGGGGTCGGCGACCGGGCCGCGCAGCCGACGGTCGTGGACGAACTCGACCAGGACGCGGGGTGAGGTCGCGAAGGGCCGGCCGGGGTCCGTGCCCAACTCGGCGACGGGCCTCGCCAACAGCCAGTCGTCGCCGTCGGCCAGGGTGCTGTGGCGCGACTCCCAGGCGTCTCGGGCGATCAGTCGACCGCCGATGCCGTATCGCAACTCCCCGGTGAGCGTGCGTGGCCCGGTGAGCCGGATGCCGGCCGCGACGCCGACCAGGCCGTCGGCGAAGGCGGCCCGGGCGGCGGCCAGCTCTCCGGGCACCAACCGGTCGCTGCCCCTGATGAACATCAGCAACTCGGTGGCGGTGGCCGCCGCCGCCGCGTTCGCGGCCTGATACCAGGTGGGTGCGGGCTCGAGAACGCGCGAGTCGCACCCCTCCGGGCCGATACCGGAGTCGCCCCGGAGATCGGCCGGCATCGGGGTGCGGCCGACCGGGCAGATCATCACGACGTCACCGGCGGTCAACTCGACACGAAACCGCGACAGATTCCCGCTCACCCGCGGCAGATCCGCGGATTCGACGATCACGATCAGGGTGAGCGCTTCACGACGCCGAATCCGGCCGAGGACGCGCCCCAGAGAGCGCCCCAGAGAGCGCCGCAGCGTGGCTCGGTCTGGCATGCGCAAATATGTACCAGACCCACCCCGCCGACCCGTCCCGTAGTAGCGGCCGACCCGTCCCAAAGTAGCTACTTTGGGACGGGTCGGCACATAGGGGGCGTCAGGTCAGAGCAGCCCTTCGCTCTCGAGGAACTCCTTGGCCACGTCCTCCGGTTTCGCTCGATCCACCGAGACCTTGCCGTTGAGTTCGGTGAGCTTCTCGGTGGTGAGCACGGCCATCAGGCCGTTCAGGATGTCCTCGACCTCGGGATTCGCCTGGAGGAACTCCTTGCTGAGGACCGGAACGAGATTCTGCGCGGGTTGAATCGCCTGGTCGTCGGCCAGCAGCACAAGTCCTTGGGAATCCAGCGTGCCGTCGGTGGTGCTGGTGAGGCCGAGCTGAGCCTCGTCGTCGAGCACCGCCTGGTAGGTCTGATCGCTGGCGAAGCCCAGGGGCAGGAGTTTGCTGATCTCGATCCCATAGGTCTCGCTCAGCCCGCCTTCGCAGTCGGGCCGGCCCTCGCAGTCGGGCGCCGCCGCCAGCACAACGGACTTGCCCTTCAAGTCCGACAGCGTGGCGACGCCCTCCTTCGCGGCGTACTCCTTGGTGACGAAGAACGCGTTGGTGTCCGTCGCCTGGGCCGCCTCCAACGCGACGATGCCCGCCTCGTCCATCAGCGGCTGGACACCTGCGATGGTCTCCGTGGCATCGGAGGTCGCGACAGGGGGTGCCTCCGCACCGTTCTCGGTGGTGTTGAGGAAGGTCGCGATGGCGCCGACGTACTCCGGCACGACGTCGATGTCGGCCGGGAAGGTCTGCATATAGACGTCGCGGGTATCGACCAGCTTGACCTCGGGGGCGAATCCGGCATCGGCCAGCAGTTGCTCGTACATGCTGGCCACCAGCGTCGCCTCGGGGAAGTTCTGCCCCGAGATGCGCACGACACCCTTGTCCTCGGCGTCGGCGGTGGCGGTCGTGCTCTGCTCGGAGACCTCTCCGCTCGCACATGCGCCGGCCAGCAACATGACGCTCGCCGCCATGGCGACTTTGGTCGGAATTCTCATCTGATGCCCTTCCTGGTGAGCGATCGGGTGAACGACTTGCGAGAAGCCTCAGGCAAGCCAAGCGGAGGAGACCGGCGCCTGGCAAGCACTCGCACGACCCGCCCGCCGGCCAATTCGAGAACCAACGCCACCACGGCAACCACGAGAGCGCCGGCGATGCCCTTGGCGTAGTTCGAGCGGAAGAACCCGTCGGTGATCACCCTGCCCAGTCCGGGGCCCGCGACGATCGCCGCGATCGTCGCGGTCGCCCACACCTGAACCAGCGCCACCTGGACACCGGTGGCGATCAGCGGAGCGGCCAACGGCAGCTCGACCCGCCGGAACAACTGCCGGCCGGTCATGCCCATCCCCCGCGCGGCCTCCTTGATCTCGGCCGGCACCTCGCGCATCGCGACGTACCCATTGGTCACGATCGGTGGCAGCGCGAAGAGCACCAACGAGATCAGGGTGGCCAGGCCGGCCCGGCCGAACGGGCCCAGCGTCGCGGTGCCCGGCCAGTCCGCGATCAGCAACAGGCCCAGCAGCGCGAAGGTCGGAACCGCCCGCCCGGCGTTGCTGAGATTGATCGCCAGGAATCCACCGGAACCCCGGTGCCCGAGCCACAACGCGAGTGGCAGGCCGAGCGCCGTGGCGACCAACAGTGCCGTGCCGGTCAGCAGGAGTTGCTGGACCAGGAGCAGGCCCATTCCGTCCTCGCCGAGCCAGTGGGAGCGGTCGGCGAGATAGGCCCAGGTGTCGGCGAGCAGCCTCATCCGGCCACCCGGCGGGTCCAGGGAGTCGCCAGCCACTGGGCCGTCACCAGGGCCAGGTCGAGCAGCACCGCAAGTACGACGCAGAGCACCGCCGCGGTGAGCAGTTCGGCCCGGAAGTTGTCGACGACTCCGTCCTTGATCAGGTTTCCCAGCCCCCCGTAGGAGACCAGGGTGCCGACCGTGGTCAGCGCCACCGTGGAGACCGTCGCCACCCGAAGGCCGCCGAAGATCACCGGCAGGGCGAGCGGTAGCTCCACCACGAAGAGCAGCTGGGCCGGGCCGTATCCCATGCCCCGCGCGGACTCCACCACGTCGGTGGGCACCGCACGCAGTCCGTCGAGAACCGATCGCACCAGAATCGTCAGCGCATAGAGCCCCAGCCCGAGTATGACCGTCTGGGCGGTGAGCCCCGTCAAGGGAACCAGCAACGGGAACAACGCGATCGACGGAATCGTGTAGAGCCCCGTACTGACACCCAGAATCGAGCTCTCGACGCGGGGAAAGCGACGAGCCAGCAGGGCGGTCGGCACCGCGATCAGGAGACCGAGCCCTACCGAGAGTGCGGTGATCCAGAGATGTTCGGTCGTGGCGTCCGCGATCTCGGAGGACCGATCCCGCCAATAGGCGGCGCACACCCACTCGTTGACCAGGCGGCTATAGCAGGAGGGTCCCGCGGCGACCAGTAGGCTCACGCTGTGGAACCTACCGGCACGACGATCACTCTGAACACGGTGGGCAAGACCTATCCGGACGGCACGGTAGCCGTGACGGACGTGTCGTTGAGCGTGCCGCACGGCTCCGTGACCTGTTTGGTCGGGCCGTCCGGCTGCGGCAAGTCCACCACGCTGAAGATGATCAACCGGCTGATCGAACCCACGACGGGACGGATCGAGATCGACGGGCGCGACGTGATGTCGGAGGATCCGGTCGAACTCCGCCGTCGGATCGGCTATGTCATCCAACAGGTGGGGCTCTTTCCCCACCAGACCATCGCGACCAACGTCGGCACCGTGCCGTCCCTGCTCGGTCGTTCACGCGCGGCGGCTCGGGCTCGCTCGGAGGAACTGCTGGCCATGGTCGGCCTCGATCCGGCGGTGTACGCCGATCGGTATCCGCATCAGCTCTCCGGCGGGCAGCGCCAGCGGGTGGGTGTCGCCCGGGCCTTGGCGGCCGATCCGCCGGTGCTGTTGATGGACGAGCCCTTCGGTGCCGTCGATCCGCTGGTCAGGGAACGGCTGCAGGCCGAGTTCCTACGGCTCCAGGCCGAGCTGGCCAAGACCGTCGTGCTGGTGACCCACGACATCGACGAAGCGGTCACGATGGGCGACCAAGTAGCGGTGTTCAACACGGACGGCCGGCTGGCACAGTCCGGGTCGCCGGCCGAGTTGCTGGCACACCCGGCCGACGACTTCGTCGCCGATTTCGTCGGCTCCATCAAGGGGTTGCGGCGCCTCGCCGTCAGCCGGATCGAACCCGACGCGGTCGAGACCTGGGACAAGACCGGGGACGGGGTGGGACCGGCCGAGGAGGTGGAACTGGACTCCACGCTGGAGGAGGCGCTTGCCGCCCTGATGCGTGGCGAGAGCGGAGTGGTCGGAGTCGTCGAGAACGGCGTCCGGTTGGGCGTCCTCACCCCCGACGGGATCTACCGAAGCCTCCGCAAACAACTGGGCAAACAACCGGCCCGCCCGTTGCGCTGACCTGGGTCAGGCGTGTTTGCGAGTCGGACCGGCCGCCTGCCACGCCGCTACCTCGGCCTGAGCGGCATCCAGCTCGCCTTGCGTGCTGTGCAATTCGGCGCGCACCAGGATCAGGTCGGCCTGAGCGTTGACCAAGCCTTCTTCGGCATCGCGGGCCTCGCCTCGCAGCACGAGGAGTTCCTCGGTGAGCTTCGCGACGTGAGCGGTTGCGACCGCCAACTCCCGGTCCGCCTCCTCGATCCGCCTGGCAGAGGCGTGAACCGCGGCTTCGGCGTCATTCGCGCGGGTGGTCTCGGCCCGGCGCTTCCGGGTCGCCTCCGCGGCGCGTTTCTGAGCCGAGGCGAGCGCGGACTCGAGTTCGGCGACCGCATCCTCCCGGCGACGCACTCGGTCGTAGATGACTTCCCGGAAGGTCTGGTCTTCGGTGGATCGGGCCTCGGCCAGCGAGTTGTAGTCACGCGCGAGACGTACCCGGTCACGACCTGCTTCGACTCGTCCCTCGGTGAGTTCGAGGAAGGTCAGCCACGCGGCGATGGCGCCGCAGGTGACACCGGCGATGGCGGCGGGAGCCAGCAGTGGGGTCAGCGGCTGCAGGGAGGAAGTCAGGCCGACCAAGGCCGTGGCGATGAAGATCAGGAGCAGGGCGAAGAGCAGCCGGAGGCTGCCGCGGCGCGCGCGGGGGGAAGTCATGGGCTTTACCTTAGGTCCGAGTCATCCGTGGCCCGGATTCGACACGCGCGTTGTAACACAAGTCCCATCAGCATCATGCTCACACCCCCGAGAGCCGCGATCCCGGAACGCACGATCGTCGGCGTCGCAGACTCACTGATCAGGCCGACCCAGCTCACGGCGTAGCCGGCGTAACCGCCTGCGATCAAGCTGCCGATCAATGCCGAGGATCGCGCCAGCACCAGGCGATTGACGGCCCGTTGGGCGTCCAGCGGCGCTGCCCGGCCGCGCTGGACTCGCTGCCACGTCGCCCACGACACCAGGCCCAGGATCAGCGCGGCGAGGTAGGGAGCGATCACCTGTGGCCAACTCACCGACGGAGCGTGTCCGGCCAACGCCTCGGCGATTCGACGCAGCACCCAGCCTCCGACGAGGCCGACGATGGCGAAGCCGGAGAGCGCGGCGCCGGAGATCGGCCGCAGGGACTCTCGGCCCGGCTCACCGATAGTGCAGCACCAGATCGTCGCGACGCGACATGCCCTCGGATCCGGCCTTCTCGAGGAGTTCCGCGATCGGCCCGACATCCAGCAGTACCGCGCTCGGTTCCACGTCGTGCCACGGCACGAGGACGAATGACCGTACCGCGGCGCGCGGGTGGGGTAGTTCCAGATGGGGCTCGGCGGCCCGCCGATCGCCGACCATGATCAGATCGACGTCGAGCGTGCGCGACTCGTTGGGTACGCCGTGACGTTCGCGACCGTAGGCTTCTTCGATCGCGAGCGCCCGGTCCATCAACATGTTCGCGGGCAGCGAGGTATCGGCCAGCACCACGGCGTTGAGGTAAGGACCGGCCCCGGGCGGAGCATCCACCGGGTCTGTCTCGTACACCGGCGAGACTCCGGTGAGCCATACGCCGGGCGTGTCTTGCAGGCTGTCGACCGCGCCTTGCAAGGCCACCATCCGGTCACCCAGGTTGGCACCGAGCGCCAGGACGACTCTCCGGATGGGGTGCATCTCGCCGGTCAAGGTGTCGCTGTTGACGATGTGAGGATTGGGGGTTTCTGTCATGTGGGGGTTCCGTACTTCTCGCCGAGGGGGGCGGACAGGGGGATGGTTCAGTTGGTGCGCCGGATCGTGAGAGAGACGTCGCCAAAGGTCGCCTCGATCGGCGCATCCGGCTTGTGGACCCTCACTTGCACCCATTCAACACCGTCCGCCGACAAGCAGGTATCCGCCACCCGCTGCGCGAGCGTCTCGATAAGGTCGACCGGGTCGCTCGCCACCGCCGCGACCACCCGCGTCACCAGCCCGCCGTAGTCCACCGTGTCGGCCAAGTCGTCGCTGGCCGCCGCGACGGAGCTATCGAACCCGAGTTCGAGATCGATCACGAAAATCTGGCCTTCCCGACGCTCGAACTCGAACACCCCATGGTGTGCGAAGACCTCGATCCCGGTAATGCTCAGCCGGTCGTTCACGTCGCCACCGCCTCCTCGTGTGACGCCTCGCCGCGCATTTGTGACGTCTCGCCGGGGTGCAGGGCGGCAACGACGGCGAGAGCGTCCCGGGTGGCTCGGACGTCATGTGCTCGAAAGCCCCAGATCCGGCAGCGAGCGGACACGGCGAGCACGGCGGCGAGCGCCGCATGAGCATGCTCGCGGTCGCCGACCGGGCGCGGAACCCCCTCGGCGTCGGCGAGCAACTGCCCGAAGAACGCCTTGCGGCTGGCGCCGACCAGCAGCGGAAGCCCGAGCTCACCGATGGAGCCCAGGTTGCTCAGCAGCGTCCAATTGTGTTCGCCGGTCTTCGCGAATCCCAACCCCGGGTCGAGGATCAGCCGGTCCGAGTCGATACCCGCGGCGTGCGCCGCGTCGACCCGAGCGCTCAGCTCCGAGCGAACGGCCGCGACCACGCCGCCCGGTCCGTCGTACCGCGCGAAGTCCTGCATCCGCTCGCTGGGTGCCCGCCAGTGCATCGCGACGTAGTCCACCGATGCCGCGGCCACCACGCCCAGCATCTCCGGATCGGCCAGTCCGCCCGACACGTCGTTGACCACGCGGGCACCCGCGTCGACCGCCGCGAGAGCCACCTCTGCGCGCATGGTGTCGATCGAGACCGGAACGCCCCGCGCGGTCAGCTCGGCGACCACCGGGAGCACCCGCGCGAGCTCTTCGGCCGGTGCCGGCCGCAGCGCGCCGGGTCGCGTGGATTCACCACCCACGTCCACGATGTCGGCGCCGGCATCGGCCATCGCCAGACCGTGCTCGACGGCGGCCTCCGCGGCCGCCCAGAGCCCGCCGTCGGAGAACGAGTCCGGCGTGACATTCAAGATGCCCATCACCAGCGGTCGAACCGAGGCGGGCCGGAAGGTCGTCATCGATCGCCCGGTCAACGGTTGATGAGCGCCATCGCTTCGCTGCGCGTGGTCGCGCTGTGAAGCATGATTCCGCGGACGGCGGAGGTGATGGTGCGAGCGCCCGCCTTGCGCACGCCGCGCATGGTCATGCACAGGTGTTCCGCCTCGATCACGACGATCACGCCACGGGCCTCGAGCTGCGCGACCATGGCGTCCGCGACCTGAGTCGTGAGCCGCTCCTGAACCTGCGGCCGCTTGGCGTACACATCGACCAGCCGGGCCAACTTGGACAGCCCGGTGATCTTGCCCGACTCGGCCGGGATATAGCCCACGTGGGCGACGCCGGTGAACGGCACCAAATGGTGCTCGCACATCGACCACAGTTCGATATCCCGTACCAGCACCAACTCGTCGTGCCCGAGGTCGAACGTCGTGGTCAGTACGTCGGTCGGGCTCATCCGCAACCCGGCGGTCAGCTCGGCGTAGGCCCTCGCCACCCGAGCCGGCGTCTCCAGGAGCCCTTCGCGCTCGGGATCCTCCCCGATCGCGATCAACAACTCGCGCACGGCCGCTTCGGCGCGGGCGTGGTCGAAGTCCGGAACCTCGCTCGCCGGGCGGGTCTGGGTGCTGACCGGTCCGATCGAGTTCGATCCCGTCGGCCCGCCGGGCCGACTCACGAAGCGCCCGCGTCCTGCGCGGTCGAGACGGGCTGGTCGCTCGGGGTCAGGTCGCCAGGAGCGTGATACCCGTTGGCGGTAGCGGCATTGGCCCGATCCCGGATCTCCTGCGGTATCTCGATGGGCGGGATGCCCGAGGGATTCCGGGTCGGCGAGCCGGTCCATGCCGGCCGAGCCGACCGCCGGCGCAGCGGCTCGAAGATCTTCGCGATCGCGGCCTTGTCGAGCGTCTCCTTGTCCATCAACTCCAGAACCAGCGAGTCGAGCACGTCGCGGTTCTCCTCGAGGATGTCGAACGCCTCCTGGTGGGCGTTCACCAGCAGCTTCTTGGTCTCCTCGTCGACGGTCGCCGCCACGTCCTCGGAGTAGTTGCGGGAATGCCCGAGATCGCGGCCCAGGAATGGCTCGCTGTTGGACTCGCCGAGCTTGATCGCACCCAGTCGCTCGGTCATGCCGTATTGGGTGACCATCGCGCGCGCCACCGACGTGGCCTTCTCGATGTCGTTGCCGGCGCCAGTGGTGGGATCGTGGAAGACCATCTCCTCGGCGGCCCGGCCGCCGAGCATGTAGGCAAGCTGATCCAGCATCTCCGAGCGAGTCTGGGAGTACTTGTCGCGATCCGGGAGCACCATCGTGTAGCCGAGAGCCCGTCCGCGCGGAAGGATGGTGACCTTGTGCACCGGGTCGGTGCCCGGTAGCGCCGCGGCGACCAGGGCGTGACCACCCTCGTGGTAGGCCGTGATCAGCTTTTCCTTCTCGGTCATCAGGCGGGTACGCCGCTGCGGCCCGGCGATCACCCGGTCGATCGCCTCGTCGAGGGTCGCGTTGGTGATCAACTTGTCCGCCGACCGCGCGGTCAGCAGGGCGGCCTCATTGAGGACGTTCGCCAAATCGGCGCCCGTGAAGCCCGGAGTACGCCGGGCGACGCTGAGCAGGTCCACCTCCGGGGCCATGGGTTTGCCCCGCGAGTGCACCTGGAGGATCTTGTGCCGCCCGTTGGTATCGGGCGCATCGACCTGGATCTGCCGGTCGAATCGGCCCGGGCGCAGCAGTGCGGGGTCCAATACGTCGGGCCGGTTGGTGGCCGCGATCAAGATCACGCCGCCGCGAACGTCGAAGCCGTCCATCTCGACGAGGAGCTGATTGAGCGTCTGCTCGCGCTCGTCGTGGCCGCCGCCCATGCCGGCACCCCGATGGCGGCCCACCGCGTCGATCTCGTCGATGAACACGATGGCCGGGGCGTTCTCCTTGGCCTGCTCGAAGAGGTCCCGGACCCGACTGGCGCCGACACCGACGAACATCTCGACGAAATCGGAGCCGGAGATCGAATAGAACGGCACCCCGGCCTCACCGGCGACCGCCCGCGCCAGCAGGGTCTTGCCGGTGCCCGGCGGGCCGTAGAGCAGGACCCCCTTGGGAATCTTCGCGCCGACGGCCTGGAACTTCGCCGGCTCCTGCAGGAACTCCTTGATCTCGCCGAGTTCCTCGATCGCCTCCTCACAGCCGGCCACATCGGCGAACGTGCTCTTCGGCATGTCCTTGGAGATCAGCTTGGCCTTCGACTTTCCGAACTGCATCACCCCACGGCCGCCGCCTTGCGCCTGGTTCATCAAGAACACGAACAACAGCACCAACAGCAGGAAGGGCAGCAGCGTCGCAAGGAGCTGAACCAGGAAGTTGGGCTGCGGATTCTCCGAGTTCTGCTTCTCGATGGCGCCCGCGTCGATCTGCTTGTCGACCTCGGTCAACAGCGACTCCTGCTGACCGGTCACCCAGGTCGACGTGATCTTCTTGCCGTCGTCGAGAGTCGCGCGGATCTGCTGGTCGCCGTCGAGGAACTCGATCTCCTTGACGTTCCCGGACTTGATTTGTTCGCGCATGGAGGACGTCGGAACCTCGTCGTACCCGCCGTTGGGAGCGAGGTACTGCAAGGCCAACAGCACGCCGACGACGGCGAGCAGGATCCACACCCAGGGACCTTTGAATATGCGCTTCACAGACTTTCTCTCACAGCAGTCGGGGCGACCGGTTCGAGGATCGCCGTACACCTGACGGTACACGCGACCGCCAATGGATCTCCCAGTATCCCAGGCTCTCCGCCGGACCGGCGACAGGCACCCCGGCCGGCCCGATCACGAGGAGTAGACATGCGGCGCCAGCGTTCCGATCGAACGCAGGTTCCGGTACTTCTCCCGGTAGTCGAGACCGTAGCCGACCACGAACTCGTTGGGGATCTCCCATCCGACGTAACGCACCGGCACGCTCATCTGGGCGGCCTCGGGCTTGCGGAGCAGTGTCGCGATCTCCACGCTGGCCGGTCCGCGGCTGGCCAGGTTGGAGGTCAGCCAGGTCAAGGTCAGGCCGGTGTCGATGATCTCGTCGACCACCAGCACGTGCCGTCCGGAGATGTCGGTATCCAGGTCCTTGAGAATCCGCACCACCCCGCTGGACTTGGTGCCCGAGCCATACGACGACACCGCCATCCAGTCCATCTCGACATGCCGGTCCAGCGCCCGGGACAGGTCCGCCATGACCATCACGGCACCCCGGAGCACCCCGACCATCAACAGGTCCTGACCGTCGTAGTCGACGTCGATCTTGGCCGCGAGCTCGGCGATCTTCGCGTGGATCTGCTCCTCGGTGAAGAGCACACGGACCAGGTCGCTCTCCGCGGTGGATGCATCCATGGCCGACAGCTTAGAGGTTCCGCCGGTAGGTGGCGTCGTCGCGAGCGTCGGGATGTGCGTGCGAGGGCAAGGCGCCGGAGGGAAGGCGGCCCGGTTGTGGCCGTCGACCGAACGGCAACGCAGCCATCGTGCGTGCAGCGCGGCGCGCAGCAGGTGTCACCTACCGGCGGAACCTCTTAGGGTCGGTGACGAAGTGGCCGTGCGGTCTCCGCCAGTGGTCCCTGGGGAGACGAAGCGGAGACGATCGCCGCGGCGGTGGGCGCTGACATGGCCCGGCAGTTGGATCTCCTTGGGTAGCTTGTCCCGATTCCAGACCTGCGCCTCCAGTGCCCGCACGTGGACGGCGAACAACTCGCCGGCCGGGGATCCCGCGCGCAGCGCGGCGAGCCGCAACATCCGGGCGCGAATCGCCTCGTCGCATTCCCGCAGCTCCGTGACGCACCACCCGGCCCGCTCGTCGTAGCCGGCCATCAGCGAGTCGGCCATCCGGTCCAGCGCCTCGGTGTCGCGCCGGAGGAACTCGCCGGTCCGGGCGAGTGCCGCGGCGATCCCCGGGCCGAGTTCCGCCTCGAGCATCGGCAGCACGACGTGCCGGATCCGCGCCCTGGTGAAGCGCCGATCGGCGTTGTGCGGATCCGCCCACCAGTCGATGCCGCCGGCGACGCATGCCGCCTCGGTCTGGGCTCGGGTGATCGCGAGCAGCGGCCGGCGGTAGCCCTCGAAGGCCGCGGGCATCCCTCGCACCGCCCGCCCCCCGGAGCCTCGGGTGAGCCCGAGCAGGACGGTCTCGGCCTGGTCGTCGCGAGTATGCCCGAGCAGAGTCACCGCGGCGCCGGCCCGTTCGGCAGTCTCGCTCAGCGCCGCGTACCGGGCCGCGCGCGCGGCCGCCTCGAGGCCTTGGCCCGACTCCCGTACGTCGACCCGCACGGCGACGGCCTCGCTGGCGCCGATCCCGGTCATCTGGCCGCGGAGTCGTTCGGCGCGTTCCGCGGAACCCCGCTGGAGCCCGTGGTCGACGGTGACCCCGACCACGGGTCGATCGTGGGTCTCGGCGATCGCCGCCGCCAGCAGCGCCAACGAATCCGCCCCGCCACTGCAGGCGACCAGCACCGGGCCGGGACCGAGTTCGCTCAGCGCGTGCTCTCGAACGGCGCGGCGCACCGCCGCGACGGCCGGGTCGAGGCTCATGGCTTCTCCTTCGCTCGCAGTTCGAGCGCATCCTCACCGTCCACGGCCATGCCAGGACCGCCGCGCTCTCTCGCTTCGCTGTGTCGTTCCTCGCTCGCAGTTCGAGCGCATCCTCACCGTCCGCGGCCACGCCAGGACCGCCGCGCTCTCTCGCTTCGCTGTGTCGTTCCTCGCTCGCAGTTCGAGCGCATCCTCACCGTCCGCGGCCACGCCAGGACCGCCGCGCTCTCTCGCTTCGCTCACGGGTGGACTCGGCGGACCCACGCCTCCGGGTCGCCGATCTCCGCCTTCGACGGCAGGTTGTCCGGTGTCGCCCAGATCGCGTTGAAGTCTGCCATCCCGATCTTCTCCACCACCGACCTCACGAAGGCGGCCCCGTCGCGATATTGCGCCATCTTCGCCTCCAGGCCGAGCACTCGGCGTACCCAACGGTCCAGCGAACTCGCGCCCTTGCGTCGTCGATCGAACTTCCGCCGAATGTCGGCCACCGAGCCGATCACGCTGGGTCCGACGCCGTCCATCACCACGTCGGCATGACCCTCCAGCAAGGACATCACCCCGGTCAGGCGGTCCATGATCTCGGCCTGCTCCGGGCTGCTCATCAGCTCGACCAGCGATCCGCCGTCGCCCCGGAACGCCTCCGCCAGCCGCTTCAACCCGTCGGCCATCAACGAGTTGTTCTGCACGGTGTCCAACAACGCGTTCATCTCCGCGAAGACGTGGTCGCGCAGCCACGGCACCGCGGTGAACTGCACCCGGTGCGTCTCCTCGTGCAGGCACACCCAAAGCCGGAAGTCGCTGGCACCGGCTCCCAGCTCACGCTCCACCTGGACGATGTTGGGCGCTACCAGCAGCAGCCGCCCGGACGGTGGGAAGAACGGATCGAACTGGCCCAGCACCTTGCCGCCGAGGAAGCCGAGCATCAGGCCCAGCTGGGCTCCGGCCACCCGGGCGCCGGCACCTCGTGAATCTGGGTTGCCGGGCCGCGAGGGCCGCCACCCGCTCCCCGACGGCGTCTCGGCGCTTATCGCCAGCCGCTCGAGCACGGGATCGAGCAACCGCGCGAACCCGTCGGCATTGGCCTGGATCCACCCCCGGCGATTGACGATCAGGACCGGGGCGGTGTCCTCGGGAGCGACCAGGCCGGTGAACTCCCGCACCAGCCCGGCGGAGCGAGTCGCGCCGGCCCGCAACTCCTCGATGACCGGCGCCGCGCCCTCGACGCCTATCTCGGGCCCGTCGCCCGCAAGCCTGCTGCCCAGCGACACCGCGAGATCCCAGTCGATCGGCTTCATGATCGCGACCCTACAAGTCCCCAGCTTGGCCGACCCGTCCCGTAGTAGCTACTTTGGGAGGGGTCGACCGCTACTACGGGACGGGTCGCGAAGCGGATCAGCCCGGGGCGCAGGAACACGAAGCCAGCGCCGCGGCCGCGCGATCCAGGGCCAGCCGGGCGGCCAACGACTTGTTTCGACGGACCCGGTCCGCGGCGAGCACCATCAGGTATAGGTTGCCGCTCTCGTCGAGAACGGTACCGGCGAGCGCGTGTACGCCGGTGAGCGTGCCGGTCTTGGCGCGCACCTGGCCGCGCCCGGCGGGCGGGCCGTCGGAGAAGCGATACGCCAAGGACCCGCTGAAACCGGCGACCGGAAGCCCCGACAGCACCGCCCGCAGCTCGGGCCGCTCCGGATCGGCCGCGGCCCGCAGGACGGCGATCAGCGTCCCGGCCCGCAGCCGGTTGGCGCGAGACAGGCCGCTGCCGTCGTAGATCTTGGCGCCGTCGAGCGGTATCCCGAGCCGGGTCAGCGCCGCGGCGACCCCGGTCGCGCCGCCGCTGAAGCTACCCCGACCGGTCTCGGCGATCCCGACGTGGTGCGCGAGTACCTCCGCGGCCTCGTTGTCGCTCACCTCGAGCACCCGCTCGACGATCTGAGCCAGCGGCGCCGACGTCACCTCGGCGAGGTCGGTAGCGGCCGGTTCGACCTTCGCGACCCGGGGCGCGCCGCGCGCCGCGATGCCGGCCCGGGCCAGCGCGTCCCGGAACACCAGTGCCGCCGCCGCGGCTGGATCGCTGGTTCGGCCGAAGCCGGAGGCCGGCCGGCCTTCGTCCGCCCAGAGCGCGGTGATCGGAGCCACGACCTCGTCGGCGAGGTAGTCGGCGGGCCAACTGCTCGCGCCCGGCGGTCCGGAGAACAAGGAGGAGTCGTAGCCGATCCGGACCCGGCGTACGCCGTCGGCCCGGAGAGCTTCGGCGGCTCGCCCGGCCAGGGTGCGGAGATCCGCACCACGCGGATAGCGACCGCCTGCCGGGCGGCTGGCCAGGAACGGGTCGCCCCCGCCGACCAGCACGATGTCGGCGGACTTCGGCTCCGTCCCGCGGTCCGGTTGGCGCGCTACCCGGGTGCCGAAGGTGTGCTCGGGCCCCAGCAC
Source organism: Nocardioides sp. (assembly GCA_051657705.1). Taxonomy (GTDB): domain Bacteria; phylum Actinomycetota; class Actinomycetes; order Propionibacteriales; family Nocardioidaceae; genus Nocardioides. Next base: position 6,206 of record JBOFLE010000256.1, on the reverse strand, counting down.
CTCCAGGGCAGCCGCCGCCGTCAACAACTTCATGGTCGAGGCCGGGATGAACGACGACTCCGCGCCGCTCCCGAAGACCGTTCCGGTGCCGTCAAGCGGAGCCAGGGATGCGACGACGTCCGGCCCGAGCGGCTTCTCGTCGAGATAGGGCGCGAGCGCCGCCCGCACCTCGGTGGGATCGATCGTGGACGGCGGCAGGGCCGGCACCGGTTCCGGCGCGGGAACCACCCCGGCCACCTCGCTCACCGGGGCAGGCTCGTCGGCGCCGGCCGGCGCCGGGCCGGCACCGGAGGCGGCCGCGAGAACCCCCAGCGCCGCGGTGGCCGCCAGCACCCGGATCGGTGAGAGGGACACCCCTGCGACTATTCCATGGAGTGCGCGACAATGGGCAGCCGGATCGAGAAGCCCGGATAAAGACCCTCAGATCGAGAAGCTTGGAGGAGCGCGTGGAGTTCGACGTCCTGGTGGAGATCCCCAAGGGTCAACGCAACAAGTACGAGGTCGATCACGCCACCGGGCGGATCCGGCTCGACCGGACGCTGTTCACCTCGACTCAGTACCCGGCCGACTACGGATATATCGAGAACACGCTCGGCCTGGACGGCGATCCGCTGGATGCGCTGGTGATCCTCCAGGAGCCGACTTTCCCGGGATGCCTGATCTCCAGCCGCGCCATCGGGATGTTCCGGATGACCGACGAGGCCGGCGGCGACGACAAGGTGCTCTGCGTGCCGGCGACGGATCCGCGTCTCGAGCACCTGCGCGACATCAACCACCTGCCCAGCTTCGACCGGCTGGAGATCCAGCACTTCTTCGAGGTGTACAAGGACCTGGAGCCGGGAAAGTCCGTCGAGGGCGCCAACTGGGTCGGACGGGCCGACGCGGAAGCCGAGGTGGCGGCGTCCTTCGCCCGCCACCGAGCCCGGATGGAACACTGAGGCCGGCGGCCCCGTCGCGCGGGGTCGCGCGTCAGGCGGGGGAGGTGGCGTGCACCGGCTTCTCGCCGGTGACGATGAAGACCACCCGGCTGGCGACCGACACGGCGTGATCGGCGATCCGCTCGTAGTAGCGCCCCAGGAGCGCGATATCGACCGCGGCCTCCACGCCGTGTGCCCAGTCCGAGGACAGCAACCGGCTCAGGCTCGTGCGCCGCAGGTAGTCCATCCGCTCGTCGGTCTCGTGCAGCACCAGGGCGGTGGCGACGTCACGGGTCCGGATCACGCTCGCGACCTGATGCACCATCTCCTGCGCCACCTCCGCCATGCCCAGGATCGTCGGCCGCACATCCGCGGGCACCGCGGCATGGGGCAGTCGGAGCCGGGCGATCTTCGCGACATGGACGGACAGATCACCCATCCGCTCGAGATCGGAGACGATCCGCAACGCGGAGATCAGCGTACGCAGGTCACTGGCCACCGGCTGTTGCAGGGACAGCAACGAGAATGAGCTCTCTTCCACTCGCTCCCGGCCACGGTCGATCTCGGCGTCGCTGCTGATCACGTCCTCGGCGAGCGCCGCGTCGCTGGCGAGCAACGCGTCGGTGGCCCGCCGCACGGCCCCTTCGACCGCGTCGGCGATCTGGGCCAGATCCTCGAAAATGGCGTTGAGCTGGTCGTCGAATGCCTCGCGCATGACCTGAACCCTATGCAGAGTCGATGAATCGTCGGAGATCTTCGGTGAACGGTGCGTGAACAGTCCGCGCACGGACCCGTGGTCAGCGGGTTCGAGTCGGTTCCCCGAGCCGCGGAATGCGTACGATCTTGACGTGGCACCGAACCAGCTCCTTCTCGCGGCCCTCGCCGGCGTGCTGGTCATTGTCGCGGCCTCGGTCGCGTGGCGACTGAGCCAGCGTCAGTTCGCGCGCGAACTGACGCTGGCCGATCCGGTCGTGCCCGCCGGCGTCGCGTCGGTGTTGTCGGTCCTGCGCAGCAGCGCGATCGTGGTCGATCCGCACGACGTGGTGCTGCGGGCCTCCGCGCCGGCGTACGCGCTCGGCCTGGTCAACGGCAACGCCGTCACGCATTCCCCGCTGCTCAGACTGATCACCGAGGTACGGCGCGACTCGCAGATCCGCGAACGGGAGTTCGAACTGCTTCGTGAGCACGGCCGCCCGGCCCGCACCGTCGCCGCGCGCGTCGCGCCGCTCGGCAGCAACCTGATCGTGGCGCTGGTGGAGGACCGCACCCGCGAGCGACGGCTCGACGCCGTGCGACGCGACTTCGTCGCCAACGTCAGCCACGAGTTGAAGACGCCGGTGGGCGCGATTCGGCTCCTTGCGGAAGCCGTCCAGGGCGGTGCCGACGATCCGGCCGCCGTGCACCGCTTCGCCGGGCGGATGCTCACCGAGAGCGACCGACTCTCCAAGCTCGTGGCGCAGATCATCGAACTGTCGCGGTTGCAGGGCGACGATCCGATCGAGGAACCGTCCACCGTGCAGGTCGATCAGGTGGTGGCCGCGGCCATCGACGCCAACGTGATCGACGCCGAGGCCAAGAGCATCGAGATCGTCCTCGACGGAGACCGGAACCGCACCGTCCTGGGCGGCCACGCCCAGGTGATCATCGCCATCAGCAACCTGATCGCCAACGCGGTGTCGTACTCGTCGCCCGACTCCACCGTGGTCGTCCGCGTTACCGAGCGGGCCGAGAGCGTCGATATCTCGGTGATCGACCAGGGCATCGGCATCCCGTCGGCGGAAATGGACCGGATCTTCGAGCGCTTCTACCGCGTGGACCCGGCCCGGCACCGATCCACCGGCGGCACCGGACTCGGACTGTCGATCGTCAAGCACGTCGCGGCCACCCATGGCGGCCAGGTTCGCGCGTGGTCGGTGGAGGGCCAGGGATCGACCTTCACGCTGAGCCTGCCCGGTCCCGCCTACGGAGACGTCGACTACGATCCGCCTGATCTTGCGATCACCAACGGACCTCGCCGGAACAAGCGGGCGGCGAGGCCGGCGCGGCAGAAGGAGGGTTCGTCGTGACTCGTGTCCTGGTGGTGGAGGACGAGGAGAGCTACAGCGACGCGCTGAGCTACCTGCTACGTCGGGAGGGGTACGACGTCTTCCTCGCCGCGACCGGCGACGAAGCGCTGGAACAGTTCGATCGCCATGGCGCCGACATCGTGCTCCTCGACCTGATGTTGCCCGGCATCCCCGGTACAGAGGTCTGTCGCCGGCTCCGGGCGAGTTCGTCGGTGCCGGTGATCGTGGTGAGCGCCAAGGACGACGAGGTCGACAAGGTGGTCGGCCTCGAACTCGGCGCCGACGACTACGTCACCAAGCCGTACTCGCCGCGCGAACTGCTGGCCCGGATCCGTGCGGTACTCCGTCGTGGCGTCGAACCCGACCTGGCGCCCATGGTGCTCGAGGCCGGCGGCATCAGGATGGACGTCGAGCGCCACCAGGTCACCGTCGGTGGAGTCGTCCAGCGACTGCCATTGAAGGAGTTCGAGCTGCTCGAGTACTTCCTGCGCAACCCGGGCCGGGTGCTGACCCGCGGTCAGCTGATCGACCGGATCTGGGGCGCCGACTACGTGGGCGACACCAAGACGCTCGATGTGCACGTGAAGCGGCTCCGCGCGAAGATCGAGGACCAGCCGAGCGTGCCGACCCAGCTCGTGACCGTGCGCGGACTCGGCTACAAGCTGGATCTCTGACCACGGGCTCAGCGTGGAGGATCGCGTCCGAAAACCGCGCGACCGCCGTCGGTCCCGGACCATAGGGTCGGGTGGTGCCCCTCCGTCACCGACCCCGTCGACCAGTCTCGGCGGCGTCCTTCGCGCCGGCGCTCGCCGTACTCGTCACCATGGTGCTGTGGGCGTCGGCCTTCGTCGCGATCCGACACCTGGGTCGCTCCTTCTCGCCGGGCTCCCTCGCGCTCGGTCGCCTGGCGGTCGCGAGCGGGTGCCTGGGCGCCGTGGCGGCGACCCAGGGCTTGGTCAGGCTCACCCGCGCCGAGTGGTTCGCCGTCGCCGGCATCGGGGTGTTGTGGTTCGGCGTCTACAACGTGGCGCTGAACACCGGCGAACTGCTGGTCGACGCGGGCACGGCCGCCATGATCTTGCAGGTCTCTCCGTTGCTGATCGCGCTGCTCGCGGCGGTCTTCCTGAACGAGCGGTTCACCGGCTTGCTGGGCGCCGGCCTGCTGGTCTCCTTCACCGGAGTGGTGATGATCGGCGTTACCGCGCCCGACGGCGGGGGCGACCCGGTGTTGGGCGCCGCGCTCTGCGTGCTGTCCGCGATCGTGTACTCGATCTCGGTGATCCTGCAGAAGCCGCTCACCAGCCGGATTCCGGCGATCCAGATCACCTGGCTGGCATGCACCGTCGGCATGCTCACCTGCCTGCCGTTCGGCGGGCAACTGCTCCACGACCTCCGGGCCGCGACCACGCCGGACGTGTGGTGGGTGGCCTATCTCGGCGTCTTCCCGACCGCGATCGCCTTCACCACATACGCCTATGCGCTGGGGCGGATGGACGCGGGCCGGCTCGGCGTGACCACCTACCTGGTGCCGCCCATCACCATCGGCATGGGCTGGGCCTTCCTGTCCGAGTCCCCGGCTCCGCTGGCCTACGTCGGCGGACTGCTCGCCCTGCTCGGCGTGGCGATCGCCCGGCACCGGCGGGCCGACCGGACCGCGCGGCCGACACCGACGGCTACGACGTGAGCCAGCCGCGGAATGCCTCGAGGTTCGCGGTGGACTCACCCCGGGCGAGCCGCCACTGCCACTCCCGGCGGATCGACGACTCGAAGCCGAGTTCGAGAATGGTGTTGAAGGACTCGTCGGCATAGGCCAACAAGGACCCCAGGAGCTGATCGAGATCGTCGGCGTTCACCGACGACAGCGGCAGCCGCGCGTCGAGATAGATGTCGCCGAACCGGTCGACGGCGAACGCCACGCCGTACATCTTCAGGTTGCGCTCCAGCAGCCACCGGTAGACCCGCTGGTGTTCCTCGTCGGGATTCCGGCAGACGAAGGCTCGCACCGCGAGCGCGTGGGCGCCGAGCTCGATCCGCACCGGCGTCGACTGCTTCTTCTCTCCGGGCAGGGTGAGCGCGAAGACCCCGGCGCCCAGTTCCTGGTGCTCGAGTTCGCTCGCGGCGAGATAGTCGCGCAACGCCAGGAGCCGGGCGCGCGCCGGGTCACCGGTCATCCGACCGCCATCGGCGCCGCCGGCCCCAGTTCGGATGTGGGCGGGCCCGCCGCCATCGACTCGCGAGCCCGGTCGTAGACCTCGATGGTGCGCTCGGCGGTTCGGTCCCAGGAGAACGTGACGGCCTGGGCGAGGGCACCGGCGGCCAGCCTGACCCGCAGACTCTCGTCCCTGATCACCGACGCCAGCGCCTTCGCCCAGTCGTGTGGCTCGTGGGTGTGGACCAGGACCCCCGACACGCCGTCCGCGACAACCGTCGGCAATCCGCCCACCGCGGCGGCGACCACCGGGGTACCAGACGCCTGTGCCTCGGCGGCAACGAGTCCGAACGACTCGTTGTAGGACGGCACCGCCACGACAGTCGCTGCGGCGTACCAGCCCGCCAGCTCCCGCTGGCCGACCGGCGGGACGAAACGCACGACACCGTCGAGCCCGAGCTCGTCGGCGAGCTGGGCCAGCGACTCGGGGTGATCGAGCCCGGTGCCGGACGGTCCGCCGACCACCGGCACCACCAGGCGCGAACGCAGCTCCGGATGTTCCGCGAGCATCACGGCGACGGCCCGGAGCAGGACGTCCGGCGCCTTCAACGGTTGGATCCGGCCGGCGAACAACAGCACGGAGGCATCGTCCGGCAGTCCCAGACGCCGACGCTCCGAGGACCGCTCGGTCGGCTTGAAGACCGACAGGTCGACGCCGGGATGGACCACCTCGACTCGCAACGGGTCGGCGTCGTACAGGTCGACGAGTTGGCCGGCCTCCATGGCGGTATTGGCGATCAGCATGTCGGCCGCCTCGACCACCTGCTCCTCGCCGATGATCCTGGCCATCGGCTCCGGAGTGTCGCCGCTGGCCATCGAGTCGTTCTTGACCTTGGCCATGGTGTGCATCGAGTGGACCAGCGGCACCCCCCAGCGATCCCTGGCAAGCGCGCCCACCTGCCCCGACAGCCAGTAATGGGAGTGCACGGCGTCGTAGTGTCCGATGTCCTGCCCGGCCTCGGTGCGGAGCACCTCCCGGGCGAAGACGCAGAGCTGCCCGGGCAGTTCGCCTTT